>CAZSWC010000027.1:0-20835 GCA_964610665.1 uncultured Lachnospiraceae bacterium
GCGGTGCCAACAGATTTACAGTCTGCCCCCTTTGGCCACTCGGGAATCCATCCATTTACAAGGTCCTATTTTCCAAGACCTGACAATATAAATTTATAACATACTGTTATTCAAATTGCAAGAACTTTTTTCTTGAAATTTTGCGGTATTTTAACACAATGGCAGATGTCTTCGGCAATTGTACCCGTATCCTTCCTGCAATTACCATATGTTCCTTTATTTCATCCACATAGCCATCCGCAGTGGTAAGCATTAACTGCTCCATGACAGCTTCCATGGGAACTCCCAGATACCATACCGAAATATCCTTTGTAATGGTTTCTTCCCCATTATTGATTACAATCAGAGAAGCCTCACCCTTTCTCATTCTTCCGTAGGCAATGACGTTGGGCTCAGACAATACAAATTTAATGGAACCATCTATAAATTCGCGATTTTCTTTATGAATCCGAATCATGGATTTATGAAAAGCAATCATCTCTTTATCTTCTCTGCCCCATGGATAGGTTCTTCTGTTATCCGGATCCGTAAAGCCACAGACACCGGCTTCATCACCATAATAAATCGTAGGAGCACCAAGCCATGTCATCTGGCATAAAACCGCTTCTCGCATAACCGCTTTATTTACTCCCTGATTTGCTGCTTCCCATCCCAGATTGTTAATTCGGCCTACTACATGATTTGTTCTTGTTAAAAAACGGGAATGATCATGATTAGATAACTCATTCATGGCAACCTGAGAAGATGGCATTGCAAAATGCGTGGTATGATACTGCATTGCTCCCCAGAAATTATCTGCATTTCCCAGCATATCCCCTCTGAAATCATCACTATGCTTCTGCATTCCTGTTAAAAACCAGGTAACAGGCTCCATAAAAGCGTCATAATTCATTACCGTATCCCATTGATTTCCCTGCAGCCATTCAGATGGGTCCCCATAATGCTCTGCAAGAATTAAAGCATTGGGATTTGCTGATTTTACGGTATTACGAAAATCTTTCCAGAATTTATGATTAAATTCTGACGAATGAGCCAAATCTGCAGCTACATCTAATCTCCATCCGTCTACATTATAAGGAGGGGATACCCACTTTCTTGCTATATATAAAATATAATCATACAAAGCTCTGGACTTCTCATAATTTAACTTTGGCAGGGTATCATGTCCCCACCAGCCATCATAACTTCCATTATAAGGCCATTGATTTTCATCGTAAAATTGAAAATAATCTTTGTACGGACTGTCTTTCTCCACATAGGCACCTTTCTGGTAACCATCCGCATTTTCATATATGCGCTCTCTATCCAGCCATTTATTAAAAGAACCACAATGGTTAAAAACTCCGTCTATAATCACCTTGATGCCGCGTTTATGCGCTTCTTCTACCAAACGAATAAACAACTGATTGCTGGCTTCCAGATTTCTTTTATCCGTTACCCGGTTAATATAGCGGCTTGCATCTTTGTTCTCTGTCTGGTCATCCCGCAACAGTTCCCCTTCATCATAAACTATCTTACCAATATGGGGATCGATATAATCATAATCCTGAATATCGTATTTATGATTGGAAGGGGAGACAAACAAAGGATTAAAATAAATCGCATCAATCCCTAAATCCTGCAGATAATCCAGCTTATCCATGACCCCCTGCAAATCTCCGCCATAAAAATTTCTAACATCCATAACTTGAGGATTCTGGTTCCAATCCTCTACCCGATGTACCTTATCTCCTATGTACATATATTCATTGGTCAGTACATCATTCTTTTTATCTCCGTTACAGAAACGATCCACATATAACTGGTAGATTACGGCTCCCTTAGCCCATTTGGGTGTCTTAAATCCAGGAATCACCACAAATTCATATGTCGCTTCCGCTTTTTTCGCTACCCCACGCATATCAAAATAACAGACTAATTGCCCTGCTTTTATTTCAAAATAGTACGTGATTTTTTCATTATCCAGCTGATATTCTATTTCATAATAATCAAATAAATCATCCGAATATGCTTTTAACATCAGGTTCTTTTGTCCTTTACAGACAAAATATACATTGTCAATATTATTCTTTGCTGCCCGAAACCTTATTACAATCTCTGTATAAGGATTCGGTTCTGACGGAATCAGATATTCTTCTGTTGTATCACTATATAAAGCCTTTTTATCCAATATCGGCCGCATACTATTCATGTAATAATGCTGTTGTTCTCTCTTTGTGAGATGTTTTAGTTCAGGCATAAAATATCCTCATTTCTTTTTCCATTTAAACCACACTTATTATAAAAAAAAACAGCCGTTTATGCAACTGTAAAGAACCTCGAAAAATAAGAAAAAAAGGACAGAAAAAAGGACAGCAAGGGGATTGCTGTCCTTCTTAGAGAAGGTATTTCTTTCTTATGGGGTATAGCAAAAAACTATATAATGTATTGGGGGGTTACAAGTAGTATAATAACAGAGCACCTAAAAATGGTAAATGCAAAGCTTGCACAAAATTTACAAATTTATACATTGATTTTTGTTAAATTTACACAAACAAATCTTCAAACTCATCTTTGGTAATCTTTTCTTTTTCCAGAAGAAGCTTCGCACATTTATCCAAAACGTCCCGATACTCCATAATGATTTTCTTCGCATCATTGTAACATTCATCAATGATCATTTTTACTTCTTTATCAATTTCTCCATTGATATATTCACTATGACTCTTGGCATGAGCTAAGTCACGTCCTATAAACACTTCGTCTCCCTCATCATCATAATTAATGACACCAATATTGTCAGACATACCATAGCGGGTTACCATCCTTCGGGCTGTCTGAGTCGCTTTTTTAATATCACTGGAAGCTCCGGTAGTAATATCATCAAATATAATTTCCTCTGCAATCCGGCCGCCAAGAGAAACTTTAATTTCCTGAAGCATTCTTTTCTTTGTCATAAACATTTCATCTTTTTCAGGAAGAGGCATGGTATAGCCTGCTGCCCCAATTCCTGTAGGAATGATAGAAACCGTATAGACCGATCCCACATCCGGCAGTACATGAAACAGAATCGCATGACCAGCCTCATGGTATGCTGTGATTTTCTTATCTTTTTCGCTGACAATACGGCTCTTCTTTTCAGAACCGATTCCTACTTTAATAAAAGATTTTTTAATATCTTCCTGTTTTAAATAGGCTCTGTCCTCTTTTGCTGCCTGAATGGCTGCTTCATTTAAAAGATTTTCCAAATCTGCACCGGTAAATCCTGCAGTTGTCTGGGCAATCTGTTTTAAATCTACATCTTCACCTAAAGGTTTGTTCTTCGCATGCACCTTTAAAATTTCTTCTCTTCCGCCTACATCAGGAACACCTACCGTAACTTTACGGTCAAAACGTCCCGGGCGAAGAATGGCCGGGTCTAAAATATCTACACGGTTGGTTGCCGCCATCACTATAATGCCCTCGTTCACACCAAAACCATCCATCTCTACTAAAAGCTGGTTTAAAGTCTGTTCCCTTTCATCATGGCCACCGCCCATACCGGTTCCACGCCGTCTGGCTACAGCATCAATTTCATCAATAAATACGATACATGGAGCATTTTTCTTGGCATCCTCAAACAAATCTCTTACTCTGGAGGCTCCAACACCTACAAACATTTCTACAAAATCCGAACCGGAAATGCTAAAGAAAGGCACATTAGCCTCTCCTGCCACTGCTTTTGCAAGCAAAGTCTTACCGGTTCCCGGAGGTCCCTCCAGCAAAACACCTTTGGGAATCCTAGCTCCTACTTTCGTAAATTTTGACGGCTCTTTTAAAAATTCTACAATTTCTTCTAATTCTTCTTTTTCTTCTTTTAATCCTGCCACACTGTCTAAATTTATCTTATCATATCCATTTGTCATTTTTGCACGGCTTTTGCCAAAATTCATCATTTTTGCATTTCCACCGCCGCCGGCCTGTCCATTCATCATATAAAGGACCAGCATTCCCACTCCCAGCGCCAGCAGAAGGGGCATCCCATATTCTGAAAACCAGCTCTCCTTTGGGATATCTTTTACCACCGGGTCTATATCGTATAAAGCCAGGGTATCCTGCAGTTCATTCACATCCGTAACATAAAGAGTCTTACTGCTTCCCCCCTTCAATACTACTCTTACAGAACCGGTTGGTGTCTGCTCATTAGGCTGAATGGTAACACTGCTGACATTTCCTGCAGCCAAATCCGTTATTAAATTTCCATTGGTATAGACTTCTTCCTGTATATTCATACTGCTGACATACATCATAAGCAGCATAAATCCTAATATAAGAAAGAAACTAAAATTAAATCCTTTTCCGTTTTTACCCACAAAAAGCCTCCTAATTATTCCTCATCCAAATGCACAATACCGATAAAGGGAAGATTTCTATATTTCTGTGCATAATCTAATCCATAACCTACTACAAATTCATCCGGAATCTTAAATCCGGTATAGTCTACATTCACGTCTATAACTCTTCTATCCGGCTTGTCCAGTAACGTACATAACTTTAAACTATTTGGTTTCCTGTCTTTTAACATTTCCAACAGATAGCTTAACGTTCTTCCGGAATCCACAATATCCTCAACTACTAATACGTCTTTTCCCGTAATAGACTGGTCAAGGTCCTTCACAATTCTGATAATACCGCTGGATTTGGTATCATCACCATAACTGGAAATTGCCATAAAATCCATGGAAACAGGAATATTAATTCTTTTTGCAAGTTCACACATAAAGAAAACACCACCCTTTAATACACAAATCAGATGAATTTCTTTTCCTGCATACTCCTTTGTAATCTGTTCTCCAATTTCTTTAATTCTCTTATCCACTTCTTCTTCTGATAACAATACACTAATTCTCTCTGACATGTTCCTTCCTCCGTAGGGTCATTTGTATAATTTTTCTGGTTTCTTTTGTTACTTTATAATATGCGCTGATACGATATCCTACAATCCATAAAACATGATTTTCTTCTGCTATCACAGGGATTTTATAACGCATGGACGAAGGCACCTTTTCATTTATAAAATATTCTTTTAAGGTTTTTTTCTGTCCCTTGTCATTCATGGTCAAATAATCTCCCGCCTGTCTCATACGCAAGCTTAAACAACTTCTTATTCTATCATAATCAAAGTATTTCGTATATCTTTTTTCTTCAATTACTTTCACTTGCTCTGCATCTAAAATGGATATTTCCAAAATACTTCCGTCTTCCAGAAAATATTCTCCTTCCTGATGCAGTTTTATTTCCGAAAAATCCACATTTTGTTTCTTTTCTTTTCTTCTTATCCACAAAATGTTATATTCTTTTACCGCTTCCAGATTTCCCGGCAAATCCAGTCGTTTACTGCCAAATTTATCAGCTATGCTGCAAACTGCCCGGATATGTTCCTCAGAGATATCCTTTCTTCCCGGTGCTACTTTATTCAAAGACCACAGTACAAACTGACTTTGTAAAAAATGAGGATATGTTTTCCATTTTCCAATATCCACCTGAACAGCATTTTCGGATATGTTTGCTGCTTTAGAAGCCATCTTCTCCATTTCACCTTCCAAATATTCCCTTAAAAGAGTCATCTGCAAAGCCGCTCCCGCTGCATGCTGTATGGCTTTGTCATTAATCTCTTTGGTGGCATACTCTAAAATATGATGGCGGATTTTATTTCTGGTATAAGTATCTTCTTCATTGGTGTAATCTATACACCATTTCTGTTTTCTCTTTCGTAGGAAATCTTCAATTTCTTCCCGGCTGCAGGTTAATAAAGGGCGGATAATCTTCCCATTTACAGGCACAATTCCCGTCATACCATAGATTCCGGTACCACGAAACAAATGAAAAAGCAACGTTTCTGCAGAATCCCCCTGATGATGGGCTACGGCAATCTTTCCTGTCTGGGTTTGCTTTTTCCCATATAGATTTAAAGCTTCTTCAAAAGCTTCATATCGGACTTTCCTTCCGGCTTCTTCCTCAGAAAGATGTTCTCTTTGGGCAAGTTCTTCTACCTTTTCTTCTTTTAAATAAAAAGGAATTTTTTCCTGTTCACAGATTTTTCTAACAAATAAGGCATCCGAAAAAGCTTCTTTACGAATCAAATGATTCACATGTACCACAACTAATTGAAAAGGCACCTTTTTCTGATATTCTAAGAGCATGAAAAGAAGGCATAAGGAATCCGCTCCACCGGATACACCTGCTGCCACCAAATCACCTTCCGATATCATGTTATATTTTTCCATAAAGGACATTACCCTAGAAACCATTCTGAACCGTTTCCTTTATCTTTCTTTTGCGTATCCTGTAATTTTCTTTACATTCATAAAGATAGTATCATAATTATAGGGATAAAATCAATCTTGCTCTATGTTTTCCCAGATTCCCATGACTAAAACCGTCATATCATCTTTTACATTTCCCTTAGATGCCGCTATGGCATGCTTCATAACATGACCTGCCATTTCCGCAGGTCGTTTATAAGGAATCTGGGCTATGGTTTCCTTCAAAAATTCCTCTCCCTCTTTTCCATAAAAATAATCCAGAATGCCGTCACTAAATAAAAATACATAATCTCCA
Organism: uncultured Lachnospiraceae bacterium; assembly: GCA_964610665.1. Taxonomy (GTDB): domain Bacteria; phylum Bacillota; class Clostridia; order Lachnospirales; family Lachnospiraceae; genus SFDP01. The sequence continues at coordinate 6,580 of CAZSWC010000027.1, forward strand.
TCCAGAAGCTGTTTTGTATATTCATTCATTTCCAAGTCATAAAACACTCCTAAAGGCAGACTGATAGAGGGTATTTTTTCTACATAGCTGTCTCTTTTCAAAAAACCATAGGCTGCACCTACCTTTAAAAACCAGGCTTTTGCAGTATACAAATCAATACTGCACAAATCTAAGGTAGACATATTTTTTCCTTCTCCACTTACCAAAAGTGTGTCATTGATCATTTTAGCAGTCAGTTCCTGAGAAAATCCGCCCTCCAAAAATCGTTCTGCCAAATCAATGACCGCTTCACTTTCTTCACATGCCTTCTCACCGGAACCCATTCCATCAGATAAAATACCATGAAATTTCTTTTCTGGGGATTCAAAAAACACATAATTGTCCCCGGATATTTTTTCTCCCTGTTTCGTTATCTTTGCATAACCGGTTAATACCATGTATCTGGTATCTTCTTCAAAACAAAAATTCTCCGGCTTGTCCGTAATAAAAAATGGGGTATTCAGAGACGGAACCAGTCTCAAATTTAAAAACACAGACAAAAAGGCTGCCACTTCCTCTGTGGTATAATATTTGCTTTTTCCCGAAAGATTATTTTGATATATTCTTAAAAGAATTTCTTTCCTTTTATCTTCTTTTTCCAACATATAAAAATCTTCCAGTATTAATCCTTCTAAAAAAAGCATTTTTGCCATCTGTTTCTGCCTTTTGGCATCAAGACGAATCAGACGTACCTTCTCTTCCGATACCTTCTGCATCAGATTTGCCATTTCCTTTAAGTGGTCTGCAATCAAAACCCTGTCTTCTTTTAATCGTCTTTTTAGAAATAGATTTTGTCTGTTTTTTTCTTCTTCAATTTCCTCTTCTTCTGTCAAAAACGCACTTGCCAGATTATGTAAAGTTCCTGCACACTCTTTCACTCTTCTTTTCTCATACTGTAACCAAAGCGGTGTCTTATCTTCTTTAAACATGGCCTTTTGCATCATGACTTCTCCTTCCATGACAGATACTTACATTTTATATGGGAAGGATTATACTCTTCTTTCTTTAAAATATTTGTCAAAGGGTGGCAGGAAAAATAAAAAAGTTGCAAATAAATTTACAACTTTTTTAATCTTCCTCTGTCTGTATGATAATTTCATCTTCATAGACCAGTCCTAATTTTTCTCTTGCCACATCTTCTATGTATTTTTTCGTTTCTGTATACTTTTCAAATTCTTCTATTTCTTTTGTTCGTTCTTTTTCCGCCTCAATTTGCTCTGTCAGTGTTTTTTCCTTCTCCTGATATGCTGCCAGCTTTTCTTTTAACTGGTGATTGTTAACTGCAACTACAACCATCATGACCAGCACTACCATAATTACCAATAACATTGCCAGACTATTCTGCTTCTTTTTTCTTACCCTGATTCTTCTTTTCGTCATCTTCGCTCCTGTTATCTGTAAAAGCAACTCTCTGTTTACATAACTTCATCTTAAACAGTTTTTTAATCTCCGTCAACCGTCTTTTTATAAATGAAATACCTTTCTTAAAAAGACCAATTAAAAATTCACCTAACAGTTTATTATATAATAACATACCCAACAGCATTCCCAATATGGAAAATCCTCTTAACACTCCATCACTTTGCCCGAGCTGCATTTCAAAAATCATAATGGTAGCATAACTCCAAAAAAACAAATCCTCCAGGGAGACAAAAAAATCATGATGAGGTACTATCATCCGAAAGACTCTGATTCCATCATAAATGATAACCAGTTTCATCCCCATTCGGATGCTCACTAACAAAAATTCCCATTCCCAATATACACTTGATACCATGGACACCCTTTATTTAAAAAGTCTTGCAAAAAAGGATTCATTTCTGCCTGCAGCATCTTTTTGACCTGAATAAATATAAGAATCAATCCTGCCTTCCACATCTACTTCTCCCTGCTCCAGGGTAAGACGTTTTATATGTAAATCTTCTCCTTTTATTAGAAGCGCCCCCATCTTGGTTTCCAGTATTACTTCTTTTTCATCAAAAGCAATCACATCTACAATGCCTGTCAGTGAACAGTTTTTTCGATTTAGCATTATCATTTTATGCTGACCTTGATTGATGGTATTTAATTCTTCCACAGATTCTCCTCATATAAGTTATTTCTTTTAATCATATGAAAGAAGCTTATGAAATATTACAGATAGCGGAAGAGTTCTTTTGCTTCTTCCTTCTTTACCGTTTCCTGTACATCCAGAACTTCTACTTTTACTTCCTTATTTCCGAACTGAATCGTAATAATATCACCCGTTTTCACATTTACGGATGCTTTTGCCGGTTTCTCATTAACCAAGACTCTTCCTGCATCACAGGCTTCATTTGCAATGGTCCTTCTTTTTATCAATCGTGAAACTTTTAAATATTTATCTAATCTCATTTTCACTTTCCTTTCATACATAACCCTAAAACAAAAAAGGGTGCTGCACCTAATCGTGAAGCACCTCCCCCTTGATATTCATCCTGAATTAACTTATGCGTTAACTAAATCTTTTAAAGCTTTTCCTGCTTTGAATTTAGGAGCCTTAGAAGCTGCAATAGTCATTGTTTCACCAGTCTGAGGATTTCTTCCTTCTCTTGCTGCTCTTTCAGAAACTTCAAAAGTACCAAATCCAACTAACTGTACTTTACCATTTTCTTTTAATTCATTTGCTACTACATCTGTAAATGCTTTTAAAGCTGCTTCTGCATCTTTTTTAGATAATCCAGCCTGTTCAGCCATAGCTGCTACCAATTCTGTTTTGTTCATTTGTGAACTCCTCCTCTAACTTACTGTTAGTACGCCAAAAAACGTCTACATCTATATATAATCTCTTTTATATTGCTTGTCAAGTTATTTTTGCCTATTTTCCTTGAATTATACGCACTTGCGCCACCCTTTTATTCAATTGGAGTTAAATCAGAAAAAGAAAAACTAATGTCTTTATCTTCATCCTCAATCTGAATTGTATAACTTCTGGTAGTATAACCGCTCTTTCTTACAATGATTTCATAGCTGCCGGCCTTATTCCTAAAACTGGTTGGAATGATTCCTACATAATTGCCATTTACATACGCCTCTGCCCCCTGGGGAGATACAATGCTTACTTTATAGCCTGTGGAAGCTGAATCAGATGCTGAACCGGATGCTGTGGAGCCGGTTTCCGTATTGGTATTCTGGGAAGTATTGCTTCCCGTATCTGTGGTATTTTGGCTGACAGAAGGATTGGTAACCGGCGTCGATGTCACCGCGGAACTTACTGAATTTTCCGATACTGAATATTCTTTTTCCTCCTCCAAAGTTACCGCGACATTAGCACTGTTTTCTGTAACCCGGATATATTGAATCACCGTCTCATAGCCTTCTTCTTTTACCATAATCTGATGCAGACCATAGGTGACTCTTACAGTCCTTGAAGTATCTACCGCTTTTCCATCTATATATACTTTTGCCGTAGATGGCTCTAATGTAAAAATAAGAGTTCCATATTTTATGAGATCATCCTTTTTTAAATCCCCTACATCTAAAAGTGTTTCCTGATTCCGACTGATTTTTACTTCTTTAGTTCCTTCAATACCTTCATGAGATAAATATACTTCATAAGTACCCTCAGGAACTGTCAAAAGCATATCTTCTTCTATTTTCTGTATAATCTTCTGCCCTACTTCTATCCAGCCGCCGACAAAATATTCGTCATTTTCCAGACGAAGATATCCATGTCCTTTTTCTATACTGATGCTATAAATCTTATGTTCTGCCCCTTTTATCTTTATACTGTTCCAGGCATTGATATCCAAAAAATCTACCTGTTTTCCCTGAGAAATAACTATTGTATTTTCATCTATGGTATAATATTCGTCCATAATTTTAATTCTGCCTGCGGATAAATCCAATTCATATTTGGAAATTCCGCTCATGGTCCAGATATCCGGCGACGCAGTAAGAGAAGTCAAAAGCTTCTCCCCCTTTAAAAACTGTAGTTCTACAACCTCTCCTTCTTCCAACTGCTCTACTACAATCGCAGAACCATATTTATCCATAAATTTTGTGGTTCCGTCGTAATTTAAAGTATAATTCTTCTTTTTGGCCAGATTGAAAAAAGTTATTTTCTTTTGCTTTTCCTGTTTTGCAATTACAATAGCAGTATCCTCACTATCATATGCTCCGGGAACAATTTTCACTTTTTCTTCCTGTGTCTTTACCGTTTCCTGTATCTTCGGTTCGTTACAGCCTGACAGAACAACCAAAATTAACAAACCAAGAATCATACATATTTTTTTATGTAATCTGCTTTTGTACATATCTTCTCCATTCTTATGGTGTTATTTCTATCCCCTATTATAATGACCAGTTTTACTTTTATGCAATACCCATTCCTTTAAATTCCACTCCAGGAATATATTTTTTTCTTCTTCCTGTTTTAACATTTTATCTAATTTTTCCATATTTTTTGAGGGAATCCATACTTTAGGTGTATTGTAATAAAAATTCACCAGCTTCCAGAATTTTTCAGGATAACTTAACCTATAATATAATTGATACCGGTCTTCTTCTGAAACAAATCTTTTTGCTTCATATCTTTGTAAAATATACTGTCCCAATTCTATGGACCAACTATTTTTTTCCATCATTTTTCGGAAGAAAAGACAAAAATCTCTCATTGGATTATCCAAAATATATTTATCAAAATTAATGATATATACCCGCCCTTCGGACAGAATCGTATTATGATGTTGAAAATCTCCATGACAGATGGTTCCCTGTTTCTGCAGTTTTTCTATAGAAAACAATTCCGGCCGACCTTTTACCTCTTCCAGAATTTTTTCTGCTTTCTCTAAAAAGCAAGTATAGTTTTGATATAAAAAATATTCAAAATCGTTTTTTTGTTTTTTCTCTTTTAAATATTTTCGTACTTTTCTAAGTTCCCGATTATGCTTTTCAAATTCTTCCGGTAAAGAAAAAGGCCGCAAATTTTCTTCCTTAACAAAGTCCGGCAGCTCCATGGCATTATGTAATAAGGCCAGATTTTCTATGGCTTTACAGCTTTCCTGTGCTTCTTTTAAATTACATTCTTTGCCTCCTGAATATTCCTTCAGGTGATAAGTATTCATATCTTCGTCTTTTACCAGCAATTCTCCCTCTTTTGTAGGAATTATCTTTTCTTTATCAAAAAATCCTTTTTCTTCAATTTTATCCAAAATCTTCTGCTGCGTCAAAAGTCTTTCCGGACTTCCTTTATATTCTCTTAAAATCTTAATTCCTGTTTTTGTTTCACATAGAATGGCGCCCCGCCCCTTCCAGGAACGAAGCACCTCAATGTCATATTTTTCTAAGACCGCCAGCGCTCTGTCATTCACTATGTTTCCCTCCACATTCCCGGACCGATTAATTATATCCTATCCTATGAAAGGGGTAAAAATAATATGACATCTTTATAAAATCGGCTGTCTGTCTGCTTCCTGTTATTCTAAAATTTTAAGCAAATCCTGCTTGTTGTTTTTCTCCGGATTCTCTAATACATACAAAAATAATCTCTGTAAAGTCTCCCCTAATTCTTTTCCCGGCTTCCTTCCCATAGCAATCAAATCTTTTCCTGTAACCGCCAGCTCTTTTAAGGTAAGACAATCCCCCTTTTCCAAAATCTTATGATACTGCTTTTGCAGTGCTTCCCATTCTTTCTCTTTTTCTTCTCTTTTATAGGTACTTTGTGCCATCATGTCTGCTTTTTTTACCTCCAAAAGCAGAGGAAAAAGTTGTGGACCGATTTCTACAATTGCTTTCCGTAATTTTGCAGGCTCTAATGACAGTTTTTTATCGTGATATTTTACCAGTTTACATACTTTTCCTATGGTATCATTATCAAAACGAAGTCTGCGAAGAATCTTACGTGCCATTTCTTCTCCCTTTTCGGGATGTCCATAAAAATGGTCTACCCCATCCTCTCCTGTAATCCTCATTATTGGTTTTGCAATATCATGAAGAATCATGGCAAGACGAAGTACTTTATCTCCTCCTACATATTGCAGAGAATGAAGCATGTGTTCTCCTACACTATAGCTGTGATGAGGATTGTTCTGTTCCGTCTTCATGGCATCATCAAATTCCGGAAAGAATACCTTCGTCAACCCCAGTTCATAAGCTTTTCTTAAATAGTCAGGATGGTCAGAAATAAGCAGCTTGGTAAATTCCACCTGTATTCTTTCTGCACTGATATTTTTTAAATTTAAAGAAAGCATCTCAATTGCCCTGGCCGTTTCTTCTTCTATCTCATATCCCAATTGAGCAGAAAAACGAACTGCCCGCATCATACGAAGGGCATCTTCTTCAAATCGAAATTTGGGGTTTCCCACACATCGGATTATCTTTTTGTTAATATCATCCATTCCCCCAAAAGCATCTACTAACCCCTGATATTTTGTGCCGCCTTCTTTTTCCTCCCCATTTTCCATTTCCCTGTGATTATATGCCATGGCATTTATGGTAAAATCCCGGCGTTTTAAATCTTCCAATAAATCAGAGGTAAAAATGACCTCTTTAGGATGGCGGCTGTCCTCATACTCTCCGTCAATCCGATACGTGGTCACTTCATACCCTGTATGATGAAGCATTATCGTTACCGTACCATGCTGAATCCCCGTATCTATAGTTTTGAGGAAAATCCGCTTTATTTCTTCCGGTTTAGCAGCTGTGGTAATATCCCAATCATCCGGCACCCTTCCCAAAACAGAATCCCTTACACATCCGCCTACTGCATAGGCTTCATATCCTGCCTGATTTAATTGCTCCAATATATATTTTACATCTTCCGGCATTTGAATTTTCATGGTATTTTTCTTTTCCTTTTAGAATATATTAATAAAGGTCGGGATTCTTTTCAGAATCTCTACACACTGGGTTCACATTTAGAACCTATACTACTTATAACAGTTAGGGGTGATATTAAATGTACACAGAAAAGAAACAACAAATCATAGAAACAAAAGAAAAATCTACACAAGCTTCTGTCTGGAAGGAGTATAGCGACTTTCATGATTACTTTGTTGAATTACTTTCCTATGGCAGAAAACATAACCTTTCCACAAATAACCTATGGACCTTTTGTTATGTATAAAAAGAAGCTGTCACATTAAAATATTGTGGTGAAGAAGAATAGCATTTTGTACAAATAAAACGACTTTAGGCAAAGCGAAAGGAAATTTTATTTGTACATAATGCTGTTTGTTTTTTTACCATTATCCTAATACGACAGCCTCATGTGAAGTTTTCTCTATTTTATTAAACGTACCGTTTCTCTGGCAATCGCCATTTCTTCATCGGTAGGCACTACCATAGTTACTACTTTACTTCCTTCCTCAGAAAGAATGATTTCTTCTCCCCGAATCTTGTTTTTCTCAGGGTCAATGTTGGTTCCAAGATATCCAATATACTGACCGATAAGAGCCCTTACTTCAGCATTGTTCTCTCCTGCACCTGCAGTAAAACAAATCACATCCACGCCATTCATAGCTGCGGTATAAGCACCTATGTATTTACCAACTCTGTAAGCATAAGCTTCCAAAGCTGTTTTTGCCATTTCATTTCCCTCTTCTGCAGCCAATGCCAAATCTCTGAAATCACTGGAAAAACCGCCGGAAAGACCAAGCACACCGGACTTTTTATTACAGATATCTATCACTTCTTCTGCAGAAATTCCTTCTTTTTGTGCAAGGAAAGTTACAATGGCAGGGTCTAAATCTCCGCTTCTGGTTCCCATGATTAAGCCTTCCAAAGGCGTCAGACCCATAGAAGTATCTACAGATTCTCCATTTTTTACTGCCGTAATGGAAGCACCGTTTCCTAAATGACAAACTATGATTTTTAAATCTTTTCTGTCTTTTCCAAGAATTTCAGCCGCCCTTTTAGATACAAAATCATGACTGGTTCCATGGAAACCATATCTTCTTACTTTATATTTTTCATAATATTCATAAGGGATACCATACAAGTATGCTTTTTTCGGCATAGTCTGATGGAAGGCAGTATCAAACACACCAACCATAGGCACATTTGGCATTAATTCTCTACAGGCTACAATCCCAATTAAGTTTGCAGGATTGTGAAGAGGAGCCAAGTCGTTGCAGGATTCTACAACGCGGATAACCTCATCCGTAATTACACAGGAAGAGGCAAATTCTTCCCCACCGTGAACCATACGATGTCCTACCGCATCGATTTCATCCAGAGACGAAATCACACCTGCCTGTGCATGGGTTAATTTTTCTATTACCAAAGCAACCGCATCCGTATGATTTTTCATGGAAACTAAAGTTTTAGCCTTTTCTTCGCCTGCTTTCTGATGCGTAATGGCACTTCCTTCAATTCCAATTCTTTCACACAGACCCTTTGCCAATACTTTCTCACTGTCACTATCAATGAGCTGATATTTTAAAGACGAACTACCGCAATTAATGATTAAAATCTTCATATGCTAACCCCCATTTCTTCTTAAATCAAAACCCTTATTCTTTTTATATTTCCTTGTATCTTTCCATATTTTTAATATGCACGACCCCAGTAAACCATCTTTTTCGCCGGTTTGCCGCAACATACACAGGTATCTGATAAGTGTTCCTGTTCAAAAGGCATACAACGGCTGGTAGCAGAATATTTTTCTTTAATGATGTCTTCACAAGCCTGTTCACCGCACCACATCGCCTTTACAAAGCCCGGTCTGTGGTCTAAGATATCCTGTAACTGCTCCATGTCGGTTGCCACATAAGTATGGGCATCTCTGTGAGCTCTGGCTTTTTCCAACATATTTTCCTGAATATCATGCAGCAATTTTGTAACCGTTGTTTCCAAATCATCCAGAGAAACTTCCTGTTTCTCTCCTGTATCACGTCGAACCACCATACATTTATTTGCTTCCATATCCTTAGGACCGATTTCTACACGAAGAGGAATTCCTCTCATTTCCTGTTCAGAGAATTTCCACCCCGGACTCTTATCGCTGTCATCTACTTTCACACGACAGCCGGCAGCCTTCAATCTTTCTTTTAACTCTACTGCTTTTTCAAGTACCCCTTCTTTTTTCTGCATAATCGGAACAATCATTACCTGAGTAGGTGCCACCTTAGGCGGAAGAACCAGACCATTATCATCTCCGTGTACCATAATAATAGCACCAATCAGACGAGTAGTCATACCCCAGGAAGTCTGGTGTACATATTCTAACTTATTGTCTTTTCCTGTATATTGAATCCCAAATGCTTTTGCAAAACCATCTCCAAAATTGTGGCTGGTTCCGGACTGTAATGCTTTTCCGTCATGCATTAAGGCTTCAATAGTATAAGTAGCTTCTGCTCCTGCAAATTTTTCTTTTTCTGTTTTTTTACCCTTAATAACCGGAATCGCCAATACCTGCTCTAAGAAATCTGCGTATACATTCAGCATCTGAATCGTTCTTTCTTCTGCTTCCTCAGCAGTGGCATGAGCCGTATGTCCTTCCTGCCATAAAAATTCTCTGGAACGAAGGAAAGGTCTTGTTTCCTTTTCCCAACGAACCACAGAACACCACTGGTTATAAACCTTTGGTAAATCTCTATAAGACTGAATATCATTTTTATAAAAATCACAGAATAAAGTTTCAGAAGTAGGTCTGACACACAATCTTTCCTGTAATTCATTCAAACCGCCATGCGTTACCCATGCAACCTCCGGCGCAAATCCTTCTACATGATCCTTTTCTTTCTGTAACAGACTCTCAGGAATAAACATAGGAAGATATACGTTTTCAACCCCTGTTTCCTTAAATCTTTCATCCAGTTGTTTCTGAATCAATTCCCAGATTGCATATCCTGCCGGCTTAATTACCATACAGCCCTTTACACTGGTGTAGTCTACTAATTCTGCCTTTTTTACTACATCTGTATACCATTGAGCAAAATCCACATCCATAGAGGTAATTGACTCAACTTTTTTCTTGTTGTCTGCCATTTTTGTTTCCTTCTTTCCTATATTTATACATAATGCCAAACCTGATTTTGTGGAAAGCTCTTCCACCAATCATCCTTTCAGCATTTTCTTTTGCTTATTTGATAGTATTGAAATTTTCAGACTTTGTCAAGCTTTCTGCAATTCCCATAAAAAGAAAAAGAAAGGGAGTTGCACAAACCTGTTGATAACAGAAAATATTATGACCGGCGTATCCCATAATACAAAGCGCAAATAGTATCATAAAGGAATTTTCCTTTGCTTTCTGATAAAAATATCTGATGCCTCCTGCCAGAACACCTATCCATGCCCCTACGCCTACCATCCCATAACACATAAGAGAATTTAAATACTCATTATGAGCATTGGTAAGCCTTACACTCCCCCATAAAGAAGAAAGAAAATCACTGATTTCAGGTATGCTGTACAGATAGACCGACAAACTGTCCGGTCCTACACCAAACAGCTTTTGATAAAAGGGAAGCTGCCAAAATGCCTGCCATGTTATCATCCAGGTAGATCCTCTGTTGCTGCCCCAGTGATAATCAAACAAAAGATATTGATTGGTACTCCGGTAGCCAAACCACTCCAACAGATACCCTTTTGTGTTCAGGTAAATAAACATAATCAGCGCTGCTGCCGCCGCTGCCAAAACCACTAACATTACCTGATATATCCTTTTTGTTATCTGCATCAGATGCTCTTGCTTTTCTTTGCTTTTCTTTTTCCAGTCCTGATAGAAAAACAACATTCCCAAAGTAATTACAAACATTACTTTCGTCAACAGACTTTGGGAAAAAAACACTGACAAGGTATCTAACGGCACTGCCCTGTGAGCCCATAAAATCTGTAAAATTCCCACACCTGCAAAAGTTCCCCACATAAGGCATAATATCTGCAGGAACCGGCACCACATTTCTATTTTTCTTAAAGAAAAATATCCTAACAATAACAGGATTCCTGCCAGAGCAGCAAATGCACTGTCACTATTTTGTGTTACCAAAACAGCAAAACTTACCACTGAGTACATTCCTGTGATTATCCTTACCATTCTCTTTTTACTAACGTAAAACATTCCCACACCTATGGCAAATGTTGTACAGACATAACCGGAAAACCACGTTGCCTGTCCTATCGTAGACAAAAATTCTATCATTTGATTTATGGTCAATCCTTCATACATCCCCAATGGATCTATTTCAAAACGATGTAAAATTCCCAATCCATAAACCAAAAAAGAAGCACCCAGATGTACCCAAAGAAGCCACTTTTCTATCTTTTCCTGTCTGGATAATATAAAGTAAAGGGCAATCATTATCCACTGGGTACAAAGCCCCATCTCCCAGCCTGCGGCTCCTTTTAAGGCATACTCCTTATTCTCCGAAAAAAAGAAAGAAAGTAAAACACAGATACCATAGAGTAAAATCCCATAATCCGGCAAAGACAGATTCTCTATAAACTCCAACAGCCGAAATTTTTTTGTGGATTCTTTTTTTAAAACAAACTTACTTTCTTTGACTGCTTTCTGCTTCGTTATGCTCTCCAGTACAGCTTTAAGCAAAAGAAAACATAAGGTACCTGCAATAAACAAAAGGGAAGTGTTCCAAAAAAAATCAAACTTGGCATCACCTATCTTATAATATTGTTCTTTGTAATAAAGCGGAAAAATCCCCAGCATACAAAAAAGATAAACCGATACCATTGACTCTTCTATCACACACAGACATTCATAAATATACTGCAAAGGAAAACCTCTTTTTGCTTTTTTTGTCTTTTGTTCCATAAACTCTCTTTTCCCTGATTTTTACATAGTTTACAAACGTAGTATCTTTATCACTTACATAGATACCACTTCGGTAAAAAATCTTCCTTTAAAATAAATTCCATCTTTTTTCCTGTCACCGGATGCAGAAACGAAAGTTGATTGGCACACAATGCAATGGTTCCAATCTGCTTTTTTAAAGAAAGCTCCCTGCTTTCCATGGTTGCATATTTCCCATCTCCAAGAAGGGGATTTCCAATGGCAGCAAACTGTGCCCGAATCTGATGAAATCTTCCTGTTTCCAAATGTACATTTATTAGTGTGGCATCCTCTTTTTCCTGCTTTACCTCATAGGAAAGTACCGCCTTTTTATATTCAGATGCCTTGTCTTTTTCTGTTTCCCGTAATTTTGCATAAGCATCTTCATCTATTGCTTTTGCCATATTTGTCCGGGCATCTTTACTGATATAATGAATTAAAGTTCCTTTTTTATGCACTAATGTTCCGCTGCACAATGCAATATAATCTTTATTCGCATTTCCATCCTGAATCTGTTTACTTAAATTTGCCGCTGCTTTCTTGTTTTTTGCAAAAACCAATAAGCCACTGACAGGCATATCCAGCCTATGAATGATTCCCACATAAGGAACTTTCGATTTTTCTTTTTTTGCCAGATAATTTTTAATCATACTTACCATATCCTGACTGGATAACTTTGCTGTCTGGGTTGCCACTGCGGCCGGTTTATAACAAACTAATATTTCTTTATCCTCATATAAAATATCTAACTGCATCCTTGTTCTTCTTTCTTTATCCTTATTTTTGTTTTTTCCTCTTTCTGGAACTTTTCCATTGGGGCAGTTCACAATTTATTGCCAAAATACTAAAAAATGCCAAAGCAGGTATCATCAGTCCCCGATAAGTAAAGAAACAATGCAGATAAGAATGATTTCCCAATATCAGGTAACGCAAAAAAACCATGCTTCCCAGGAGTAACAAACATTTGACTGCCGTTTTATCCCGGTTTTTTTTCTGAAACAGATAATATACTGAAAAAAAGAAGGCTAAAAACATCACACTTCCAAATACTGCTATTCTCACATCTATCCGGATTTTTGCTCCAAAGAAAACAGACAGGTTAGAAAGTACCCCATAAATACTTAACGGCATTTCTTCTGACATGATTTCCTGCGTCGGACCACTTACACGTTCCTCTACAGATGCCATGGCTGTCAGAATCTGATTTGTCCCCAGAATCACGGATGCCAGAACCCATTTTGTAAGAAACGTCATAATATAGGAAAGACTCCATGCCAGTCCGCAGCTTAAAATCCACTGCATACTTTCCTTAAAAGTTCCCAATCGCTTTTCCAGACTTCGAACTGCCACTACAAGAATCAGAGGCAGCAAAAGAACCATGATTTCCGTTGTCAGAAAATCAAAAAAAGCAATGCTCACGCCTCCTGCCACAGACAATCCTGTCAGCCATGTATTTCCTTTTTTTTCCAATAGTAAATAAAATATACACATAAGAAGACTGAGAAAAAAGGCAGGCTGATATTCTACACTTAACCCGGTTTTCCAAAATTCCACACAACACAAAGACAGCACAAATCCTGCTGCCAATGCCCCCTTCTTATCTTTGAACAATAATACCGTCACCACAGCCGCCAACAGGCAGATACAGCAAAGACCGATGATTTTCATTCCCTTCACATCTGTAAAAAGATGCAATAATCGAATCACACCTGCGGTTCCATGCCAATAGCGGGTATACTCTGTATTGGCTTTGGTGGAATCTTGGGTAACTGCCAGATATAAACCTGCATTTACCCCCTGGTCTTCTCCATTATAGTACTTCGTATCCATGGTGGCTTTTACGGGATTGTCTTTTCCCATGTACCAGGCCACATTTAACCAGATAGCATCTGCATAATTATCTGCGATTCCATTCCATTTATCCCCATCACAAAAGGCAAATGCCTCTGTCTGCCCATACGCATAAGCACTGACCTGCATATTTTCTTTTATTCGCTCATTAGGAATCATGGCTGCTCCTATTAAGAGCAGCCATAATCCCAATAAAGTTATGATAAAAATCCCTGTATAAAGAAAGATTTTTTTACAATGTGTATGCATATAACCTCTTCTATTTTTTAGTTTGCAGAATCACCGGATACCCAAGCTATCTTTTTCTCAGCTGTCACCGGTTCCTTCATTGCCTCTGGATCCCATTGTCCGCTCTGTTCCGGCTTTAAAAGCGGAGTGGCAGGCACCTCTCCTGTTGTTACCGTCTGGGTGGCAAATACCTTGTCACCATACATAAATGTAACGATATAAGATGCCGGTGTACTTGGTGGGGTCTCATTTCCTCCTGAAGTGTCTGTATCCGGTGTACTTGGCGGTGCTGCATTTCCTCCTGAAGTATCCGTACCCGGCGTACTTGGCGGTGCTGCATTTCCTCCTGAAGTGTCTGTATCCGGTGTACTTGGCGGTGCTGCATTTCCTCC
>CAZSWC010000027.1:20935-26991 GCA_964610665.1 uncultured Lachnospiraceae bacterium
GGTGTACTTGGCGGTGCTGCATTTCCTCCTGAAGTATCCGTACCCGGTGTACTTGGCGGTGCTGCATTTCCTCCTGAAGTATCCGTACCCGGTGTACTTGCAGGTGTTTTATTTTCCTCCGGCTCTTCTGTCTTCGGTGGTTCTGCAGGTGTTTTATTTTCTTCCGGTTCTTTCGCTTCTGTAATATCCGGTGGGGTATTTTCTTTTACTTCACCTTCCCGCCCAATAAAAGAAAGAACTTTATCCACAAATTCTTCGTATTTGATGGTTTCCTTATTTCCCAAATATTCACTCAGTTCTTCATTCCCACGTACGGTAATCTGCTGTCCTTCTTCAAGTACAACTTCTTCCTCAGAAACCGTTCCATCCGGTGAAATCAGATTACAGGTTACTTTTCCTTCGTACACAGTAATAATCGCATGAGATTCTCCATTTTCATCTAAAGACACTTCTACCCTGAAAACAGTACCTCGCACTGCCATGGTGGAATTTGGCGTTGTAATTTCATAAGAGGACTCTTCACTTAAAGGATTTTCGATACGATTTACAATGGCTCCTTCCACCAGATTAATTTTCGTTTTACTATCCACTGAATTTCCGGTAGCTTCTATCTGAATCTTACTGGAGGGTTCCATGAGAATGTACTTATCCTCATCTAATTGCAGCTGCACATAAGATTCCTCTGCTGTTACAGCTTCATCTTTATTTTGAAGCATCATATTTACATATGGTTCCATGGTCTTGCGACCATCTCTTGTGACCGTTGCCGAACCTTCTATTTCATAGATTTTAATCTGGCGATAACTGTCTTCTTTTAACAGCATTACACCTGCAACTGCTGCGGCTGCTACAGCGGCTGCTCCTACCCCTATCAATGCAGGCTTTGGTATTTTACTAAATATACTCATATATTTTGTTTTCATCCTTTACTTTTTCATACAAAGCTTTATAAAATCTTACTTTAATTGTTACTGTGAAAAGCTATACTCTCCATCTTCACTGACATAAAAACTCGACTGTGCACTATAAATACAATTATCTGTAGTACCACCCTTACTCACTTTCCATGAACCTTCTCCTAGTGTATATTCACTGCCGGAAGATAAATTGTAAGTACCTGTCTTTGGAGTGTTTGTCCATTTTGCAGTAAATGTAATCCTTTGTGTCGCTGTTTCAGAATCCATGCTCATATCAATCGGTATTGTACAAGATTCCTTTGCTCCTATTTTTTTGTTTCCATCGGAAAGCTCATATTCCCATATATCAAATATTTTGCCTTTCATTGATGGAGCTTCCTTCGTATTAAAAATAAAATTTGTATCTGCTATGCTTTTCTGAGCCTGCCTATCGTTCGCTTCTTCTTCCTCTATTTTGTATGTAATATCTAAATATCTAATCTTCTGCCATTTTGCATAAAAAGTGCTGTCTGTACCATATGTAAAAGAATCAGGTGCCTCTCCATCTACAACACCGCCACTATAATTCACTCCCCATCCGGCAAAAAAATAATCTTCTTTCTTCCAGCTATCTCCAAATTTGGCAACAGGATTCTCGGGATGCTCATATTTTCCTTCTGTTTCCTCCCCAGACTGGGTATATGTAACTTCACCCCATATATTAAAATCTTTAGAATCTATATAACGAGCAGTATGTGTAAGCTTTGTTCCGTCTGCAATCTCTGTTGCCCTTATCGGCTGTCCCCATTGAAACCACAATCCAAGGCACAAGGATAATGTTATCACTACCGATATATAATTTCGTAATCTTCTTTTCATTTGTGCTACCTCTAAAACATACTTTGCTTCCTTAATTCATCCATATCTTTGGCTTCTAATGCCTGTGCAAGCCAGCTGACCAGCCTTTCTTCCAATTTTCCTTCTTCTGCCATAGCATGCAGAATGGAAAAGGCTTTTTCTTTTGGCATGGGAGCTTTGTAGGGGCGGTCTGTACAGGTCAATGCATCAAACACATCCACCACAGCCAGAATCCTTGACTCTAATGCCAACTCTTCCCCTTTCCTGTGATGCGGATATCCGCTTCCATCCAATAACTCATGATGAGATGACGCATATTTTGCTACATTTTTATACTGAGTATTAAAATATACCTTGTCCAGAATCTTTGCTGTCATCACTACATGCTCTTCCATTTTAGCACGTTCTTCTTTTGTTAAAGTACCTTTTTGGATATTCATGCAGATTCTTTCCTCTTCTGTAAGGTAGTAAATCTTCTCTCCATCTTCCTTTATGTAAACACAATCTGCAATCTCATTCACCCGCTGCAAAGATTCTTCCGGTAAAAATCCGGCACTGTTTGCTGAAAGAATAAATTCCTTTGCTGATTTTATAAAATCAATTTTATCTCGGGCTTCTTCTTTGGTAATCCGCTTCTTACATTCATCAAGCTCATAATATGCCGTTAATAACTGAAACCGATCCATTACTTTTTCCAGCTTATCATCCAGTCTGGTAGCTTTGTTCATAACAGATAAAGGAATTACCATTTTTCCAATATCATGAAGTGCCGCTGCCAACTGCAGCTGCTCTTTACGGTTTTCGTCAAAGTATTCTTCACACTTTCCTTCCATATACAGCTTATTTATATAATCTGCCAATACTCCCGCATATATCGTTACCATTCGGGTATGGCTGCCATTATAAGGTGTTCTGGCATCAATGGTTGTTGCAAATGCTTCCACAAAAGAATACATCTGTTTTTTAATTTCTTCCATGTAAATCAAATTGGTAAATGCTACTGCTGTCTGAGACCCCAGAGAACGAAGCACAAATTCTGCCTCTTGGTCAAAAGGAATAATTTCGTTCTTCTCATTTTTGGCATTCAGCAACTGTAAAACACCTATAATTTCTCCCTGGGTATTCTCCAAAGGAATCACCAGCATGGATTTTGTATAATATCCGGTAATGGCATCATAATTTCGAGGACCGGAAAAATCAAACCGTTCACTATGATAAACATCCGGTATGTTTATCATTTCTTTATGAATAGCCGTATAAGAACAGACATTACTTTCCGACATCGCTACCGGAGGAAGACCAATAGGTTCCCCATCTTCCCCTTTACTGATATTTAAGGACAAGGTTTTCATAATCATAAAATGCAATAGATTATCCTTATACAAATACAAGGTTCCTGCATCACAATTAGAAAGCTGCATTGCCGTATCTAACATATCCCCTAACAGCTTTCCTTTATTTTTTTCTGCACTTAATCGGTTTCCTATGTTAATAATGTTCCTTAATTGTTCATTGGTCAGCATCTTTTTTTCCTCTTATGTATCACTTTACATTACCACAGATAAATCTCTTTTTCCTTTAAATATTTTACAGACTGTTCCCAGACTTTATTGCCCCTTACTTCTATCAAAGCCGATGCCTGTATCTGATTTTCTGTCATTTCTTTCAAAAATTTACGCCAGTCCAACTGCCCGGTTCCAATCTGCCAGTGCCTGTCATTCTCTAAATCATTATCATTTATGTGCATATGTTTAATATAAGGTGCCAACTCTTTCACCCAGTTTTCCGGCTCTTTTCCAAAAACAGAAGCATGAGCATAATCCAGACAAAGCCCAAATCTTGACTCTTCTTTCATGGCTTCTGCCAAATGCTTAAATTCCACCGGGCGACCTTCAAACATATTCTCAATATAAATATGAAGTTTTGGAAATTTGGCCAATACTTCTTTGTAAAATTCCACACTGGCCTCCAGCCACCCATTTAAATAGTTCCGGTCATAATATCCGGCAATCAGATTTGCGTGAAAGACCACACCTCTGATTCCCAGCCTGTCTGCAATAGTCATGGACTGTATCACACGTTTTTTAGACACTTCTCTGATTTCCTTATCCTGACTATGAATGGTTACATCCAAAAAAGCTCCATGCAATGTATCCTTGCTGCGGTCACGATTTAAAGAAAGATAAAATTGTATTCTTTTTTCAACCTCAGCTTCATCCTCGTACACTGCAGGAATAAAAAAATCATTATATTCAAAATAAGCATTATATTGTTCTGCAAGTTTTAAAGTTTCCTCTATATGTTCTATATCGGGTATGATATAAATATCCTTCAAGATTTTAAAGTCTCCTTCTTACTTTCGATTTTGGCAATGGTGAAATCTTATCTATTTCAAACCATTTACCTGATATACAAATGCACCATCTTTTTTGCCCTTCAAAGGTATTACTCCGATTTCCTCTGCATCAATGCGTCCTTCCAGTGCATCATAAACGGCTTTACTGATAAGAATCTGTCCCCGTTTTGCATTACTCTCTAACCTTGCTGCGGTATTAACCGTATCGCCTATGGCGGTATAATCCATTCTGAAATCACAGCCAATATTTCCTACAACCGCCGGTCCGCAGTTTACACCAATACCGAAACTGACACTTTTTCCAAAACGCTCCCTTAATTTTTTCTCCAGCTCTTCACTTCCTGCTGCAATATCCAATGCTGTACATACAGCTTTATATATGTAATCCTCCAAATCAAAGGGGGCATTAAATACCGCCATAGTGGCATCTCCGATAAATTTATCCAATGTTCCGCCATTTTTAAAAATCGCTCCTGTAGTTAAACTCAAATATTCATTTAATATTTCTACCACCTGCTCCGGTTGTAAACTTTCCGACATCGGTGTAAATCCACGAATATCCACAAAGAGTACTGCAATGTGACGATTCTCTCCACCCAGTACAATCTTATAATCTCCCTGCTTGGAAATTTCTTCTACTACCTGTGGTGCCACATATTTTTTGAAAGCATTTGTTACCTTGCGTCTGCGTATAATTTCTGCCAAATATCCTGTTATCAGATGATATGCATAAAGCAATAAAATAATGATTGGCAATTCCACTATACTCATGGCAATACCGCCGGAATATAACAATTTTCCACAGACAATATCTGCTATTATCAAAACTGCCATTACAATTGTGGTCGGAATCAGCTTTGCTTTTCGGGAAACCAAAAAGAAAACTGCTGCCACCAAGGCTGCCGCAAGGGCAAACCATGTCCTCTCTGCCGGTACATAAGTTTTTCCTTCCAGCAATGCCTCCAGAATGTTCGCATGTATCTCTACTCCGTACATTTGGGCACCCTTTTGAATTGCTACATTATAACTGTCCTGCATGCCGGGCGCATAGGCTCCTACCATAACAATGGCATCTTCAAAAATCCGGGCATCAATATTTCCATTCAATACATCACAAAGGGAAATCACTTCATAGGCACCGCTTTTTCCGGAAAAGGTAAATCCAAATACATTTCCTGAAATTAAATCAGGAACTACCATATCTTTCTTGGTATCTTCACAATATTTCTCATAAATTTTACCTGCAAAAGAACGAATCTGTTCTCCTTCATAATCCATATCCCACAAAGCATAACGGATATAACCATCCTTATCCTGAATGGTATTGGCAAAACCATACTCCGTGACTGCCTTCAAAGACGGGTAAGGATATTCTACCATATCCACATGCATTTCTTCCAATAAGAGAGTACCATCCTTTTGAAGACTTAATTTATCTTTCGTTACTGCATTCACTGCCGTAATCACATTTCCGCCTTCTTCACAGGCTTTCGCAAATTCAGCATCCGTTTGAGCATCGGTTTCACTTACATACATGATATCAAAAGCAATAACTGACGGTGCCGTATCAGGATTTCCATTTAAGGTCTCTACTAACTGTGTCCACATCTTGCGGGACCAGTTTTTCATATCTCCATACTCCTGCATGGTTGGCTCATCAATGGCAATAATTTTGATTCGGTTATCTGTGGTTGTGGCTGTCTGATAAACTGCATCTGCAAAAATCTTATCCACAGAATACAAAATTTGGGAATCACATAACACAAATGCCAGAACTGCTACCATTAGAGTCTTTACCGCCAAATAAATCTTTTCTTTCATACCCCTGCCCCCACTTTATCATACTAATACTTTAAATTTAGCACGATACACATAGTTTTGCAATAAAATAACCCCCTTCTGCCAGAATTTTATCTGACAAAAGGAGGTTTTTCCTCTACACCTTA
>CAZSWC010000028.1:0-26248 GCA_964610665.1 uncultured Lachnospiraceae bacterium
ACCCCCATTATCTACATTATTTACACCCCATATATATAGTAAATATAACCACAATTATTAATATAATCTCTACTGTTCCCATTCCTTCTTCTTCTTTTAAAAAATCTTTCCATGTTTTTAACATAATTTTCCTCCTTTTTTACATTTGAAACGAGAATAATGCCGGAACCATGATAAATACCATTACAATTCCCAGCATTATTATCATGGGGAATAATAACTTTGTCGAAATTTCTTCTCCCTTTTTTTGAATCTGACCTTTCTGTTCTTCATTCGCCTTTAGAGACTCCCTTCTTAAATTATCTAAAATTGTCACACTGCCCTTTTGTAAATGTTGAATTAAGAGACTTGATAGTTTTCGGTAACAAGGCAAATTACACCTTGCAGCCAAAAGTTCGTAACCTTCTTTCTCTGACAAACCATTTTTCATTTGTTTACAGATAAACCATAATTCTTCATACAGATATATACTCTCCTTTTTCAGCCTCTTTTTCTTTTGATAATCTTCTGAAATACGAAAAATAGAACTTTTGATACTCATACCTGCTTCCATAAATAGAATTAATTTACTGACAAATTCCGGAAACGAAAAAAGTAACTGTTGCTCTCTTCTTTTTGCCTCCTTATGAATTTCTTCATCTTTTTGATAAGAAATGAAAGGGAATAAAAAGAGAAATAAAATCCCCAGAATAAAAGGAGCATTGCTTTTTGTATATCTCCATTGCAAAGCTTTATCCTCATATTGGGTCGGTAATTGAAATATTTTATCTTTTCGGGATTCTGCTTCTGTTTTCTTTAAAGTCTCTTGCAAGAAAAATAGAGTATCTTCTTTTTCTTTTGGCAGAATCGTTACCTTTATGATTTCTGCCTTTTCCCATTCATCACAGCTAAACGTAACTTTCAATTCTACCTGTTCTTTCTCATTTATATTTTCAAAAAAAAGTTTACCCGTATCATCCAGAATCTTTATGTTCGAACTTTCCCAGCTTAAGAAAAAAGGATAATCTTCCAGACTGCTTACTAAATTTAAATCCTCACAAACCTGATTTAAACTTGGATTCTCTCCTGTAATTACTTCCTCAAGTTCTTGAAAAGCTACTTGAAAAAGCCTGTCCATTTCCTCTGTTGTATAACTTTTTTCTTCCAGCCAAAAAGAAAATGGCTGCCACATTTCATCATTAATTTTTAATTCTAAAGAAACTTCCTTTTTTCCTTCTCCGTTTTCATTTCGCAGCAAATGATTATTTTCTATGATACTATTCTTATGCTCCCCAAACATAGAACAAAGCAAAACAACGATACCTGCAACACTTATAAGAAACATTTCTTTCTTCTTTTTTTTATAATATTTCTGCATTTGTTCCGTTGGATTTCTTCCCATGGAAAGATGTCTGAAATCTTTTTCTATTTGTACCTTACTCATATCTGATTCCTTTACATAATTTCCGTTATTTTCTCTGTCATATAAAATGCAAAAAGATAGGCTGCCGCACATAAAGACATAATTGCAATACCCACGATATTATGATACAAAACATCAAAATAACCTTTTGAAGTAATATCCATATAAAAAAGGATAAAAAAAGGAATAAAACACATTATTCTGCTTTCTATTTTTTTCCCATGTATTAAAATAGCAATTTCTTCCTTTATCTCCATTCTTTGTGCTATACCTGTTATGGTTTTTGTAATAATTTCATTCCAATTACCGCCTGTTTTACAGGCAATACTGTAAATGCCGGCAAAATCTTCTATGGCGCTGTCAGGACATCTTTTTGCCAAATCCAACAATAAATGTTCCAAAGTATCTCCACTTTTCAAACCTTTTTTCATCCACAATAATTCCTTTGCCATATCACATGACTCTCCATAAATGCCAGATACATAAGCATAGCTTTCTAAAAATGCATTTTCCATTGAATAACCGGACTGTAAATTTGTCTGCACCGCCTGTATGGTTTCCTTAAATTCTTCTTCCAACTTCTGTTTTTTATCCTTAAAGATTCTTTTTTGTTTTAATTTTCTATAAAATAGGATGGAAGGACTTAAAAGCAAAAAAGCATAAATACTTCTATAAAAGAAATATGCAAACAAAGCAAGAATCAGACTGCCCTCTAAGATACTGAATATTTCTTCTTTCCATGTTAAACCGGGATTTTCATAATTTACTTTTTTATATACTTTTTTCTTTTTATATTTTAATCCCTGCATTTTCCATTTTATATTTGTGAATAAGGGTGCCAACCTTTTCTAACCTCCCATCTACATTTTCTTTTGTGGATGCAGGACTTTCCTGGAATCTAAACAAAGGATTTAATATAATATTTTCATTTTCCATACCTTTTATTTCTGCAATTTCCAAAACTTTTCTTGTTTTGTCCCTTAGTCTGCCAAGATGAATAATTAAATCCACTCCCGATGCTATTTGTCTACGGATGGCTGATATCGGTATCTCTGCTGACATTAATATCATATTCTCCAGACGATTTAATGTATCTGCCGCATTATTTGCGTGTATACTCGACATACTGCCATCATGACCACAGTTCATAGCACTTCCCACCATATCCCAGGCCTCTTCGCCTCTGACTTCTCCTACAATAATCCTGTCTGGTCTCATTCTGAGAGATGTTTTGATTAAATCTCTTATGGTAATTACTTTCCCACCTTCTACATTTGCATTTCTGGTTTCCATCCGTATTAAATTTTCAATTCCTATAATCTGTAATTCTGCACTGTCTTCTATGGTTATAATTCTTTCATCCACAGGTATGAATCCGGATAATGCATTTAAAAATGTTGTTTTTCCACTACCTGTTCCTCCACTGATTAAAACATTATATTTTGCTTTCACTGCTTTTTCTAAAAAAAGTACTGCTTCTTTGCTTATAGCATTCATCCTTTCTAATCTTTCCATTGTAATAGGACAGTTAGGAAATCTTCTTATGGTCAATATAGGACCATTCATCGCCACCGGTGCCAAAACAACGTTTACTCTCTCTCCCGTTTTTAATCTGGCATCTACAATCGGTGAATTTTCATTTACAGCACGGTTACAATCAGATACTATCTGGTTTATTACCTGCATAAGTTTTTCTTCCGATTCAAATTGCAAATGAACTTTTGATATTCTTCCGTATTTTTCAATAAAAATACTTTTCCACCCATTTACCATTATTTCCGTCACTTCTTCATCGTCCAATAAATCCTGTAATACATCCAGTTTCCTTAAAGCATCAAATATTTCCTTACCTAACTGCTTTCTTTGAGAAAGAGAAAAATTATACTTTTTTTCAAGCAGATGCTTTCCGATTAAATCTTTTAATTTCTCATCATCCAGTTCTTCGCCAAATTCCATATCCTCCAAAATTTTTCTTTGTATTTGTCTTGCTATTATCTTTTTATTTTCCATTCTCTTCCAAATCCTCATGTACACGTATTTTTACATATTCTGCCAATTCCGTAAAATTAAGCTGCAAAAGTCCTGCCGGAAGATTTTTAATCTGGGGAATTGTACAGTATTTTGTCTTTTTCCAAATGTCTTCATAATTACTTTTTTTTAAAATCTCTTCATACTGTGCAATTTTTGCTTCCGCAAATCCATCCTCTCTGCTTAATGTATAAACATAATCACAGGCTCTTAAAATATCGTATAAGCCCTGAACTGCATCCGACAAATCTAAAATCAAATATTCATAATCGCTTCCGTTTTCGATTTCATGAAATAATTGCATCCATTCATCCCCACTGACAGAAATAAAATCAAGATAGGAATCAAAAGGCGGTAATATATCCAATTCTCCTGCTCGCTGTGCCATACTTCCCATATGATAAATAAATTTTTCTTTGGCATTCTGCAAATAATAAATCAGTTCTGATAAACTGGAACTAAAATCCCGTTGTAACAACTTTCCAAGGCCTGAATAACTTTCCATATTCAGGTACAATACTTTATGTTTTTTACTTAAGACCTGACCTAACACGAATGCAAAAGAAGTCTTTAAACATCTTCCCACAGGAGAATATATCCCGATTAATTTTAATCCTTTCCTGCCAGTATTTATCCTGCCGGTGATTCCATCTTTCGCTGCCCATTCTAATAATTCTTTTATGATTTGCTCTAAAGACTGATACTTATAAATTAATTTATCCACACCGCAGATTTCATCAAATTCTTCCTGTAAAATCACTATATGTTCTATTTGTAATTCTTTTATTCTGATTTCATAATCCTTTTCAGCGATAAGTGCTATACATACCGGATGATTCACTGCATATTCTTCCAGTGTTTTTAAAGAAGTAAACAACTGAAGCTGAAAAGGAAGCCCCTTTTTATTACAGAAATAATCCATCATCTGGTATGCATAAGCTGTTTCGCTGTCACAAATTGCTAATATCTGATTCATAAATAAACTCCTCCCAAATGCATCAGGACACTCATAAGAATCGGGATTGTCATGTGAATTTTTGTATTTTTCTCTTCCATGAAAGATAGCTTTTTCCCAGAAGAATCTAAATATAATAGCGAAATCCACCTACTAAAAAAGCATCTTTCAGATAAGATATAAGATATGCCAATCGTGCTTTCCACTCTCCCAAACGGCTGAACAAAATAATGCCATATACTGCACTAATCAGAAATGCTGTAAATATACAGAATACACTTTCCTGAAAAGGAACATAAATCCCAATTATTGAAAATAATTTAATATCACCTGCTCCTATTGTCCCTATTTTATAAAATGGATATAAAAGTAAGATGGGAAACAGCATTCCCGGAATATGAATAAAGAAATTCTGATAATAAATAGAACGAATCAAACCATAACTGCCGGCTAAGATAATCAAAGCATTGGGAACCTTCCCTTTCTTCAAATCCCATAAAGATGCCAACAGCAATACAAATACCAATACAATCAGTACATCCACCTCTCTTCTTATGAACTTGTCTTTGGATAAATTACGATTTTTGTTTTAGAATCGTTTTAGAAATTTCTAAAGAATTGTTTTTCAAAACAAGAATACTTAATTTGTGATTCTGAGTATATTCTCTTTTTTTCACTTTGTCTATAGATATGTCGAAAAAAAGTTTATTTTGTTAGTTTTTCACAACAACTCATAAATTTTTATCCCAAAAAGAAGGATAACCCCAGGAAATCCAAGGATTCCGCTTGTCAAAACAGTCCCCGGATTCAGACCAACCCCTATAAAATATCCGACAGATTTTAAGAAAAAATTTAATAATATAATGCAGAAACTTCCCATAATACTGCGTATGATAAAATTTAAAATCAAATGAGAATTTGTTTTTACTGCAAGAATTAATAACACAATTGCACAGACTGCAATTATAAGCAACATTTCCTGATACAGTTCCATAATCTGCTCCTTTTTATAATTTTAGAATCATTTTGCGCCAAGTGGTAATTTTCTTCCACCCCTTCTCCTTCACTTTACTATATGTAAAAAATGATTGGATTATGACATGTATATATTTTCCAGAACATGACTATACTTTCATAAGGAGGTATGGCATATGAAACTTAATTTTTCTTTTTTATCACCGCCACAAAACGATGAAAGCCCGAAAACATTGAGAGAATGCATTTTAGAAGATTTGGAAAAAACAAAATATGAATTAGAAAATGCTTATTGTGGATTTGATAATGTTACGGATCCGGATTTGATTGATTGTTATATTTATGAAGTAAATGCTGTTATGAAAAGATACCGCTATTTATTAAATCAGGCAGCTTTACTTTCAAAGCTGCCTGAAGAAGAAACACTGAAATTAGATACAAAATCCCCGGTTACTGCCCTGGTCGGATAAATTTACATTTAAACTATCCTTCCCATAGGTAAGACCTGCATACACTTTTTGTGTATTTTCCATAATGGGAGCCGAGGTATCCTGGGCGGCAATCTGTTCATAAGATTCTTTCAGCTCCCCAATCATTTTTGCAACCTGCAATACTTTTTCTTCATCATAATGTATTGCTGCTGTGGAAAGTTCTCTTTTATAGAAAAAATATAAACTGCGCAAAATTCCTGCTATTTCGTATTCATAATGAAGAGAATTTAACAACTCATCTATACAATCTTTTGCACGTTCCACATTCCATTTGTATTCCTTATATTCTTTCTTTTCCAGCTCTTGTAAAGCATCCTGTAAATAAACTAAAATCATATCATAAAGAATTACAATCAGCTGGGTTTTATTGGCTTTGGTAATGCGCAGGGTAAATTCCTGCTTTTTTTCTGTTTTCATATCTTCTCCTGATATACTTGCCGGATTTTTAAAACCTTTAATCTGTTTTTATTTACTGTAACAATTGCAATACCTGAGAGGGACGTTCGTTTGCCTGTGCCAACATGGAGGTTGCTGCCTGAGATATTACCTGATAACTGCTGTATTTTGTCATTTCTGTTGCCATATCCACATCCATGATTCTGGAGTACGCACTGGTCATATTTTCACTGGTAACGTCCAGATTGGTTACCGTATGTTCCAAACGATTCTGATAAGCTCCTAAAGAACTGCGAATACTGGAAACAAAGGTGATGGCATCTGCAATTTCGTCAATAGCATTTTTACTGCTTTCCTCTGTCAGAACATCGGTATGGGTAAGCCCCAGGTTTTTCATGGTAATAGGGGGCATTCTAAGCTCCAGTGTCTGGTCTTCATTTGCCCCAATCTGCAATGTCATGGAACCAATTCCGGTTAAGTCCAATTCCAAATCTGTAATCTCCTCGTACATTGGTACTCCATTGGCATCAAGCATAGGGTCTCCAGTTACGGGGTCTTTCTTTGTTTCCATCTTTTCCGTATTTAATGTCATTTTTAACTCAAATCCACCATTTGCAGTAATGGTCAATTCATCATATTTAACAGACACTGTATAGTTTTTAATTTCTTTTCCATCCGCATCTGTAATTTTTCCTACTTTTGTACTATCTTTCAAGAATAATTTCTTCTCTCCGGTGGGAAGTTCTTCTTCATAAAATTCAGGCTCTATGGAATCAATTTGATAAATTCCATAGGCAATGCCTTCACTATAATAATCCACAGCAACCGCCTGTGTATTCGTATATCCCTTTAAATCAAAACTTCCATCCAACAGATTCTGACCATTAAACTGTGTAGTTTCTCCGATTCTTTCAATCTCTTCTTTCAAAGCCTGTATTTCTTCATCAATGGCTGCCCGGTCATTTTCCGACAATGTTCCGTTACAGGACTTTACAGCTAATTCATTCATTCTTTGCAAAATATCATGCACTTCTGACATAGCTCCGTCAGCAATTTCTACAATGGAAATTCCGTCATTGGCGTTATCTCCGGCGGTGGAAAGCCCTCTTAACTGTGCATTCATTCTTCTGGACATTGCCAGTCCTGCCGCATTATCCTTTGCATGGTTAATCTTATAACCGGATGATAAACGTTCCAGTGATTTGGATAATGCAGAATCATTTCTTGCCAATGCATTATTCGCAATCATGGAAGATACATTATAATTAATAATCATTCTTTAAGCCTCCTCTATATCTTTTACATAATAAATAAATTGTTTTGCCACTTTATATAATAAAGAAACCTCTGATTTTTCTTCCTTTACACCTTTACTTAATGAATTAATATCCAGCTTTTCATTGGTGCCAAAGAAAAGAGACCTGACTTCAGTTTTTGTTTCCTTTAAAGCTTCATTTAAAGCTTTTTGCAGTTCCTTAGCCTGTGACTGCAAACGTTCTTTTCCATCCATATAATCTGTTAATATAGAACCTTCCAGTCCAGCATCAGTTTCCACAAATCTGGCATCCACTTTCCCAAAATCTTTGGTATCCATGGTAATCCTTACCTCTCCTTTTTCCTTTGTACTATGTACAATCTTTAAATTAATAGAGGTAATCTCTTCTCCCAGTTTCACCGGTATCTCATAATTTTCTTCTTTTGCCAGACCGGCGGCCACAGTAAGCTGCTTATATACAGATTGCATTTGACGGATATCTGTATATTCTGGGTTTGAGTTTTCCCAGACTCTTTCCAGAATCTGCTTTGTACGGGAAATCAGATTGTCATAGGATTCCTCCCTGGTTTCTTCTTTTTCCATGGAAGAAAGAAATTCTTCGGCTTCTTTCAAAATATCTTCTTCCATTTCTCCAAGGTTATTTTCCCATAAATTCTGCTGCAGTTCCACAGCTTTTTTAAAGGTCATTCCACGATTTTCGTTTAATGCCATAACACTTGCCAAGGTATCAAAAGTCACCGGCTGATGATACATTTCAAGATATTCCTTTTCATTTCCAAAAAATTTCATGTTTTCCCGGATTTCCTGCATTTTATTTTCCAGAAACTGCTTTTCAAGTCCTTCATCCCTTTGCATCCGCTTGACATCTTCTAAGACCTTATCCGGTGTTATGGAAGCATCTTTTAAGGTACTTCGAACTGCATCATATGCTTTTTCAATCTGCTCCGAAATAGAGGTTCCTTTTCTGTTCAC
This sequence comes from uncultured Lachnospiraceae bacterium, assembly GCA_964610665.1. Lineage (GTDB taxonomy): Bacteria > Bacillota > Clostridia > Lachnospirales > Lachnospiraceae > SFDP01. The sequence continues at coordinate 8,496 of CAZSWC010000028.1, forward strand.
CTTAGCCAATATTCCGGTAGAATCCTCTACTTTTATATCTGTGTGTTTTGCTCTTCTTGTCCTTACAGCAGATAATAAATTAGAGAAATTCATTTCCGCATTCTGTTCCAAAAGACTTCCTATGACTGCCCCATCTGTCTTTTCTATCTGGCGAAGCATTCGATAAATTCCTATATAGGCTTCTCTTTCCTCTCCGGTAATGCCCTTTTTCTTATTTAGTTTATATAAAAATTCACTGAATTTTTCCGTATCATTTACAAACTCATTTTCATGTTCTGTAATATATTGCTGCACCTCTTCCATAGACATTTCCAACGGATTTTTTCCTTCTCGTATCATAGAAAGTGTCATTCCGGGTTTTAAGCCCTCTATGATGTTTCTTACCTGTCTGTCTGCAGCTTTAATTTTTTCTAAATTCTCTTCCGTAATGGTAATCTGATTATAGCCCATAATGCGGATGGCTCTGCGATTTGATTCGTTGACTTCCAAATCCATATCCTGCAAAATATCATCCACATTGCGGAATGCTTTTTTTATACTGTCTCCCAAGTCACTGCGGGGAACTGTCATAATAGCTTCATAAGTTTCATTTGCCTTTTCATATGCCGCTTTTAAAAGCTGTCCTTCTACTATCACAGTAGATATCGCGGTCTTTTCCATAAATGGAATTTTTCCAATTACAGAAATTGGCAAGGTAGGAAGAATCTTTAACTTCTCCTGTGCCTGACCATAAAGAACCCCTTTTTCCCGGGCCGATTCTGTACCGAAAAGATTTCTATTTATGCTTTCTGTGGCTTCCTCCAGCTGATGAATCAGTTCTTCCATGGGAGTTGTTTCGATATGATAGCCGGACTGCAATAGTTTCACATTTGCTTCTACGGTCATTTTCAGTCGAACTTCTTCCAGAAGCTTTCTTGCTTCAAGTCTGGGAACCATACTTCCCATATCCGGTCTATAAGCTTCCATATTTTCTAAATGAAGCTCTTTCTGGTTTGCAGCCGCATAATCCACTCCCTCATAGGAAAGATTCTGAAACCGCTCCTTCAGCCGAAAAGCTTGTTCGTATACTCCAGATTCTTTTTGATTCAGATTCACACTAAAGGGAGACTTTCCTTCTCCGATTGCATAAGCGGCCTGTCTTAACACCTGCTTCATATCAAGAGGAAATTCTATACTTCTGATATCCTGCAGCAGCATTATATTTTCTCCTGTAACAGGAATTCCATGCTCTAACAGCCATTTACCATGTTCCAGATTCTGTGAACTTACTTCCAGACCATCTTTCTGGATTCTGTTTTTAATCTCTTTTTCTATCTGCTCATAATCCTTAGAAGAAACTACCGTTTTTCTGACCCCTGTGGTATTTTCTCCCTGTCTGTCATAACCACCGGAAGCATAGCCTGCCATCGCCGGTTGTCTTCTTACACTTCCACCGCTATGCTCTGCCTGATATAGATTTGCCAGAGTCGGTTCCATATGCTGACTTAGCAAATATACTATAACGCCTTCCTGGGGAGTCTTCGTCGTAAAAGCCTGCTCTGCCACTTTATCCATCTGTTCCAGATTTTCTTCCGTTACAGGTACATCTGCATAAGACAATTCTCTGGCAATGGTTTGAGCATATCCACCGCTTCCCATAATTTCTGTCAGTTTATCCACAGAAAGATTATCATTATATCCACGTATATGGATTCCTGACTGTGCCAGCACCGTTTTAATCTTATCCAAAATGGTAACCGCCTGCTCCGGCTCCATAGAAGAAATATCAAAACCTTCTTCTTTCATTTTTTGAAAATCAGAAGCAGACATAGAATTAGACATTACTGTCATAAAATCACGCTGAATAGAAACATAATCTTCGTTTCCAATCATACTTTTCAACTTTTCTGTGACCATTCCCTGATCGGCATAATGAAAGTCATCCGTAACTTTATCAGAAATGTCTACTATTGTCCGGTTATATGCCCCTTCTGCTTTTCTTGTTTTTGTATTTAAAGAAGGACGGTTTTCTATGTTATATGATGTTTTTTCTCTTTCTTTTTTTGACATAAATTCATGCCAGTCAAAATTAATCTTCATATTTTTCACTTCATTTCAAAAAATTCTCTTTTCCACTTAAATCTTTTCAAAAGAAAAGAGTGAATGCAGCTTCTCTTTTTCTAAGTTACATTCACTCTCTATTTCGGCTTATTCTGCTTAAAACTTAACCCTAAAGACAGGAATCCCTGCCTTTAACATCTCTCTTTTACCATCTTTTATTTATACCTGAAATACTGCTGATGCGTATGGCGGCAGTGAAAAACCAATGGAATAAGGTTTTCCATCACATTCCCCTTTTACAGGTTTGATTTCAGAAGGGATTTCATTTCCGTTTCCACCAAAACGAACTTCGTCACTATTTAACAATAACTTACATTTTTTGGACGTATCAACTCCCACCATATAATCATCTCTCTGCACCGGTGTCATATTCAGGACAAACAACAATTTCTTTTTGTCATCTGCACTTTTACGGACAAAACTATAAATACTTCTGTCATTGTCATTGCAGTTAATCCATTCAAAACCATTCCAGTTATTATCATTTTCGTACATGGCAGGATTTGCAGTATACAGCTTTAATAATTCCTTCACATATTCCTGCATCCCTTTATTTAGCGGATTTTCCAGTAAGAACCAGTCTAACTCTCTTGCTTCACTCCACTCTCTTTCCTGTCCGAATTCCTGTCCCATAAAGAGCAGTTTCTTTCCGGCATGCCCAAACATAAAAGTATATCCGGTACGGAGATTTGCATATTTATCCACCTGATATCCAGGCATCTTATTTACCATGGAACATTTTAAATGTACCACTTCATCATGAGAAAGAGGTAATATGTAATTTTCAGAACTGTTATAACTCATGGCAAAAGTCAGGGCATGATGATTATTCTTTCGGAACAAAGGATCTAATTTCATATATTCACAGAAATCATGCATCCAACCCATATTCCATTTAAAGCTGAATCCCAGACCATCCTCTTCTACTTTTGCAGTTACCTTAGGCCATGCGGTAGACTCTTCCGCAATGGTCATAACTCCCGGATATGTTCCACGGACAACAGAATTTAAGTGTTTAAAAAATTCAATGGCTTCTAAATTTTGATTTCCTCCATATTTGTTTGCAACCCATTGTCCTTCTTCTCTTCCATAATCCAGATATAACATAGAAGCTACCGCATCCACTCTGAGACCATCAATGTGGTATTCTTTAATCCAGAACAGAGCATTGGCAATGAGGAAATTCTTTACCTCTGTTTTGCCATAGTTAAAAATTTTAGTTCCCCAGTCAGGATGTTCCCCAAGTCTTGTATCAGGATGTTCATAAATACAGGTACCATCAAATTCAGCCAGTCCGTGGGCATCTTTTGGGAAATGTGCAGGTACCCAGTCCAGAATCACTCCAATCTTATTTTTATGAAGTGTATTTACCAGATAAGCAAAATCCTCCGGCGAACCATATCTGGAAGTAGGAGCATAGTATCCGGTCACCTGATATCCCCAGGAACCATCAAAAGGATGTTCCGCAATCCCCATTAATTCCACATGGGTATATTTCATCTCCTTCAGATACTCCACGATTTTATCTGCAAACTCCCGGTAATTATAATATCCATCTTCTGTATCCGGATGTTTCATCCAGGAACCGATATGACATTCATAAATCGCCAGTGGCTCCCTGTTCATATCCTTCTTATCACGACTTTCCAGCCATGCCTTGTCAGACCACTTAAAATGACTGATATCCGCTGTTCTGGAGGCTGTTCCGGGTCTGAATTCCGCCCAGTTGGCATAGGGGTCTGCCTTGTATAACTTGTTTCCCTCCTGAGTGGTAATCAGATATTTATATAACTCTCCTACACCAACTCCCGGCACAAACAACGCATAGATTCCTCCCGGACCTAAACGTCTTAATTCGTGACTTTGTTCATTCCATCCGTTAAAATCTCCTACCACATGAACCTTTACCGCATTGGGAGCCCAGACTGCAAAATGCATTCCCTTTTTTCCATTTTCCATGGAGGGATGAGCCCCTAATTTTTTATAAATATCGTAATGCGTCCCCTGAGCAAACAAATATTCATCATCTTTAGAAATATACACAGTTTCCGACATTTCTTTCATCGGTTTTTCTGCGGTTTCTTTTTTTACCTTCGTCGCTTTTTGTGCCATCGATTTAACCCCCATTTTACATAAAATCTTTTTCTCTTAATATAATCATATCTTCATCATCATATCTTTTACCTGTGATAAGGTCAAAGAAATGACCGATATTTTTCCGATTGGCATTATAAATTGCGTCATCTACCAATTCTCTTACTTCTGCAACTGTCACAATATGGTCACTGGTCTGCCGTTCTTCTATCAGTGTCTGAAGAGCCAACATTCCTAAATCATCAATCGCATATTCCATATGTGCCGCATATTGTCTTCCATAAGCTGCCAAAGCATCATTATTCAATTCTTCTACTTCCATACGAGCATTAAAAAATGTATTCATGGACGGATAAGCTGCCAGCATGCGTTTCATGGCTTTTTTTGTATCTTCCATAATAACAACAATCCCGGTCTTTTCCTGATTTAATGCTTTTAAAAGCTTCATCACAGCCTGACTGTTCATACCACTTGCTTTTTCAATAATCAATCCCCCATTATTTAATTTAGCAATGGTATTTTCAATACTTTTACTATTTAAAGATACACCGGATACTTTTGCAATCACTCCCGAGAAATTTGCATCTGTCATCTGAATATCTTTCATAATATTCTTTGCCAGCTTTAAAGTATCGGAATCTGCTTCCCCTGTCACAATCACATTTCCGGTATAAGCAGCAAGACTGATTAAATCCAGTGCCTTCAAAAATCTTCTCTTAGCTCCTTTGGTCTGAATGAAAGGCGCAAAAAGAGCTTTTTCTTCTTCGCTTAATTCTCTGATTTCTTCCTGAGCCTGCTGGATTTTAAGAAGAGTCTCCTGGGCATTGCTGATTTTCAAATCTTCTTCCTGTTTAGATTCTGCTGCTTTTTCTTCCTCCATAATCATTTTTTCAAGAACAGCAGTATCTCCCAGACTTCTCTCCTCTTCCGGTTTTTCTTCTGCTGCCGCAGCAATCTCTTCTTCTGTTGCTTCCCCGGTTCCTTCTTCTTCCACTGTTTCCCGGGATACTATAATTTCTTCTTCCGGCAGAGTAATCTCCTCTTCCTTTTCTATTGTGGCTTCTGGTTTATTTTCTTCCAGATGCTCTTCTTTTTGCAGTTTTTCTAAAATGCCATCTCTAATTTTTGCTTCAAATTCCGTAAACATACCACCGGTCTGTTCCAAAACTCTTTTGGTACGTTCTGCCTTACTTTTTTCTTCGTATTCCCGTTTGGTTTTCTCCCATTCACTTAAGACATCCTCAATGTTCATCTGTCCGGTGATCTGTTTCTCCAAAGGATTGCCTTCTTCCACTACAAGACTAATCTGTCCATCATATTCCTGAGAAAGCATATCCACAAGATTCACCGGAATTCCATCCTCAGTATATTCTTTTTTAGGTTTTGCGACTGTGTTATCTTCTGTCGGCGGCACTAAAGGACGCCCCATAATCTCTCTGATGGAAGGAATTTCCTTCGTGGCATCTCCCGGAACTTCATAAGGAACTCCACTAAATGAAATTTCCGTTTTTTTCGGGTTTACAGATGGCGGTATTGTTTCCTTCTTTTCTTCCTTTGCCTCTTCTTTTATGGTATGCATTCCTGCCATAACAGGAACTGCTTCTTCCTTTTCCGGAATATCCGTTTCTTTTACGATTTCTTCTTTTATAAAAGATTCTTCTTTTGCTGCAGGCTGAGATACCGTCATTTTTTCAGGTACGATTTCTTCTGCTTTATCTGCAATTACTATTTCTTCCATCTGTGCCGGTGGAGGTGCCATTTCTCCGGTTTTATCTTCAAAATAAACCTCTTTCATATCCGAAGTATCCTGAAACATAGGTGCCATAATCTGACTGGTCACCTCTCCCATTTCTTCGGAAACTTCCTCTTTGGGGGCATTAAAATCACCTACCACAGGATGTAACACTTCCTTCATACTTTCTGCCAAAGCCTTCTGAAGATTCATGGTATTATACTCTCCAACATTCACTTCCGGAGATTTGATCACATCTTCTATAGGTTTATTTTCTGTAGGCTTTACTTCCGGCAGTCTTGCTTCTTTTCCAATAAAAGAATTATAACTTGCTTCCTGTGCCGGTGTCAGAGGCTGATGAAGCATCTTTAATTCCATGGCTTTTTTTACATATCTGCCGTCACTAAACCACAAAATTAATTCATCGCACTCCTCCACACATTTGGTAGCAAGCCCAATTCTATGGTAAAGATATGCCAGTTCATATCCCCATTTTTCACGATAATCCCGCTTTTTTAATTCTTCTAAAACCGCAATTCTTTCTTCCAGACTTACTTCCTGTGCTACATATAATTTGTACTGTAAAATGTATTTCCCATTGTCCATGGGGGCTAACTGCACAAATTCCTTATAATATTCAATGGCCTGCACAACCTCGCCCATCTTTATACAAAGTTCACACAAAGAATAGAGAATCATTCTTCCATTAGGATGACGTTCATAAGCCATTAATAATAACTCTTTACTTTCCTTATATCTTCTGTTCGCCTTATATAAATCACTGACTGTACAAAGCATGGCTACACTTCTTACTCTTGTCCAGTCAATTTCATCTGCAATCTTAACTGCACTAAAAAAATCTCTTTTTGCAATCAGGCTTTTTATCTCTTCTGCCCTTAATTTATATTCCTGTTTATCCAAAACGCACCTCAGTCACTTTGATTTTTAAGTAAAGTATCCCACTTTTTCTATTTTTTTAGTCTATCACAAGACCTATAAAAAAACAAGAAACAAAGGAAAAATGAGACTGCTACACTAATTTTCAATCTATTCCTAGTACAACAGTCTCATTTTTACATTATTTTTGTGAAATGTAAGTCTTATTTAATTGAATTTTAAGTACGGCGAATGAATTTTTTGCCGCATAAAGGGCAGGTAATTTCTATTTTTCCTTTGCCCTTAGGTACCCGGATTTTACGGCCGCAACCTTTGCAGCGATATATCTTATGGGTTTTACGCATGGAAATGCGCAATTTGAAAAACTCCAGTTCCTGCAAAAATTTCCGGTTTTCTTCCCGCCTGCGGTACACATCTTTAGAACAGAAACGATACATACTGTAAAAAACGCCAACCCAACCTGCAGTACTTAAAAATCTGACCAGAACTCTTACTATCTTAAACGGAAAAATAACTCCCAGAAAAGAGGATACTACATATACAATCAACACCGCATATATAACACATACCTGTAATTCATCTCTTCCGTTACGTCCTATCATAAACTTCTGAAGATACCATTTTATCTTATTCCACATCGTTTACTCCCCTGTTATATCAAACTTTCTGTAACCCATCAGGTATTTATTGTAAATCAGCCTTCTTTTTGTACTATAACATAGAAAGAAAATATTACAAGAGAGTTATTTTCTTTTAAGAATTTATACAGTTTCTTTAGATTTTTTATTTCCTTTATTTACACCTTTTGCCTGCCTATGATAAGATATTTTCACATTCAGGGATTTTTATTCCCAAAAACAAAAACAGCGAGGAAAACATGAGTATTTTAAATGTAGAACACTTAACCCATGGTTTTGGAGACAGAGCCATATTTAATGATGTATCTTTTCGTCTTTTAAAAGGAGAACACATTGGTCTGGTAGGTGCCAACGGAGAAGGCAAATCTACCTTTATGAATATTATTACCGGAAAACTGATGCCTGACGAAGGAAAAGTGGAATGGTCCAAAAATGTGCGGGTTGGTTACTTAGACCAGCATACCGCCCTAGAGCAGGGAATGACCATTCGAAGTGTCCTTTCTTCGGCTTTTGATTTCTTATTCGAAATGGAAGCCCAAATGAATGATATCTGCAATAAAATGGCAGATGCCACACCGGAAGAACTGGAAGTGTATATGGAAGAACTGGGAACCATTCAAGACCTTTTGACAGTTCATGATTTTTATCTGATAGATTCTAAAGTAGAAGAAGTTGGACGCGCTCTGGGTCTTACAGAAATTGGTCTGGACAAAGATGTTACAGATTTAAGCGGAGGTCAAAGAACCAAAGTGCTTCTTGGCAAATTACTGTTAGAGAAGCCGGATATCCTGCTTCTTGACGAACCTACCAACTATTTAGATGCGGAGCATATTGAATGGCTAAAAAGATATCTGAACGATTACGAAAATGCTTTTATTTTAATCTCACACGATATTCCTTTTTTAAACAGTGTAATTAATCTGATTTATCATATGGATAATCAGGAATTGAACCGCTATGTAGGAGACTACGATAAATTTCAGGAAGTCTATGCCATGAAAAAAGCCCAACTGGAAGCGGCTTATAATAAACAGCAGAAAGAAATTGCAGACTTAAAAGATTTTGTAGCCAGAAACAAAGCCCGGGTTGCTACCAGAAACATGGCAATGTCCCGCCAGAAGAAGCTGGATAAAATGGACATGATTGAACTGACCGCGGAAAAACCAAAACCGGAATTTCATTTCAAAGAAGCCCGCACACCGGGGCGGTATTTATTCCAGACAAAAGACTTAGTCATTGGCTATAACGAGCCCCTTTCTGCTGCTCTTAATCTGGAAATTGAACGTGGAGAAAAAATTGCTTTTATCGGTTCCAACGGAATCGGAAAGACAACTCTTTTAAAATCTCTCTTAGGACTGATTCCTTCCCTTGAGGGATGGGTAGAAAGAGACCAGTATCTTCACATTGGCTATTTTGAGCAGGAGATGCCAAAGGGAATAGAAACCACCTGTATTGAAGAAATCTGGCAGGAATTTCCTTCCTTTACCCAGTATGAGGTGCGTTCCGCTCTTGCAAAATGCGGTCTGACTACCAAACATATCGAAAGCAAAGTTAAAGTATTAAGCGGTGGTGAACAGGCAAAAGTAAGATTATGTAAACTTATTAATCGCGAAACCAATGTCCTTCTTTTGGACGAACCTACCAATCATTTGGATGTAGATGCCAAGGAGGAATTGAAACGAGCTTTAAAAGCTTATAAAGGAAGTATCCTGATGGTCTGCCATGAACCGGACTTTTATGAAGACTGGGCAACCAGAGTTGTTGACTGCACAAAATGGACTACAAAAATAATCTAATTTTTAATTCTAAAAGGATGCCGCATAAAAACTGCGGCATCCTCTTTTATAATACTTTGGATAAAAATTCTTTTAATCTTGGATTCTTAGGATTTTCAAAAAATTCCTTTGGGGTATTCTCTTCTTTAATCTGGCCTTCATCAATAAACATAACACGAGTTCCCACTTCTTTTGCAAAGCCCATTTCATGGGTTACTACTGCCATGGTCATTCCTTGTTTTGCAAGGTCACGCATAACATTCAACACTTCTCCTACCATCTCCGGGTCCAGAGCTGAAGTGGGTTCATCAAATAAGATGACATCCGGGTCCATACAAAGAGAACGTACAATGGCTATTCTTTGTTTCTGTCCACCGGATAACTGATTCGGATAAGCATTTGCCTTTTCTTCCAAACCTACTCTTTTTAACAATTCCATTGCCTGACTTTCCGCTTCTTCCTTACTCTTTTTCAAAAGCTTCATAGGAGCCAATGTCATATTTTCCAGAATCGTTTTGTGAGGAAACAGATTAAAATGCTGAAATACCATTCCAATTTTCTGACGATATTTATTAATATTACATTTCGGGTCTGTAATATTTAATCCCTCAAAGGTAATACTGCCTTCGGTTGGCTCTTCCAATAAATTCAGGGAACGCAGAAAGGTGGATTTTCCTGAACCGGAAGGACCGATAATTACCACAACTTCCCCTTTTCTAATCTGGGTTGAGATGTGATCCAATACCAGATGGTCTCCAAAAGATTTACACAAATTATCTATTTCAAACAATACACAATTATCGCTCATCGGTTCTTAATCTCCTTTCCAGTTTTCCTACCAATGCGGTTAATACCGTTACAATTACCAGATAGATCAATGCCGCTGCCAAAAGAGGCATTAATGGCTCATATGTCTGACTTCGGATGGTGTTCGCTCCATGAGTAATATCTGTCAGAGCAATATAACCGCAAATAGAAGTTTCTTTTAATAATGTAATAAATTCGTTCGCCAATGCCGGCAACACATTTTTAAATGCCTGTGGTGCAATAATATAAATCATGGTCTGGGGATAACTAAATCCAAGACTTCTTCCGGCTTCAAACTGCCCATTATCAATGGACATAATACCGGAACGGAAAATCTCTGCCACGTATGCTGCGGAGTTGATTCCAAAAGAAAGAATGGCCACAAACTGCTTACTTACATTTGGACTGGCAAAAACCACATAGTACATAATCAATAACTGAATCATGGCCGGAGTACCACGGATCACCGTCAGATATATCTTACAAATTGCATCTAATATTTTTAAAACAGGAGATTTGCTTCCGTTCTTATCTACCGTAGAACGAACCAACGCAATTAAAAACCCTAATACGACTCCCAGTATAACCGCAAAAAATGTTACCGTAAATGTGGTACTTAATCCATCTGTTATATAACGCCACCTGTTATCATCGATAAAGTTTACTTGAAATTTTGCTATAAAATTATCCATTTTTTCACCTTTCTCATATAAACTCAAAAATGCTGCCAAAACTTTTGTCAGCTTTGACAGCATAAACATCTAATCTGCTCTTTTACTATTCTCCGCGAACAACAATTACCTGAGTGGCTGTTGTATAAGAATCAGAGAAATCTACACTCAAAAGACGATCTTCTGTTACCGTCATACCTGCAACTCCGATATCTGCCTTACCACTGGTCACCGCATTGATAATAGCATCAAATTCCATATCTTCTACTTTTAATTCCATTCCCAGTACATCACATACTGCCTGTGCCATATCCACATCAATTCCTACCACTTCCTGATTCTGGTAGTATTCATATGGTTCAAAAGTAGCATTTGTTGCCATAGTTAAAGTTCCATTGCTGCGGTCAACATCTGCAGGAGATTCATAAGGTGTTTTTCCTTTTGTATCATCTCCGATATAGTTAGAAATAATAGAATCTAAGGTTCCGTCTTCTTTTAACTGTGCTAAAGCATCATTAATCTTTTCTTTTAATTCTGTGTTTTCTTTTGCAATACAGATTGCATATTCTTCCAAAGCAAACTCTTCGTCCAAAATCTTAAGTTCCGGATTTTTGTCTACAAACGCAAGAGCCGGCTGTTCATCAATGATCATGCAGTCAATTTTTCCCTGTTTTAATGCCTGAATGGCATCTGCACCTTTGTTGTAACGTTCAATGGTAGAACCTTCTGCTTCATAATCACTGGCATAAATATCACCAGTAGTTCCTAACTGTACCCCAATGGATTTCCCCGGTAAATCATCCACAGAATGAACTGTGTTAGCAGGTACGTCACTTCCGCCGCAGGCAACCAATCCCAGAGACATAGCTGTGGCTAAAACTGTTACGATGAATTTTTTCATAATAATCTCCTCTTTTCATGCATATTTATTCATATCTGTAACTAATAATATCACTAAATAAAAAAAATGCAAGTAAAAACTTACATTTCTTTTCCTAATGCTAAAATATCTTCTATTTTCTCTTCTCCAAAAGCAGAAATCACCATCATGACCATCGTATTCTCCTGCCGTCTGATGAAAAATTTCTGTTTTCCTTCCATACCGGGAATTTCTGCCTGAAAGGTCACATATTCTTTCCCATATATTTTTTCTACAGAGGTATCGCTGCAGGAATACTGATGTTCCGAGGAATTTTCTAACTGTTCGCGAATGCCGGACACATAATCATCCATTCTTATCAGTGTTCCTCCTGCCGTTTCCGTTAAATCTTCACATATAATATCAATTGCCGAACCGGTTTCTTCTTCCCATGCAGTAAATACAAGCATCTGTCCTTTTTGCAGCCGGTTCTCTTCCTCCTCAGACTGGCTCCACAATCCGTTCAAAGTAAAGGAAATCTGGGCTTCTTCACAGATTGCCTCTCTGACCTCAGAAATTGCTTCTTCTTTAAAATTGCATCCCGTCATTGCAAAGAATGCTCCCAACAAAAACGCACACATTATTTTTTTCATTCTTCTCTCCATTCCATTGCCGGATATTATCATATTTTATAGTTTAGTCATTTATATTTATGCACATATGCATGAATATTCATTATTTTATGCATTTAGTGACAGCAGATAATTATACACATCCCGCTTACTTATTCCTCTTTCTTTTGCAACTAACTTCATGGCTTCCTTCCGTTCTACCCCTTTTTCCTCATACATTTTCATATGTTCTTCTATGGGGATTTCTGAAAGTTTTTCCTGCTTTTCCTGTATTTTCTGCTGATGACTTTTTCCTTCAAGAACCAGTACATACTCACCCCTTGGCTCTTCCGTTTCATAATATTCGATTGCGTTCTCTAAAGTTGTGGGAAATATGGTTTCAAATTTTTTGGTTAATTCCCGGCACAGGGTAATCTTACGATTTCCCAAGGTTTCCTGCAATTCCTTTAAGGTTGCCTTTAAATGATGGGGAGCTTCATATAAAATCATGGTCCGGCTTTCTTCCTGTAAATCTTTCAGTACCGCTTTTCTCTCTTTTTTTTCCGAAGGAAGAAAACCTTCGAAACAAAATCGTCTTGTCGAAAGTCCAGATAAGGTCAATGCCGTAATACAGGCTGCCGGTCCGGGAAGAGAAGTTACTGTAATCCCTGCTTCCTGACATTTCTGCACAAGAACCTCTCCAGGATCGGAAATCGCCGGTGTTCCTGCATCTGTAATAAGTGCAATGTTTTTTCCCTCCTGCATTCCGGCGATTAAAGTTTCTGCTTTTTCCACTTTATTATATTCATGATAGCTGGTCATAGGTGTTCTGATATTAAAATGATTTAACAGCCGTATGCTGTTTCTGGTATCTTCTGCTGCAATAACATCCACACTTTGTAATGTCTCTATCACACGGGGCGTCATATCCCCAAGATTTCCTATAGGTGTGGCACACAAAAAAAGTTTTCCTGCCATATCTTTACTCCTAATACCTCTATTTTTGTCTTTCTAACCAAATCTGTCTGTACTTTTTTGCACTCATTCTTGATATAATGCCATCACTTCCTGAGTATATACCCCCGGCTTTTCATACACAATCAAAGGTTTTTCCACACTGATTCTGGATTTTCCTCCTTTGGTTGCCTGCAATAATACCATATTGGGTTCCTTATCTACAAAAGGATATACCAGACGCATCCTTTTGGGTTCCAATTTATATTTCATAAGTGTGGTCATAATCTCTGCCAGTCTGAAAGGTCTATGCACCATATACAAACTTCCTCCCGGCACCAACACTCTGGCACTTTGCATAATAATATCTTCCAGAGTACACAAAATTTCATGCCTTGCAACCGCCTTGGGACTCTCAGGATTTACCAGTCCATGATGCCCTATCATATAGGGAGGATTACAGGTAACTGCCTGAAACGAAGCTGCTTCAAAATACTGTTCCGCTTCCTTTACATCCCCTGTTATTATTTCTATTTTTTCTTCCAAATGATTTAAGGCAACACTTCTTCTGGCCATATCGGCACTCTCTTTTTGTATTTCCAATGCCTGAAACCGGGCCGCCTTAGTTTTTGCTTCCATCAGAATAGGAATAATCCCATTTCCGGTGCAAAAATCCAGAACCTTATCCCCTTCCTTTACCTTTGCAAAATCAGACAGCAGTACTGCATCCATTCCAAAACAAAAACGGTCCGGATTTTGTATAATCCGATAACCGTTTCGTCCAAGTTCATCTATTCTTTCCGTTGGTCTAATTTCCATTTCCATAAGTTTAGTTATCGTCCAAATTAGATTTCTTTTCCTGTTTTTCCAATTTCTCTAATTCACGGAGTTCTTTATCATGAACATCCATTTTTTCCTTTTTAAATTTCCGCTTAAATTTAAGCTGGTCTGCGCGATATTCGCGAATTTCTTTTTCATCATTCACTTCCACAATAACTTTTACCAGCTGGCGAAGCACATTAACACTTTGAACCTCACCCTTTACTCCATCCGCACAATTTACAAAATCACCTACATTAGGAAGACTTTTATTCAGCTCTTCATAGGTCTCTTCTTCGTGCTTTAAGCAACACATCAGTCTGCCGCAGACACCGGAAATTTTTGTCGGATTTAGGGACAAATTCTGTTCCTTTGCCATTTTAATGGATACAGGAACAAATTCTGAAAGATGAGTATGACAGCAAAGAGGTCTTCCACAGCTTCCGATGCCTCCCAAAATCTTAGTCTCATCTCTCACACCTATTTGTCTAAGTTCAATTCTTGTTTTGAAAACTGCTGCCAGATCTTTTACCAATTCCCTGAAATCGATTCTTCCATCTGCCGTAAAATAGAACAATACCTTATTATTGTCAAAAGTATACTCCGCATCTATCAATTTCATATCCAGATTGTGCTTACGAATTTTTTCCAGACAGATTTTAAACGCCTGTCTTTCTTTTTCTTTATTGTTTTTTTCCTGTTCATCATCCTTTGCAGAAGCCACCCGAAGAACCGGTTTCAACGGCTGTATCACCTTATCCTCTTCTATTTCTTTCGGGTCTCCTACCACGGTTCCGTATTCCACCCCTCTGGCAGTCTCTACAATTACATGATCTCCCCTTTTTATATCAAACTGCAGCGGATCAAAAAAATATATTTTTCCCGCTGTACGAAATCTTACACCTATTACTCTAATCATGAATCCTCTCTTTTTGCCTAAGGCATCTTATTTTATTCTATATACTTACATTAAGCGGCTTTTTCACTTAACAATTTTCTTTTATGGTAAGGAATAGCAATTCCATTGTCAAATCAAAATTGACATTGGCACTCAGACGGGTCTGTGCTTTATCTATGGCTTCTATCACATTTTCAATCCCTTCATAAGAGCTTCTGTCTGCCGTTCTTTTAATATACTGTATTTCTTCCTTAAAAATCAAGCTGTTCACATCTTTTGTTGCTTTAAATAACAAAATATCCCGAAACCAGACCGCAATAATGTCCAGATAATTGTTTACATCCAGTTTAAAATCACTGATTTTTTTAACGGCTGCTACTATTTCTGATATTTCCATATCCTGAATATATTTCAATAAAGAAACAGCTTCTTCTTTAATATGCTCAAAATCTTCATTTTCTGCCAATGCCTTCGCTTTTCCCACATTCCCTCTTGCAAAAGCAGCACATACAGAAGCTTTATAATCCGGAACCTGTAACTGTTTCATTAAATAATCCACTATTTTTTTATCTTCTGCCGGACGCATATGTAAGATCACACATCTGCTAAGAATTGTAGGCAGCAGAGCCTCTGCATTTGTAGTTAATAAAAGAATCACCCCATATGCCGGCGGTTCTTCCAATGTTTTCAGCAATGCATTCTGCGCCTGTACTGTCATCTTCTGGGCATCTTTTATAATATATATCTTTTTGGGACCATAATATGGTTTGATTCCCATATCATTATTTATCTGTCCGCGAATATCCTCTACACCAATGGAATTAGGCTTTTCATGGGTCACCCAGATAACATCAGGATGATTATTATTCTCTATCTGCTTACAGGAACGGCATTCTTCACAGGGCTCGGTTTCTCCCCGTTCACATTGTATGGTTTTTGCAAAAATCTTTGCAATAAATTCTTTGCCTGCCCCTAATTCTCCCTGAATCACATATGCATGGGAAATTTTATCTGCCTGAATAGCATTTATCAAATGCTCCTTCAGATTTTCCTGTCCTATAATATCCTTAAATCCTGCCATATTTATCCCCCTCTATGTAAATATGTCTAACAAAAGTCCTCGAATTTCCCCGATTTTTGCAAGAATTGCCAGATTGTCTTTTTCATCCTTCACAAGTTCCTGCGCCAGTTCGTCTAAGGTCTGGTCTACCATTCGAATAATCCCATAAACCCGGTGCCGTCCTCTTCTGTCCAGAAAATTTTCTCTGGAAAACTGATGAGAACGATTTACCACTTCGTTCATAAAATCTTTAATAAGCCCCCGGTATTTTTTCATATCCCGGATATCTCTTTTTTTTGCCAGTCTGTCTCCCTGCATGGTAATCTCTTCCATCAGGGTATTCAGTCTTGCCTGAAGCTGCGCTTCTTCAATATGACTGGCAAGAGTAAATTTGAAAGTACCGTCACTTTGATTTACCTGGGTCTGGTTCTCCACCGGCGCCGGTGCCATAGGGGCATTTACTTTCATATCCATTTACTCCCACCTCCTAATCATCATACATGAAACTTTTCTAAAAATTAATACTCTACAACCCGAACCATATTTGTGTTGCCGGACACTCCAAGAGGTACTCCGGCAGTTAATACTACCTTATCCCCTTTTTTGATTTTTCCGGCTTTTTCTGCTGCCCATAATGCTTCCTTAAACAAATCGTCCGCAGTATTCTGCTTCTCAATCAGAAGCGGCGTTACTCCCCAAAGCAAAGCAGCCTGTCTGCAAACCCTTGGATTTACACTGCAGCAGATAATGGGACAGGAAGGTTTAAAACGAGCTACCTTTTCTGCGGTAAAACCGGAAATGGTAACTGTAATAATGGCAGCTGCATTTAAATCCGCTGCAATGGTACAGGTAGCATGGGAAATGGCTTCCGTAATATCTGTTTCGTCACTGTCATATGCTTTTCGTAAACGTCTCTGGTAATCAATTCCCTTTTCTGCTCTTTCGGCAATTTTGGACATTGTCTTAACAGCTTCTACCGGATATTTTCCATTTGCACTTTCTCCCGACAGCATTATGGCTGTTGTTCCGTCAAAAATAGCATTTGCCACATCTGTAGCTTCCGCTCTGGTAGGTCTTGGATTTTTGGTCATGGATTCCAGCATCTGTGTTGCCGTAATGACCTGTTTTCCCTTTGCCACCGCTTTTCGAATCATCATCTTCTGAATTACCGGAACTTCTTCTAACGGCACTTCTACTCCCATGTCTCCACGGGCTACCATAATTCCGTCAGACACCTCAAGAATCTCATCCAAATGATTGATTCCCTGCATATTTTCAATCTTGGCAATAACCTTCATAGGACTTCTTTTTTCATCCAACATCTTACGAACTTCCAAAACATCTTCCTTGGTACGGACAAAAGATAAGGCAATAAAATCAAATCCACAGTCAATCCCGAATAAAATATCCTGTCTGTCCTGTTCGCTGATAAATGGCATGGAAAGATCTGCTCCCGGAAGATTTACACCTTTTTTATCGGAAACCGGTCCCCCATTTATTACACGACAGATAATATCTGTCTCTGTGACTTCTTCCACCGACAGTTCAATCAGACCATCATCAATTAATACAGAGCCGCCTTTTACTACATCATTTATTATATTTTCATAGGTAACTGAAACCCGGTCTTTATTTCCCACCACATCTTTTGTGGTTAAAGTAAACTTCTGCCCTTCTTCTAAAACTATCTTTCCTTCTTCAAAAGTACGAAGACGAATTTCGGGGCCCTTGGTATCAATCAAAGTGGCTACCGGTTTCCCCATTTCTTCGCTGATTCTTACCACATTCATCATTTTTGTTTTCTGTTCTTCGTAAGAACCATGGGAAAAATTACAACG
>CAZSWC010000029.1:0-25689 GCA_964610665.1 uncultured Lachnospiraceae bacterium
CGCTCCACCTCGCCGCCGAAGTCGGCGTGGCCCGGGGTGTCCACGATGTTGATCTTGGTATCCTTGTAGTGGACGGCGGTGTTCTTGGCCAGGATGGTGATGCCCCGCTCCCGCTCCAGATCGTTGGAGTCCATGACCCGATCCACGGTGGCCTGGTTCTCACGGTAGATGCCGCCCTGCTTGAGCATCTCGTCCACCAGGGTGGTTTTGCCGTGATCTACGTGGGCGATGATGGCAATATTCCTCAATTTTTCGTTTCGCATATCCGTACCTTCCATCTCCATCTGGATTTTCATTGAAATACGGCTTATCATTATATCCCTGCTTTGCCCTAATTGCAACCGTCGGAACGAAAGAATTATGCGGCATTTTGATTTTTTTCTTGTGCCGCATTGACATAAGGCAAAAAATTGAGTACAATGAGGAAGTTGTTATCGTGTGCCCCGATAGCTCAGTTGGATAGAGCGTCCGCCTCCTAAGCGGAAGGCCGCTGGTTCGAATCCAGTTCGGGGTGCCACGTCGGGGCAAAGTCCGCCCCGTTCAAGAATCCCGCCCTTTGGGCGGGATTCTTTCACTCTGCTCCCTTGCCCCTCCTTTCCCCGCAAAGCCACAGGGCGGCTTTGCGGGGGCCCATTTTAGGGAGAATGAGGGGCATGGGACGGCTCCACTTCGCGCATACTTTTTGATAGAATGCTTGCTAAAAGAACGAAACGGAGGACATTTTCATGCTGAACATCAGAAACGAGACCCCAACGGATCGCCAGACCGTGGAGGCCGTCACCCGGCGGGCCTTCTACAACCTCTATGTCCCCGGCTGCGCGGAGCACTTCCTGGTGCACGTCATGCGGGATCACCCAGACTTCCTCCCGGAACTGGACTTCGTGGCCGAGCTGGACGGACAGGTCATCGGGAACGTGATGTATACCAAGGCCACCCTCACCGACGAGGCGGGGACGGTCAAGGAAGTCCTCACCTTCGGCCCGGTGTCCATCGCGCCGGAGCACCAGCGCCGGGGCTATGGCAGGCAGCTTCTGGAGCATTCCTTCCGGCGGGCGGCGGGGCTGGGCTGGGACGTGATCGTCATCTTCGGCAGCCCCGTCAATTACGTGGGCCGGGGCTTCAAGAGCTGCCGCAAATACAACGTGTGCCTGGAGGGCGGGAAATTCCCGTCGGCCATGCTGGTGAAGGAGCTGAGAGACGGCGCGCTGGACGGCAGAAGGTGGGTCTACCGGGACAGCCCGGTGATGAGCATCGACGAGGCGGAGGCCCAGCGCTATGACGATACCCTGGAGCCCATGGCCAAGGAATACCGGCCCAGCCAGGAGGAATTCTATATCATGAGCCATTCCTCCGTGGAGGAGGGGCAGGGCGAGGAAGGGGTATCCTTGTCAAAATAAGCCGCCTCTGTTATAATAGGCGGAGGTTCTTGCGCGGATCGTAACCCGTGACAACCGCGGCTTTTGGAGAAAGCCCAACTCTTATTCTGGAGGGATCGTCCCATGAGAGAAACGCTGAACGGCATCAAGTGGAGCTTAATTCTGGCGTCCCTGCTCTTTTTGCTCCTGGGTATCTCGCTGCTGATCTGGCCCCACACCAGCAATCTGATCCTCTGCTATCTCGTGTCCGGCGTGCTCATCGCCTACGGCCTGTTCAACATCATCGCCTACTTCGGGAAGGAGTGCGGCTCCTGGATTGGGCTGGCTGTCGGCGTCATCTGCGCCGCCTTCGGCATCTACGCCCTGGCCCAGCCCACCCGCATCAGCGACATCATCTCCATCATCCTGGGCGTCGCCATCCTGGTGAACGGTATCATGAGCCTGCGGCGGGACTTCGAGCTGCGGGCGGCGGGCTTTCTCCAGTGGTGGGTTCTCCTGATTCTTGACGTGCTCATCCTGCTGCTGGGGACCCTGGTTGTGTTCAACCCCGGCCTGTTTGCCCAGCTGCTTCTCCAGATCATCGGCGGGATCCTCATTTATGAGAGCGTATCCGACCTGTGGAGCATCCACCGGCTGGCCAAGCTGGCCCGCGCCGCCGTGGCGGAGGGCGAGGTCATCGACGTACAGAATCCGGAATGACGCGTTCCCATGGACAGATACGAGGTCCTGAAGCGGTACTTCGGCTGCGGCCAATTCCGCCCCGGCCAGGAGGACGCGCTGCTGGCAGGCCGGGACGTGCTGAGGTCATGCCCACCAGCGCGGCCTTGGAATCAAAATAGGCGATAATATCCCGCGCAATGTCAATTCCCGGCGCGGTTTCCAAAAGGCGAAGCCCTTGAGGGCACAAGTTCGAACACCGCCCGCTCCGTGATGTAGCGGATCCGATGCCCAGTGGACAGTGCATACCGACCGCTGAACGTGTCCTGCTCGGCCCTAAAGCCTTTCCCACAATTCCGACGCCTCAGCTCTTCCCCCATTCCTTAACCCCCTTACACTCATTCTATACCAGGGGGGAAGGTACTCTGCTATTTGACGCTTACTTTCGCCTAACGTTCACACGGACATAGATCACAGGTCAATTCCGATATGCTTTGGGCAACTCCCTCCACTTGTACTCCTTTCTCTACGAGATACAGCACTGTATTTAATACGTCCAAGTTCCTGATTTCCGCTGGTTTTTTGGCTTTAGAAAGCAGTCCTTGATTTTTCATATTGTTCTTTCTTCAGTTCCATAGTCCCATTGAATCGTCAAGTCCAGCCCAGCATGAGATCGATGATTTTCTTGTCGGTTTCCGCCATGCCCTCCCGGGCCAGCCGGCCCACGTTGGAGATGGTGTTTTCCACACCCTTGATGACGATGCCGTCCCCGCCGTAAAATTCGCTGTCGCGCTGGGCCATCTGCATCCCCAGCAGTCCCGCCTCCACCGCGGAGGCGATTTTGGCAGCACAGCTGGACTTGGCTCCATCGCAGATGACGCCGGAGTTGATGGCCACAGCGTTGACAATCGTGTGGGCGATGCGGTCCTGGCGGCCACCGTACAAGTAGGCGATGCCGCTGCCCGCGCCGCAGCCGGCAGAAATGGCTCCGCAGTAGGCGGACAGGCGGCCAATGCCGGTTTTCAGGTGTATGGTGATGAGGTTGGACACCACCAGCGCCCGGTACAGCGTCTTTTGGGATATGCCCAACTCCCGGGCATACACAACCACAGGCACTGAGGCGGTGATGCCCTGGTTGCCGCTGCCCGAGTTGATAACCACCGGCAGACCGCATCCGTTCATCCGCGCGTCCGATGCGGCGGCGGCCATTGCCTTGGCGCGGTTAAACACCGTGTCGCCGTAAGCGTCCATCAGGATGCGGCCGATCCGCGCGCCATATGGCTGATCCAGCCCCGCCTGGGCGATGGCCATATTAAAGGAGATCTGCCGGTCCAACAGGTCTCTCACGTCATCCACGTCCACCTCGTCCGCAAAGGTCACGATATCCGCCACGTTTAAAAGGGTGCGGTCAGTGGCGTGGGTTTCGGCGCAGTCCTGGGCGGGCTTGTCGATCAGGAGCCGGCCGTCACGCTCCAGCCGGACCACATGGGTATGGTAGCCCGCGATACGGCAGGAGGCGGTGTGTCCGTCCCCAAACAGCGCTACATCGATATCAAAAATCAAGCCTGAGCCGGACTCAGCCACCTGGAACGCCGTCTGCTTTAAGCAGGCGGCGATTTTTTGCCGCTGCTCGTCGGTGACGTCGGCAATGACCTCCAGCTCCCGGTCCGGACGCCCGGCGGCGATGCCCGCGGCCGCGGCGGCCTCCAGCCCGCGCAGTCCCCCGGTGTTGGGCACCACCACGCTTTTTACGTTTTTAATGATGTTGCCGCTGACGGTGATGTTCACGCGCTGCGGCGGACGGCCCAACTCCCGGGCGGCCAGCGCGGCGGCATAGGCCACGGCGATGGGCTCGGTACAACCCATGGCGGGAAGAAGCTCCTCCCGCAGAATCTCAAGGTACTGCCGGTATCGTTCCTGTGAAAAAGCCATTTCGTTCACCTCGTGTAGTTTGTATGCAGCTGCGAAAGCCTTGGGCACGGCTTAGAAGGGGATGATTTGAAGCTCCTTGGGCAGACCGCTTGTGAGCACCACACCCTGTCCGTCCAGATCCACGGCGGCACAGTCCTCAATGCGCACGCCCAGTTCGCCATCGAGATAGATGCCCGGCTCAATGGAGAAGCACATCCCCGGCTCCAGCATTCGGGTGTTGCTGGACTTGATGTCCGGGGCCTCATGCCCCATGCAGCCGATGCCGTGGCCCAGCCGAGTGGTGAAAAACGGCCCGTACCCGGCCCGCCCGATCAGGTCCCGGGCGGCGGCGTCCAGCGCGGGAATCCAGCGCTCACCGGAGCGCAACCGCTCCTCCGCAGCCTCGTTGGCGGCCCGCACCAGCTCATACAGCTCCCGCTGGCGGGGAGAGGCCCGATCCAGAAAGACGGTCCGGGTGATGTCGGTGCGCAGACCCTGCCAGGCGCAGCCGAAGTCGATGATCACCCCGTCGCCCTTTTGCAGGGTACGGGAATTCCCGGTATAGTGGGGGTCTCCTCCGTTGGGTCCGGCGGCGACCATAACGGCGGGAGCCTCCCCGCCCAGCACCAGGGTGTGGCGGATAAGGGAATCGCCCACGTCGCCCTCCGTCATGCCCGGCCTCAGGCCGGCGATGGTCCGGCGGAAGGCCTCCTCGGAAATTTCAGCGGCCTGGCGCATACAGTTGATCTCCTGCCGGGATTTGTGGATGCGGCTTTCCGAACACAACTCCCCGGCGCTGACAAACCGGACGTTCATGGCCTGGGCAATCTCCAGGACATGGACGGCCCGGACGTGTTTGTTTACGCCGATTTGTTTGCCCAGCAGCCCGTGCTCAGCCAACGCCCGGCGCACAGTCTCCAAAAAGCCGTCGCTGTCGTGCCAGGCGTAGACCGGCGCCTCCGGGAGCGTCCGGCGCATTTCCCCGGCATACAGTAGGTTGCAGACATAGAAGGGGGCGCCCTGGACAGGGATAAACAGCCCCTGGAAGCGGTAGCAATGCATAGGCGAGTGGCCCAGCAGCATTTTCAGCTCCCGGGACGGGGCCACCAGCAGGGCGTCCAGCCCGTCCTGCCGGAGCAACTCGACCAAGCGTTGGATGTATTCCTGATTCATAAGCTTACGGCTCCTCTCCTTGTGCAGTCCCTCAGGTAGAATCCCGCACCACCAGATCGGTGCTGAGAATGACCCGGTTGGGCCCGCCCGCCGGGTTTTCAATCTGCTCGATAAGCAGATTGAAGGCGGAACTGCCCATCTGGTAGGCGGGCTGGCGGATGGTGGTGATGGTGGGGGTGGTCATGGCGGTGAGATTGATATCGTCAAAGCCGATGACCCCCAACTCGCCGGGCACCGGGATACGGCGCTCGGCGGCCAGCTTGATGACGGCGGCGGCAAAGACGTCGGAGACGCAGAAAAAGGCGTCCGGGCGCTGCTCGCCGTCAAACAGGGCAGCAACGGAGCCCACGGCCAGGTTGAAGCTCACGTCGGGCAGATGGACGATCCACTCCTCCCGAATGGGCAGACCCGCCTTTTGCAGACAGTCCCGGTAGCCCCGCTCCCGGTGAACGGCGTAGTTTTTGTTCAGGGAGGAGTTGATGCAGGCGATGTTTTTCCGCCCGGTGGAGATGAGGTAATTTACCGCCGTACAGGCGGCCGCGTAATCGTCGATGGCCACATAGGGGATGGCTGCGTTGGGGATGTGCTCCGAGCACATGACCACCGGGAACCTTGCGGTGAGGCTGGGGATCAGGCTTTGGGGCAGGGTATGGGCTAAGAGCAGCCCATCGTAAAAGCAGTCTTCCTCCAAAAACAGGCGGTAGCCTGAGGACAGGCTGTAATTGGTATTCACATAAAACACCACGTGGTAGCCCCGCCGGGAGGCCGCGTCCAGCATTCCCTGAATCAGGCCGGAATTGAACGGGTTGTCCAGGTCGGGGAAGCTGGCCAGCAGCCTCCCCGACCTGGGCCTGGAGGCAGACGTATCGACAGGCGGTTCATAGCCCAGCGCGTAAATGGCCTGCCGAATGCGGTCCATGGTGGACTCTTTTACACTCCCGGTACCGTTGAGCGCCCGGGACACTGTGGCGATGGAGACATTTGCTTTTTCCGCGATCTGCCGAATGGTCAAGCTTTGAAAAATGGCCATACCGCACCCCCTGAAAGATTTTCCAACAATTTTATCATACAGCATTCCAAGGGGTTTTGCAAGAGGAAAATGAAAATATTTTTTCATCTAAGCAAAAGAAAGAGCGAAAAACGCGCAGTTTTCTACAAGTGTAACAAAATTTTCGTTGACAAAACGAAAATTTTCGCGTACTATGTAAATATCAAGAAAAAACGAAACAAAAATATCACGCAAATTTGTAGCCCATCCCATGGGGGCTGCCCGCGTGGTGAAAGGGTGAGCGCAGGAAATGAGTGAATGCAAACGAGTGGGAATCATAGGAGCGGGGATGATGGGCGCGCAGCACATAGAGGCTGTGCGGCGCGTTCCGGGCACAGAGGTGGTAGCGCTGGCGGACGAGAAGCTGGCGCTGGCTCAGCAGACCTGCCAGGAAAACGGCGTCCCGCACGCATATGGGGATTACCGGGAGCTGCTGGAGCGGGAAAAGCCGGACGCGGTTCACATATGCACGCCGAACTTTACCCATTATCAGATCTGTGCGGACGCGCTGGAGGCCGGGGCGGCGGTGTTCTGCGAAAAACCGCTGAGCAGCACCTCCGAACAGGCCGGGGCGCTGACCCGTCTGGCGGCGGAGAAGGGACTGGCGGCGGGGGTGAACTTCAACTACCGTCAGAACGCCATGATCCGGGAGATGGGAGAGCTGATCCGGGCTCCGGAATGGGGCCGGACGTTCCTGCTCCGGGGAGAATACATCCAGGACTGGATGATGTATGACACCGATTATAATTGGCGGTGCGTGCCGGAGGTAAACGGCCCGTCCCGGACGGTGGCGGACATCGGCTCCCATTGGTTCGATGCGGCGCAGTTCGTTACCGGCCGGCGGGTGGCCAGGGTGCTGGCCCGGCTGGTCACCGTCCATCCCAGGCGGAAAAAATCCGCCGGCCAGGCCAGAACCTTTGAGGCGCAGCCGGAGGGGGCGTTTGAGCTGGTGGGCATCACGTCGGAGGACGCGGCGTTTATCCTGTTCGAGCTGACCGACGGCACGCCCGGCGTACTCACGCTGTCCCAGGTGTCGGCGGGGTATAAAAATGGCATGATCCTCTCGGTGGACGGTGCGGCGGGTTCCATGACCTGGGAGCAGGAAAATCCGGACAAGCTGATTGTCCGCACCCGGGAGGGGGGCGCCGCGACGAAATACGCCGCCGCCGACGGGCTGCACGGGCAGGCCGCCCGGTACGCCCCGCTGCCCGCCGGGCACGCCGTCGGATGGGCGGATGGGCTGAAAAACAGCGTGGGCGCGTTTTACGCCCATTTGATTACAGGAGAGCCGCCCCGGTTCGCTACCTTTGCCCAGGGGGCGCAGGTGGTGCGCATTGTGGAGGCCTGCCTGGAAAGCCACCGGACGGGCCGGTGGACGCAAGTGAAGGAGGGGTAGTGTGAAAGCACCACGGGTAAAAGGCGCACCCGAAAAAGGCGCAAAAAGCCAACCCCGAAAAGCAGCAAATTTTTGGGGCAGACGGTGGGGTATCCGCAGCGGCTAACTTACTTTAAGTCCTTGCGTTTCAAGGAACCGAACAGCTTGCTTCACAGCCTTTTGAAGCTGCCGCTTTTTGAGATGCTTGGGCATATCAACCTTAAACAGGTCAACAGGATTCCAGATTTCTCCTGTGGAGAGCATGGAATAAATAGCGGTCAGAATCATTCTGGCGGTGGCGATGATGGCCCATTTCTTACCCCGGCGTTTGGCAATATGCTTATACTTCAAAGCATACATAGTAGGGTTCAGTTTGTTCTTCACGGCTGCGTGGGCGGCTTGCACCAGCGCAGGCTTGAGATAAACTCCCGCACGTGAAATGCGGACAGGCTTCTTCTTGCCGGCGGATTCGTTGTTGCCGGAGGTGAGACCGGCCCAGCAGCAAAGGCGCTTGGAAGAACCAAACTGGGCCATATCCACACCGATTTCAGAGATGATCGTGATTGCGGAGCTGCGGTCAATGCCAGGAATGGTGCACAGAAACGAAATGGCCCCATCGTACTTTTCAACCATGGCGTTGATGCAGGAGTTCACCCGCTCAATCAGTTTCTCGATGTAGTGGAGATGGTCGTGGACAACGCCGATGCGGTATTTCTGCTCCGGCGAAATCTCGTGCCCCTCAATAGATGCGAGAACATCATTCGCCTTTTTCCTGAGGGAGCGATGTAAAAGAGAAACGCAATGCTGTGGGTCAAAATCCTCATCGGATGTCAGGCAATCCGTGATGAAAGACAGGACCCCAATACTTCCCGGTAGATTCCACGCACACATCCAGGCAATCGTTTTTATGGAGCCCGACAGCAAAATGCCTCAAATCTGAGTTGAATGTTGAAAACCGCTTTTTCTGATAACTTGGCTGTAAACTGTCCTTTGGTGTCTTAATGATGGTTGCCGCCAGAAATGATTTGTGGACATCCACCCCGCAGCAGATTGGAAATACGGCTTTCAATCTACACCCTCCTCATAACAAATTTGGTGAGGAGAAATCAGTGACTGAATCGCCAAGCAATTAAAAGGTGTTAGTACAATCCTTAGTGTCCGGGCTCAAAGCGCCTATTTGTGCTTGAAAAGGTGATTTAACACTGATTGAAATACTGCTTTTTGCTATAGAAGCAACCTTCGACTCGCTCCACCGTGCGTTGTAGTTTGCTTCCCCTCAACTATATTTTATAAGAAAGGCGACCGCTTGTCTGCACTCTTTCATACCTATTTGTGCAGACCGTATAACGGTCGGCATGGTGATTAATATGAAGCTGGGCGTATTAACCGTCCCCCTGGCGGGAATGCCTCTGGGGGACGCGCTGAAATTTTTGCGCTCCCTGGGCGTGGAGGCGGTGGAGTTGGGCAGCGGCGGCGTGACCAACGATGCTCACTGCAAAGCGAAGGAACTGCTGAAACACCCGGAGCAGATCCGGGATCTGAAGGAACTGCTGGCGGAGAATGAAATGGAGATCTCCGCGCTGAGCTGCCATGGGAACCCGGTGCACCCGCGCCGGGAGCTGGCCGAAAAGGACCACGAGGCCTTTGTGGATACCGTAGAGCTGGCCGGACTGCTGGGGGTGGACACGGTGGTCACCTTCTCCGGCTGCCCCGGGGACGGCGAGGGCGCGGCGCATCCCAACTGGGTTACCTGTCCCTGGCCGCCGGAGTACGGCCAGGTGCTGGCCTACCAGTGGGACGAGGTGCTCATCCCCTACTGGCAGAGGGCGGCGGGCATTGCCCGGCAGGGCGGGGTGAAGGTAGCCATTGAGATGCACCCCGGCTTCTGCGTCTACAATCCCGAGACCATGCTCCGCCTGCGCGCCGCCGCCGGGGAGGAGATCGGGGCCAACTTCGATCCCAGCCACCTTTTCTGGCAGGGAATCGACGCCGTAGCCGCCATCCGGGAGCTGGGGGACGCCATATACTACGTCCACGCCAAGGACTGCCGCCTGGAGATGGAAAACGTGAGCCGCCACGGCGTCATCGACACCAAGCATTATGGGGACGAGCTGAACCGAAGCTGGATTTTCCGCACGGTGGGCTGCGGCCATGGCGCCCAGGTGTGGAACGACATCGTATCCACCCTGCGCATGGTGGGCTACGACGGAGCAATCAGCATCGAGCACGAGGACAGCCTGATGTCCATGGCGGAGGGGCTGGAGAAGGCGGTGGCCTTTATGCGGGGCGTGCTGATCCGCCAGGCGCCGGCGCAGATGTGGTGGGCATGAGGAGGAACAACATGAAAATTAAAGGAATCGGACACACGGCCTTTCGATGCAGGCACTTTCAGGAGACGCTGGACTTCTACGTCCGCGCGCTGGGCGGCAGAAAGGCATTCGACCTCACGGATGAGGCGGGGAACGTATATCTGACCTATGTGGAAATTGCACCGGGCCAATTTCTGGAGCTGTTCCCGGCCGGGTACAAGGGGGACAACCTGGCCCAGGAGCGGTCCTTCCTCCACATCTGCCTGGAAGTAGACGACTTTGCCGGGTCGGTGGAGGCGCTGCGGGCCAACGGCGTGGCGGTAACCACCGGCGGCCGGGGCTCCCCGGAGCTGACGGAAGATCCCCACGCGCGCGCACCGGGCCAATGCGGCAGCCTGTGCGCCTTTGTCACCGACCCGGAGGGCAACGATGTGGAGTTGATGCAGTTTACGCCGGAGAGCAAGCAGATAAAGGGAGGAGAATTCCATGTCTGAGCACATCACAGGATTGAGCCACGCGTCCTTTTTTTGCAATACGCCCCGGCAGTTCCGGGAAATGCTGGACTTTTACACGGACAAGCTGGGGTTTGCTCCCCAGTTCACGTTGCCCTTTGACGAGGGCATCATCGGCGCTTACCGCTCCATGGGATATACGGTATCCGCCGAGCCGGGGGATGTGTGGATTGCCTACCTGAAGGTGGCGGAGCGGCAGTTTGTGGAGCTGTTCAACATGGGCGGCGTTTTTGGCGCGGAGCACAGCTTCAAGCACGTGTGTTATCTGGTGGACAACCTGAAGCAGGCGGCGGCGGAGCTGCTGGAAAAGGGCGTCTGCGTCCGGGAGAAGCCCGGGCCGTCCGGCAGGCCCTATGAACTGGGCAGGGAATATGAGCCGGGGGCCTGCGGAAGCTATATCTGCTTTATTCAGGATCCGGCGGGCAACGAGATTGAGTTGATGCAGTATACCCCGCAGAGCAAGCAGTTGGGAGGCTGAGCGGATGAAAATTGGAATTCAGCTATATTCCTGCCCCGACAAGGTGGGGGACGAGGCCGTCATGGAGAGGACGCTGGCGGCGCTGGCAGAAATGGGCTACGACGGGGTGGAATTTTTCACCTACGGCGCTTACGGAACGATGGACCCCCGGCGTCTGCGGGCCCGGCTGGCGGAGTGCGGGCTGGAAGGGATCAACGTCCACCTCCACATCCCGCTGGAGCAGTGGTTCGGCGATATGCGCGGCGTGCTGGACTACGCCAAGGAGGTGGGCCTGCCCGCGGTGACCCTGCCCTATATCCACGAGGAGCGGCGCAGCCCGGAGCTCTTTGCCCGTATCCTGGGCGAGATCCCCCGCTGGATTGCGCAGTGCGGGGAATATGGCCTGGAGTTCTGCTATCACAACCACGACTTTGAGTTCCAGCCCTATGGGAAGGGCACACTCTTGGAGGCCGTCGCTGGCGCGTCGCCGGAGATGAAGATCGAGCTGGATACCTTCTGGGCCCACTTTGCCGGGCACGACCCCTGCCGGGTGATGGAGGAGCTGGGCGGCAGGCTCCGGCTAGTGCACATCAAGGACTACCGGGAGCTGGCGCCCTTCTACGAAATGAAGTTCACAGCCATTGGTACAGGCGTGATGGACAACGCCGCCGTGGCGGACAAGGCCGCGGCCATGGGTCAGGAGTGGCTCATCGTGGAGCAGGACAACAGCCCCATCGACACGCTGGAGAGCGCCCGCCTGAGCATCGAAGGCGTCCGCCGCCTGCTGGGGAAGGGAGCGCGCCATGGCTGACCGGCCGATCCGCATCGGGATCATCGGCGCGGGGATGATCGCCAGGGAGCACCTGTACAATTACAGTCAGCTGCCCGGCGTGGAGGCAGCGGCGCTGTGCGACGTGGACGAGGCGGCGCTGGCGCGTACGGCGGCGGAGTTCGGCGTAACGGACACCTGCACGGATTTCCGCCGGCTGCTGGAGCGGGACGACATCGACGCGGTGGACGTCTGCCTGCACGCGAACCTTCACGCGCCCGCGGCCATCGCGGCGCTGGAGGCGGGCAAGCACGTGTACTGCGAAAAGCCGCTGGCCGGGTCCTGGCGGGACGGAAAGGCCATGCTGGACGCAGCCCATGCCGCGGGAAAGCTGCTGCACATCCAGCTGCGCTTCCTCTACCGCCCCGACTGCCGCATGGCCAAGCAGGTGGTGGACTCCGGCGCGCTGGGGGAGATATACCACCTGCGCACCTTCGAGCTGCGCCGCCGGGGGCGGCCCTTCGTGGATACCCTGGGCTCGCCGGCTTTTGTCCGGCGGCGCACCGCCGGCGGTGGCGCGCTGTTCGATATCGGGGTGTATAACATCTCCCGCATCCTGTATCTCGCGGGCCGTCCCCAGGTGGAGCGCATCAGCGGCCAGGTCTATCAGAGCCTGCCCATGGACGGGGAACGGCGCGCACAGTCCGGCTTTGACGTGGAGGAGACCGGCGTAGGGCTGGTCCATCTCAAGGGCGGCGCGACGCTGGACATTTTTGACAGCTGGGCCGCCCACCTGCACAAGCCCGCCCATAACTGCATCCTGGGATCCCAAGGGGGACTGCTGCTGTCCCCCATGCACCCGGAGACGCTGGATCACACCCCCATTGAGCCCATGCAGTACTTTTCCACCGTGGTCGGGCTGGAAACCAACACAACCTTCTGCGAGGACACGATCCAGCGCCGCTGGGCGCGCACCGGCCCGGAGGACTGGTGGTACGCCTCCTCCCAGGGGAATTGGGCCGCCGCGCTCCAGGGGAAGGCGGAGCTGCTGCCCACGGCAGAACTGGCGCTGGACACCCTTCTGATCCAGGAGGGGATCTATCTGTCCGCCGCCCTGGGACGGGAGGTCGGCGTCGACGAGGTGAAAGCGCAGTCCCAGAGCACGATGCTTCGGCTGTAATTGCTGGAACGGCAGGCGGGGAGATACGCGCCCGCCGTCCGGGCCATCATAAAAAACGAAATGAGAGGAGAACAAAATTATGTACACCAGCGAAAAAGGCGAGAAGCTGTTCACCCTGGAGGAACTCAAGGACTCCACCATGCTGGCCAACAAGGCCCGCTACAAGCTCTCCGGCTGCTTCTATCTGGCCCTGCTGGACAATTTCGACCAGGAGACCGCTGACAAGATCGTGCAGCAGGCTTACTTCAAATACGGCCACCTGAAGCACGAGGGTCAGGAGATCATCCCCAATGATGTGAAGCGCATCTGCGAGATCTACGAGCCCGGCGAGTTCCCCTACTTCCCCGCCGAACCCGGCCAGATTCCCTATGAGGTGGAGAGCGAGGATCGGGCGATCATCCGCTGGTGCGTAGGCTGCCAGGGCAAGCCCGGGTGCGTGCAATTCTGGGAGGAGGCCGGTATGACTCCGGAGCAGGCCATCCAGATGTGCCACAACGCCGGCATGGGCGACGTGGGCTATGCCGACAAGTGCGGCCTGGACGGGCGCATGACCAAATATGCCGCCGACGGCCATGGCTGCTGTGAGTTTGTCGTAGAAAGACGCAAGTGACGAAAAGGAGAGAATGAAATGAAAAAGCTGACAAAACGTTTTGTCCCCTTGCTGCTGGCCGTGCTGCTGGTGTTTGGAACCCTGGCGGGCTGCAATTCCAACGCCGACAGCAGCGCGCCCCCAGCGGACGCCTCCACTCAGGTCTCCTCGGGCGGCGGGGAAACCAGCGGCCCCAAGACCATTACTGTGGCCACCACCGTGGCCTGGACCTCCATCAACCCCTTCCTGGCTACTGGGCGCACCTATCACTTCATTATGAGGAACCTGTTCGGCGACCTGGCCTATTTTGACGGGGAGAACAACATCCGGCCCTGGCTGGCGGACTCCTGGACCATCTCTGACGACGGGCTGACCTACACCGTCAAGCTCAACCCCGACGCCAAGTGGCACGACGGCCAGCCCTTCACCGCCGAGGACGTGGTGTTCTCCGTGGAGCTGGCCAGCAATCCGGCGGTGTCCACCAATGTGGCCCGCTCCTACAACGCCTACTGGGCGGGCTGCGACGACACAGGGATGGCGACCGGTGAGGAGCCCTTGGGGGTCACCGCCCTGAACGAACACACGGTGGAGTTCAAGCTGCGTATGCCCGTGGGCGAGAATGTCGTGTTCACCAGCATCCCCTACCTCCTGCCCAAGCATCTGCTGGAAAACGAGGACCCCGCGCAGCTGGAGAGTTGGGCGTTTTGGAGCGCCCCCGTGGGCGCGGGCCCGTGGAAGTTTGAGTCCACCGTGGCGGGCGAGAGCGTCACCATGGCAAAATTCGACGATTTCTGCCTGGGCTCCCCCAAGTTTGACACCCTGATCTACAAGGTGTTCGCCTCCTCCGAGCTGCTGCCCGGCCTGATCTCCGGGGAGATCGACCTACTGGTGGGCAATTACTGCGGCGCGCTGCCCATGGTGGACTATGATCTGGCCGTGGCCGAGGAGAAGCTCACCGTAGTCAACCTGGATCTGGGCAAATACGTCTACCTGCCCATCGAGCTGAATTTTGATTACCTCCAGGACGCCCGGGTCCGTCAGGCCTTTGAGATGGCCATCGACAAGCAGTATCTGCTCAACACCCTGAACATGGGCTTTGGGGAGGTAATCTCCTCCCCATTCTCCTCCGCCTGCAAATATATCGACCCCTCCCTCCAGTCCGAGTACAATCCGGACAAGGCCCGCCAGCTCCTGGAGGACGCGGGCTGGGATTTCAGCCGAGTGCTGAAAATGGCGGTAAACCCGGAGAAGGAAACCATTTATTCCGGCGTGCCCGTGCTGGTGCAGCAGATGCTGGGTGAGATCGGCGTGCAGGTGGAGCTGGTGAGCGTGGACTACACCACCCAGATGTCCGAGCTGGCCGAGGGCGGGCACTACGATCTGTCCGTCATGGGCGGCGGCGCGGACGTGAAGCGGCCCTACTTCCTGTCCAGCCAGTACAATCCCTCCGTCTACTGGCAGTGGAGCCACCTGAAGGACTCCAAATTCCTGGACGTGTTCAACTCCACCCTGACCATGACGGACGAGAGCGAGATCGCCGCGGCCTATCAGAAATTCCAGCGGATGCAGTTGGAGGACCCCGTGTATATCTGGCTGTTCGAGGCGGACGAGGTCATTGCCTACAACAACCAGAGGCTGAGCAACGTGACCCTGCCCGCCTCCGGCGACGTGGCTTGGACCACCTGGGAGTGGGTGGTCAGCTGACCGGGATAAGAAGGACCGGGCCCAGTCCTTCCGGCGCGGCGCTTCGGCGCCGCGCCGGAGGAACGGGCGCGTGAAAGGAGCCTGCGTATGACAAAGTATTTTCTCAAACGGGCGGCAGTATCGCTGGTGGTGCTGGTCGGGGTGACGTTTCTCGTCTACGTGCTGTCCACCTTCATGGACGGCTCCCCCGTCACGCTGATGATTACGCCGGAGATGACGGTGGAGCAGGTGGCGGAGCTGGAAAAAAGCATGGGGCTGGACCAGCCGGTGCTGGTGCGCTATTGGACGTGGCTGACCAATTTCGCACGGGGGAACCTGGGCATCTCGTATACCTACAAAACGGCGGTAAGCAGCCTGCTGCTGGAGCGGCTTGGCCCCACGCTGACGCTCACGCTGTCCGCCATTGCCTTGGCGGTGCTCGTCTCCGTACCCGCCGGAACCATTGCGGCCTATAAACCCAATTCCGTATTTGACTACGTCCTGTCCGGCGTCTCCTTTGTGGGGTCCGCCATGCCCGACTTTTTCACCGCCCTGGTAGCCATCTACATTTTCGGCCTTCAACTGGGCGTCCTGCCCACGGCCGGGATGCACGCCGCAGGGGACGAGAGCCTGGGATCCTATTTCCGCTACGCCATTTTGCCGGTGTGCGTGCTGGCGTTCTGCCTGGCGGGTTCCCTCATCCGGCAAACCCGCAGCGCCGTGCTGGAGGTGATGAGCGAGGACTTTGTTCGCACCGACCGGGCCATGGGCTACAGCGAGCCCCAAGTGGTGCTCCATGCCCTGCGCAACGCGCTGATCCCCATTGTCACCAGCGTGGGCAATATGGTCCCCTTTGTCATCGGCGGGTCGGTGGTGATCGAGACCACTTTCAGTTGGCCGGGCATCGGCAAACTGCTGGCGTCGTCGATCACCGCCCGGGACTATCCCCTCATCGTGGCCATTGCCACGCTGATCGCCGCAGCGGTGCTGGCGGCCAACATCCTGGTGGATTTCATCTATACCCTGCTGGACCCCCGTATCACCCATGTCAAAAAGAGCGGCTAAGGAGGGAGCTTATGAAAGACAAGATTGTACAGGAACGAAAAAGCTCCTTTTACCGGGATGCCTTCAAACGGTTTCGGAAACACAAGCTGGCCATGGCGGGGTGCGCCGTCATCGCGGCGGAGCTGCTGGTGTTTTTCCTCCTGCCGCTGGTGATGGAGCTGGACCCCATTGCGATCGACAAGACCGTGCAAATCTACAGTGGGCCCAGCCGGGCTCATCTGCTGGGGGTGGACAATCTGGGCCGGGATAATTTCGCCCGCTTTATCTACGGCGGCCGGGTGTCTCTCACCATCGGGCTGCTGTCCGCGCTGGTGAGCTTTCTCATCGGCGTGCCCCTGGGAATGATCGCCGGCTACTATCGGGGCGTGACGGAAATGGTCATCATGCGCCTGTGCGAAATCTTCATGGCGTTCCCCTCCATGGTGATCCTGCTGGTTCTGGCGGCGGTGTTCGGCTCCTCGCTGCCGCTGCTTACCGTCATCATCGGATTTTTGGGCTGGCCGGCCTTCTGCCGGCTGATGTACGCCAACGTGCTCACCTACAAAGAGAAGGATTACGTGGAAGCCGCCCGGGCAGTGGGCACCAAAAATGGGCCAATCATGCTGCGCTATATTTTCCCCAACGCCTTTTCCCCCTTGCTCATCGCCTTCACCTTCCGCTGCGCCAGCGCGATTCTCACCGAGTCGTCGCTGAGCTATCTGGGCCTGGGCATCCAAGCGCCCAACGCATCCTGGGGCAGCATTCTGAATATCTGTCAGTCCATCACCGTGATGTCCCGGATGCCCTGGATGTGGCTGGTGCCCGGTATCACGCTGGTGGTCACGGTGCTCAGCATCAATTTCTTTGGGGACGGACTGCGGGACGCCTTTGACCCGCGCACGAAGATTTAAAGGAGGCGGGCAAATGAATGAACCCATTCTGGAGGTGAAAAACCTCAGGACATATTTCTATTCCGACAAACGGACGATTCCCGCCGTGGATGGGGTGGATTTTTCCCTGGAGAAGGGACAAATCCTGGGCATCGTGGGGGAATCCGGCTGTGGGAAAAGCGTTACCTCTATGTCCATTCTCCGCCTCCTGCCGGAAAAGCAGGGGAAAATACAGCCCGGCTCCTCTATCATATTCAAGGGCCGGGAACTGACGCAGATGAGCCGAAGCGAGCTGAGGCAGGTGCGCGGCGAGCAGATCGCCATGATCTTTCAGGACTCCATGACCAGCCTGAACCCGGTGAAGACTATCGAGGCTCAGATGATTGGGATGCTGCGCCTGCACCGGAAGATCAGCAGAAAGGAGGCCCGGGAGTATTCCATCGAAATGCTGCGCAAGGTGGGCATACCGGAGCCGGCCCAGCGGATTCGCGCCTACCCCCATCAGCTCTCCGGCGGGATGCGCCAGCGGGTGCTGATCGCCATGGCGCTGTCCTGCGACCCGGAGATTCTCATCGCCGACGAGCCCACCACCGCCCTGGATGTGACCATCCAGCAGCAGATTCTGGATCTCATCCGGGAAATCAGGGACAAGAACGGCACCGGCGTCATGCTCATCACCCACGACATGGGGGTGGTGGCCGAGATGGCGGACGAGATTCTGGTGATGTACTGCGGCCAAGTGGTGGAGCGGGCCGACGCGAAAAGCGTGTTTCAAACGCCGCGGCACCCCTACACCCAGGCACTTTTGAAGTCCATTCCCCGGCTGGACCGGGAGGAGGAGCACCTAAGCACCATTGAGGGGACGGTGCCCAACTGGGACGCTATGCCGGAGGGGTGCCGGTTTGCGCCCCGCTGCCCCCACTGCGCTCAGCGCTGCCGGGAGGAGCGGCCGGAGCTGTTTCAGGCCGGCGGCACGGCAGTGCGCTGCTTTTTGTACGATCGGGAAACGGAGGGAGGACAATGAGCAACGGCAGGCACTTGCTGGAGGTAGAGGACCTGTGCAAATATTTTTTGAACAGCAAGGGGTTGTTCCGCCAGCCGGTCTACCTGAAGGCGGTGGACCACGTCTCCTTCTCGCTGGACCAGGGGGAAACCCTGGGGCTGGTGGGAGAGAGCGGCTGCGGCAAGTCCACCCTGGGCCGGACCATTCTTCGGCTCACGCAGGCCACCGGCGGAAAAATCGTCTATGACGGGGTGGATCTGTCCGGCTACAAAGCGGAGGAAATGCGGCTGATGCGAAAGCAGATGCAGATGATTTTCCAGGACCCCTACGCGTCGCTGAACCCGCGCATGACGGTGCGGGAGGCCATTCGCTCCCCCTTGGACGTGTTCAAGCTGGGCACGAAGCAGGAGCGGGCGGAGCGGGTCATCCAGGTGATGCGCCGGGTGGGGCTGAACGAGTACCATCTGAACCGCTATCCCCACGAGTTTTCCGGAGGCCAGCGCCAGCGGGTAGTCATCGCCCGGGCACTGATTACCAACCCCCGGTTTATCGTGTGCGACGAGCCGGTGTCCGCCCTGGACGTGTCGGTGCGCAGCCAGGTGCTCAATCTGCTGCGGGACCTTCAGGAGGAATATCATCTGGCCTATCTGTTTATCTCCCACGACCTGAGCGTGGTCAAGCACATCAGCGACCGGATCGCCGTGATGTATCTGGGCAATATCGTAGAGCTGACGGACAAGCGGACGCTGTATGAAAATCCGCTGCACCCCTATACGCAGGCGCTGATGGCGTCCATTCCCATCCCGGACACGGAAGTGAAGCGAGCGCGGGCCGCCCTCACCGGCGAGCTGCCCAGCCCCCTGTGCCCGCCGCCGGGCTGCAAGTTCCAGACCCGCTGCCCTTATGCTTCGGAGCAGTGCCGGACAAGCCGGCCCGCGCTGCGGGACGTGGGAGGCGGGCACCAGGTGGCCTGCTTCCGTTGCCAGCAGGAGGCGGGGGCATGACGGAGCGGGACGCGGCCTGTCCGGGCCTGGAGCGGCTGCTGGAGGAGCTGGCCGGAACCTTTGGCTGCTCGGGCCGGGAGGCGCGGACCGCCCGGGCCATCCGAGATCTGCTGCCTGGATGGCTGGGGCCGGAGGACGTATGGCAGGATCCGCTGGGCAGCCTTATTGTCCGGACAGGCACGGCGAACACCGGCCGTCGACTGCTGCTGGACGCCCACATGGATACCATCGGCCTGATGGTAACGGAGCTGGAAAAACCGGACCGGGCGCGGGTGCGGGCGGTGGGCTACGTGCCGCCCGAGGCGTTCGCGGGTCGGAGCATGGTATTTGAAAACGGGGCGCGGGGCCGGGTGGAGACAGCGCCGGAATCCGGCGGGCCGGACCTCACGGTGGAGGATCTACGCCTGTGCCTGGACCGTGGGGGGCCCCTAATCCAAATCGGGGACGTCTGCGGGCTCAAGCCCGGCCTGCGCATGGA
Source organism: uncultured Lachnospiraceae bacterium (assembly GCA_964610665.1). GTDB lineage: Bacteria > Bacillota > Clostridia > Lachnospirales > Lachnospiraceae > SFDP01. Next base: position 19,459 of record CAZSWC010000029.1, read on the forward strand.
AAACGGGCTGGCCGCCGGCGCGGGGCTGGATAACCGGGCGGGCTGCGCCGCCCTGCTCCGGGCCGTTTACGGCATGAGGGGAGCTCCCAACGACGTGTTCTGCGTGTTCTCCGTGCAGGAGGAGGTTGGAATGCGGGGCGCGGCCATAGCGGCCGGTCAGATTGACCCGGACATGGCCTTTGTCGTGGACATGGGTCCGGCGGGGGATCTGCCGGGGTGTACGCGCAACACCCACATCAGGCTGGGCGGCGGCGTGATCGAGAAGATGATGGACGACAGCGTGATCTGCCACCCCGCCGCCACCGCCCTGCTGGAGCGGGCAGCCGGGGAGTGCTCCGTGCCTCTGATGCGGCTGGTGGGAGGCGCGGGCTACACCAATGCCGGGCGGATGCATCTGGCCGGACGGGGCGTGCCCACCGCCATTTTGGGCATACCTACGCGAAATCTGCACTCGGCGGAGGAGCAGGTGAGCCTGATGGACATGGAAGCCTGCGCCCGTGTGCTGGTCCGGCTGGCCCATGGAACCGGAGAGAAAGGAGAATGACAATGCTTTCAAGCCGTGAGACGATGGCCCGGAGACTGTCTCAGCTGGTGCAGTTCCCCACGGTTTCCTGCGAGGATGAGGATCAGATGGACTTTGCGGCCTTTTCCAGCCTCCACCGCTACCTGGAAAAAACCTATCCCGCTGTCCACAAAACCATGCACCGGGAGATCGTGGGCCGGGCCGGCCTGCTCTACCACTGGCGCGGCCGGACGGACGGCGGAAAGCTGCCGGTGATGCTCACCACCCATCAGGACGTGGTGCCCGCCCTGGAGGAGGGCTGGACCTATCCTCCCTTTGCTGGCGAGATTGCGGACGGCTTTGTCTGGGGACGGGGGAGCAGCGACAGCAAGAGCCTGCTGCTGGCCCACATGGAGGCGCTGGAGGCGCTGATTGAGGAAGGCTTTGAGCCGGACTACGACATCTATCTGGGCTACGGCTTCAACGAGGAGGTGAGCGGCGGCCGGCAGCACTCCAACGCGGAGCTGATCTGCGAGACGCTGGCCAGGCGGGGGGTCCGCCTTGGCATTCTGATCGATGAGGGCGGCTTTGTCACGCGGGAAGAGGGCGGCTTGACGGCCAATATCTTCATCGCGGAAAAGGGGATCGGCCACTACCTAGTCTATAAGGAGGGGGCCGCCGGACATACGGCGGTGCCGGGAAAGACGGACCTGGTGGCTGACCTGGCCAGAGCCATTGTACGCATTCGGGAGGAACCCATGGAGTGCCGCGTGACACCCGCCGTGGCGGAGGAGCTGGCGCGGCGGGCCGCTTTTGCCGGAGAGGACGGGGCGTTCCTGCGGAACACGCCGGAGGAAATCTTCCGCCGCTATGAAAATAACCCGATGATGCAGGCCAAGCTGTGCACCACGGTGGCTATGACCATGCTGGAGGGCAGTCCTGTACCCCAGGCCACCCCAGGGCGGGTGAGCGTCCGGCTGAACTGCCGCCTGCTCCAGGGAGACACCCTGGAAGGCGTCCGGGACAGGCTGCAGCGGATTGTGGGCCCGGAGATGACGGTAGCGCTGCTGGGCGGGAAGGAGGCCTCCCCGGTCTCCCGGACGGACTGCCGGGAGTTCCGCCTGCTGGAGAAGGCCGTTCAGGAGGAGTATCCGGGAGCGAGGGTACTGCCCTCCCTGCTGATCGCCGGAACAGATGCCTGGTACTATTATCCCATATGCGGCTGCGTGTGCCGCTTTACCGGCTTTTTGGATCTGCTGCAGGAGGGGAAGGGCGGACACTGCGTGGATGAGCGGTTCGCCGTGTCCACCCTGGACTCGGCTGCAAGGCTGTTTTACCGCTTCCTGCGGGAGTGCCGGGACGGCGAAGCCTGAGCTTGCCTCGTATAGCGTTCTCTCTTCAGGATGTCCCAGAACCCCTCCATAGGGCCGTTATCAATACAGTGCGCCACACGGGACATACTCTGCGCCATCCCAGCCTGCTGAAGTTTATGATGAAAGGCTTTGCTGGGGTACTGAAACCCTCTGTCACTGTGGAACAAGGGGTGGGCATCAGGGTTGGCTTTCATGGCCTGTCAAAGGTTTTGTAGGCAAGCGGGTTGTCATTGCATTCACTTAGGGCATAAGACACGATCCACAGCAAAGGCGCTTAGAGGAACCGAATTGTACCATATCCATACCTATTTCAGAGATAATTGTGATCGCGGAGCTGCGGTCAACGCCGGGGATCGTGCAAAGGGGCGAAATGGCCCCACCGTATTTCTCAACCATGGCGTTGATGCAGAAATCCACCCGCTCAATCAGCATCTCGATGTAGTGGAGATGGTCTCGGATAACGCCGATGCGGTATTTCTGCTCCGGCGTGATCTCATATCCCTTCTAATAGAAGCGAGAACGTCATCCGCCTTTTTCTTGAGAGAGCAATGTAAAAGAGAAACGCAGTGCTGTGGGTCAAAATTTTCGTTGGATGTCAGGTCGTCTGTAATCGCGGTCGCACACTTACCAAACATATCAGACGCAACGGAGTCAAGCGCTACATTGCAGACGGTAAAGGCGTTTTGGAAACGATTCTTTTCGCTGCTTTTCACCAAACCGACACGGAATAAATCCCCAATCCACTTGGAGTCCTTTGCGTCATCCTTGTTCCCCTTTGCTTCCTTGACCCATTTGGGATTGGCAATGACAACGCGGATGCCCCGCTTTTCTACAGCATTGAATACGAAAACCCAATATTTCCCGGTGGATTCCATGCACACATCCAAGCAATCGTTTTCGTGGAGTTAATCCGCAAAGCCGTTTAACTTCGCGTTGAATATGGAGAACCGCTTCTTCTGATAGCTTGGCTGCAAGCTCTCCTTTGGCGTTTTGATGATGGTTGCCACCAAAAACGATTTATAAACGTCCACTCCACAGTAGGTCAGAAATACGACTTTCAACCTATACCCTCTTCATAATAAATGTGTTGAGGGGAAGGTGACTGAATCGCCAAGCAATTAACAGGTGTTAATGCAATTTTAATGTCCGGACTCGAAATCTTACTTATTTGTGCTTGAAAAGGCGATTCTAACACTGATTTTCATACTGGCTTGAATTCTGGAAGTAATGTACGGCTCCTCCTGCCGTGCGTTGTAGTGTGCTTCCCCCTCAAACTCAATTTCATAAGAAAGGCGACCGTTTGTCTGCACCCTTTCATCCCTATTTGTGCAGATCGTGCAACGGTCGGCATGGTGAATTTTCACGGAAAATAAGCTGCAATTATATCTGAGCTGACAGATCCATCATCCCGAAGCAAAACTGCTCCCACCGTTGCAATGTTATCAATGACGGGTCTGCTTTCCAAATGTACATATACCAACATTTGTAGCACAATGGGTTTTGAAGTTATCGACATTTTATAGTACATGGAAAATAGCAGGAGTATTTTGGACGATCCAGAAAAAACTGTCCAAAATACTCTCGCCAGTTCAGTATTACAATCGTCACAGATGTATCATACATCATATCTGCCAGATTCTTTTCTATCGGTTTTCTTTTTAAATCTGTCATGTCCTTAGAATCAACCGTCTCATCTTTATAATATGTGGCGTCATCTCCAAGAGCCGCAATGATATCATCCCTTAGCTTCCTAAGATTCACTATACTTATAAGAAATAAACGTTTTATGGCCATACTTTGCCGTTCCCTTCTATAGTTTTAATCGTATTCTGCGTTGGCCTTTTATAATAGTTATAATTGCTTCTACCAGTTTGTCAATATCGTTTTCTGTTTTAAAATATCTATGATCCTCCCAGGTATTGATAATCTGTTGGGTTCTCTCCTGGTGCCCAGCTTCTGACCGTATTTCAGTACAGTGTATACCGAAAAAATATCTTGTTCGGAATAAGTTTCCGGTTGGCGATTCAGATGCTCTTTCCACCCGATTATCAATTCATCCCAATGTTCCGAAGTCAGGGCGGAGGCCAGTTCATCAAAATAGAGAGAGGAGTTCGACTCGATGATCCTCCATGTCCTGACCGATGAAAGTAAGCGAAGCAGACGTGTGGTCCAGCCTAATCGCACATACTGGCAGCACAACTCGATTTGCGCTCGGTCATCGTCCACACAGAGAAAATACTCTACTAACTGTTCCTGTATGTCCTGTTTCCGATCCGGGTTCATCTCCAGCAAGAGCTCTTGTTGGGTGTGTATGGGGGCAAGCAGTATAGATCCCCATCCATATCCAGAAGGAAGTAAAAGTGATAAAGAACATCTGGTTCTCCACACATTAAATCACGCAGCTCATCCTGAGAAAGCCCCCGCCCCGAACAGGCCAGTAGGGCGATGCCCCGCTCTAAGCGCTCTGTTGGGATGAGCCTCTCTATATAGCGCTTTTGAGCTTGAAACAACTGCACCTCTCCTGAGAGATCCTGCAAATATAGTTGGATAGCTTGACGCTGCTGATCAAATTCGGTGGTTGATATGGCGGGAACATACTTGACGACCCGCAAAAATGTTGGATCACCCCGCTGGCCTGCCGTAGCGGCCAAGCGCCGCATATCGATTCCAGAAGTTCGCGGATGTTCGGATATTCCAGTTGTTTGCCTTCCAATAGATAAATTTGACGGATCACACATGATGTGTGATGGGGTGCAGCGTCAAAACTCGCGTATCCTGTGACCGAAACGTTCCGGGAATGGAAACACGTTTGGTAAGGATCAGCTTCACAGAAGGATCCAGGGCAATGATTAGCCAACTAACAGCATCTAACGCTTCCTACATCGTCCAGGCCGTCTGAAAGATATATGGGATAATGGTCTTTTAACGCTTGATGAAACAGGAAAATACTGTCCTCCTGATAGAAACATTGATTTGTAGATCTGCCTGACTGTTCCAACAGATGTAGCAAAGCAGTGGAAAAATACCGGCATCCACCTCCTGAAACCGGCTGAAAACCTCCAGGTTCTCACGCCCTTGGTTTTTCCGCACCCAATCCGCCACCGCTACCGTTTTTCCCGCACTGGCCATATCACCATGTGTGGAAAACTCCTGAAGAGTGAGCTCAGTCAGCTCATACCTTTCTGAGAATGGATAAAGGTTGTGGCTGTGCTCCCGTAGAAAGCCCAGTAGTCGAATCATCTCTCGATCCCGCTCGGGCAGTTCTTGGATGAAAAATATACTCCGCTCCGGATGTACAAAGAGCGCCGTTAAAATTTCCAACTCTAAAACGCTAATTTGACCGCTGATGATATTGAACCGGGTCAAAAGCTCTGCCCGGAATAGATCACGGTTGATCAACATTTCCTCGGTGTAACTGGATGAAAGGAATACCTTGATTTGCATAAGTACTCTCCGTTTCGCTTCCTAATTCTGTCACTCTCAAAAGCCACTGAGGGCTGGCATGGATGCCACACCTTGGTTACATCCAGCCAATATCTCAGGAAGAACTGAAAGCATATTACTATGTAAGCAACTACGTTTTTTCAACGTGGGGAATAATAGTGGACGATTGACACCTTGGTGGACATCCTGCTTTGAAGATGTTTTTAGATTCCAGTTCAAATTTGTTCCCTTATTGTCAATTTCATAGTTACCCCACTTTCTTAAACATAAATAAAAGCAGGTTTAAAAGAGAACTAATCTCCTTAAATCTGCTTGCCGACACGTGTGATATGTAATTATAGCCAGTTTTTAGTATCATTTTTGATGCAATTTCACCAAGAAAAGCAAAACCTGCGTATAATTATCATTACACGCAGGTTTTGTCTACAATGGTACGCCCGAAGGGACTCGAACCCCCAACATTCAGAACCGGAATCTGACGCTCTATCCAATTGAACTACGGGCGCGTATCGGGCGGCCCGCCGCAGGCGGGCCGCCCCGCTATTCACTTTTACATGGACTCCGGCGCGGACACGCCCAGCAGATCCAGCGCATTGCGCAGGGTCACCTGGAGGGCCTTCACCAGCCCCAGGCGCTGGTTGGTCAGCGCGGGATCCTCCGGATTGTTCACCCGGGTGCTGTTGTAATAGCTGTGGTACAGCTTCACCAGCGACAGGATATAGTCCGCCACAATGTTGGGCTTGCGCACCCTGGCGGCTTTGGCCACCAGAGCGGGGAACTCGCCCATCATCTTCAGCAGCAGCAGTTCCTTCTCATCGGTAAGCCGGTCATAGCTGTCCTCCCGGTGGAAGTCGGGGATCTCCTCGTTCTTCAAAATGGAGCACATCCGGGAATAGGCATACTGGGCGTAGT
>CAZSWC010000030.1:0-2792 GCA_964610665.1 uncultured Lachnospiraceae bacterium
GAAAAAAGTGTGTAACCCAATGCAGAGTTACACACTGAAAAACGCACTAACTACAGCATAAGGTTGCTACACACTTATACTTACATACTTAGTCACAAAGTTATGATAGCCGGAGTGTACGCTTTTACCTATAAGCGTACACCTTGTGACGAGAAAATATACTTACTCCATTATAAGTATAGTATGTAGCATAATAATTATAACATATACAGAGAGTTTTGTAAATAATTTTTCAGAAAATTTGTTTATATAGCAAATAAAAATTTACACTTTACCAGTTTAAATTTTTTCTGTCTGTTGATTTTGGGTATTTACTGTATCTAATGACAGTTGTTATTTCTTCGAAAAACTTTTTACAACCAAAATTCCCTGTTCCCATTTGTATATCGGTCTGTATAACTCAATCTCGTATTCAATGTTATTGCATACATAAGTGGCTGAAACTGTTTCAGCACCGACAAGAACTGTTATCTTTCCGCCCGAAAGACCTTGTTTGTCCATAAATTCTAAAATGACAGCATTAGGGTCAAGCCGCCATAGAAAACGTCCGATATCAACTTTCGCTTAAAGCTTTTGCATTTCTTCATAAGAAAGATGCTCCGCATTTGATTCATCCTGAAAGCTGCCGGCAATCTGTGCAACATCTTTGAACATTTTTTCATATTCAGCTGCAATTTCAATATCGTTTTCATCTCTGCCTTCCCATACCGGATATTGAACATCGGTCGGAACTTCAAAAATATACGCATACACATCATCTTTGTAAAGCAGTCGGCTTCCGCCCAGCATATTTAATATTTCATCTGCATTTTCTGCATTTGTTTTTTCAATGCGGAATAATGTGCCGATACCGTAAATAGCCAACATCCCTATTGTTTGTTTTGTAATAGTTTGAAAGGCACTCTAAGAGTTAAGTCTTAAAGTGCCTTTTTTTAGTTGAACTTTTTAATTGTTTTGATATTCTCCTGGAGCATCTCAAGTTGCTGTGGAGTCATACCTTTAATTTCGTCAATTATAACCTGAAGGGTGCTGGGGTTAGTGCTGTCTTCATAGTCTGCAATAAGGTAATCAACAGAAACATCAAGGGCTTTCGCGATAGCAACAATCAAATCAAGGGTACAGCGGTGATAGCCGCCTTCGATGCGGGAGAGATGTTTTTGATTTGTGTCAATGCGTTCAGCAAGCTCTGCCTGCGTCATTTTCATTTCTGTTCTACGCTTTTGTATTCTCAAGCCAATTATCTTAAAATCTAAATCAATATTCATAAAACCATTCCTCAAACCTATATGAACTCAGCTGAAATAAGCCTATTTATATTATACTTGATATGAATAGATGATAGAACAAGTGCAAACTTGAAAAATTATACAAAATATTCAATAGATGTTACTTTTTCTCTTTAAAAATCTATATCAATGTGGTATAATAACAAAAGATATTCAATATAAGTTGATAAAAACAGTATAATCGGAGGAATGTACAGTTTTTGGGACATCGTATGTGATAAAGTTAAAATTAAATGAAAAAGTATCTGGAGGTAAGCAATGAAGGTAATAGTATGTTGTGAAAAAAGCAATGGAATACTGTTCAACAATAGAAGGGTAAGTCAGGATAGAGTTGTTTCGGAGAGAATTGTCGAACTGACAAAATCAAGTAAGTTATGGATGGATAGTTATTCTTATACACTTTTTGAAAAGTTGAACGCATCAAACATTAACCTTGCTGAGAACACTTTGGCAGAGGCAGCTGATAGCGAGTATTGTTTTGTTGAAAAGCAGGAAATGTTACCGTATGCAAAATGGATAAGTGAGATTATCGTTTTCAGATGGGAGAGAGATTATCCATTTGATAAAGAACTGGAGGTGGATTTGTCTGCATGGAAATTAAAACTTTCAGAAGAATTCATCGGTAATTCACACGAGAAGATAACAATGGAGGTATATGAAAGATGAAAAAGACAAATGCAATAGTATCATTATTACTTGCGTTAGTCATTACATTATGTGGATGCACAGCAGTAAATGATACAAATGTAAATACAGACATACCTGGCATAGAACAGCAAACAGAAGTAGGATACCAAGAAACAGAGACACAAAAGACAGAAACAAATTCATCTGAAGAATCAACTCAGACACAAGAAACTTTATCCGGTTCTTTTGATATTAAAAGCATACCGGCATATAGCGGTAAAGCATATATTGCCGTTAATGACAACAATCCATATTTCACAGAGAGTGATCTAACAACTAAATCATTTGAAAAGTATGCTCCGTTGGATTCGCTGGGCAGATGTGGTGTTGCTTATGCCAATGTCGGAATAGATATTATGCCAACTGAAAAGCGTGGCTCGATAGGAATGGTTAAGCCTTCCGGATGGCATTCTATCAAATATGAGAATGTAGATGGCAAATATCTGTACAACCGTTGTCATCTGATTGGATATCAGTTATCTGCAGAGAATGCAAATACATCCAACCTTATCACAGGAACGCGGTATCTTAACATTCAGGGAATGCTTCGATTTGAAAATATGGTAGCAGACTATGTTAAAGAAACAAACAATCATGTTCTCTACAGAGTAACACCGATATTTGAGGGTAATAACCTGCTTGCGTCCGGTGTTCTTATGGAAGGATATTCGGTAGAGGATGATGGAGCGGGAATATGTTATAATGTCTATTGCTATAATGTGCAACCCGGTATAAAAATCAATTATGCGACCGGAGACAGTGAGGCAGAGGATGGTTCTGCGCCGTATGGCAGCTCTGCAGTAGTTACCAAACCTTCGC
>CAZSWC010000030.1:2892-25165 GCA_964610665.1 uncultured Lachnospiraceae bacterium
GCAGAGGATGGTTCTGCGCCGTATGGCAGCTCTGCAGTAGTTACCAAACCTTCGCGGCAGAATAATTCATCGAAAACTACGTACATAGGAAACAAGAACACGAAAAAATTTCATTATCCGGACTGCAGCAGTGTTGGCCAGATGAAGGATTCAAACAAAGTATATCTAACCGGTACAAGGGACCAGGCAATCCAGCAGGGCTATGACTCTTGCGGTCGCTGTTGCCCTTGATGGATTATTCGAATTAAACAAATCTGATTGCAAATTGTTGACTGAATAAACAAATTGTTTCTATTTCGTTGACATTTCATCTTAATAATGCTATAATAAGAATGTATTTTTATTTCATAAGAAGGTGTAAAAATTATGAGCATTACTTTGGATGAAAAAAGTAAAAAAATGTATTGCGAAGCTCTGGCTGAAAATCTGCCTGTTTTCAGAGCAAAACTTGGTGTGAGTCAGGAAGAGCTGGCAAATCGAATTGGGCTATCAAGGAACATGTTAGCATGCATCGAAACTAAGAAGAAGGAGATGTCATGGATAACTTTTGTTGCTTTGGCCCTTTTATTTTTGAAAAACGAAAATACTGCACCGATATTCAAATCACTGAATATCTACGATGAAGAACTTGATAACTTCTTGATGTTTGAAAGCACAAACCCGGGAAAATGATGTACAGTTTTTGGTACACTGCAAATGATAAAATTATGAAAGGATAAGCATTATGGTAAGCACGCCGTTTCACGCATACTACACAGCACGAATATTAGACAGCTTGCAGGATGACGATAAATTCATGCCGGCTTTTGCCTCAGCAGACATTAAAGTGTATCCATATCAGGTGGGTGCAGCTTTGTTTGCAACACGTTCTCCATACTCAAAGGGCGTTGTTTTGATGGATGAAAGCGGACTTGGAAAGTCAACGGAAGCTATGCTTGTGGTAACGCAGAAATGGTATGAAGGCAAAACCAGAATTCTTATCGTGATTCCAAATGCTGATTTACTTGTTCAGTGGCAAAAACAGATTGAGAGTAAATACAGCATTCCTTACATCACCATATCGAATAATGAACAATTGCAAGCTGCAGGAGCAACATTTGACCAGGATGCAGTAATTCTGACTACATTTGATTTTGCGGCACAGAACAGCGAATTGGTTGGAAAGATTATTTGGGACCTGACAGTTTTTGAAGAAGCGAGCCTTCTTGCATCAGTGCATAAGGAAGATAATAAGCAGGCAAGAATACTAAAGAGGATTGCTGAAGGTTCTTTCAAGGTGCTTTTGACAGGAACGCCGATTGAGAAAAATATTCTTGACCTTTATGGATTGATGTACTTTATTGATGAAACTATTCTTCCAAGCGAACAGGAATATATGTCCAGGTATTTCCGTAAACCGGAGAACTATCCGGAGCTTGCACAGCTTGTAAGCAAATATTGTTTCAGGACCTTAAGAAGTCAGGCAAAACAATACGCAAAGATTCCTGAAAGAATTGTAATTACATGTGAATTTGAACAATCACAGGAAGAACAAAAGCTTTATGATTTGATCCAAAAATATATTGATAAACCGGAGAAGATTGCATTCCCGGAAATGAGTCCTTATGATTTGGCACTTATGCTATTTAACCTGCAAGGCTCATCAACACCCGCTATTGTAAAAGCAATAGAAGGTATAATTAAAAGACTTGAGAAAACAGACGGTGCAGAAGATGAGATAAATGAATTTAAAGAAATGCTTCTTGCGGCCGAGAATATAAAAATTGATACAAAACTAAAACTGTTTATGACCTCGCTTGAGAGTGTGTTTAAGCTCCTTAAAAAAACGGGGGCAAACAGAAAAGCAGTAATCTTTACAGAAAGCCGTGAAACTCAAAACTATCTTGAAGAGAATTTGAAGGATTTATATAAGATAAGCATCTACAACGGTTCAAAGGATTACAGAGCGATTGATAATTTCAAATCAGACTGTGAACTGATTATTTCAACAGATCAGGGTGCAAGGGGTTTTAATTTTGAAGAATCCTCCTTAGTCTTAAATTATGACCTCTTGTACAACACCCTGAAGATGGAGCAACGAATCGATAGATGCCACAGGCTCAATCAACAGAATGATGTTATTGTTCTGAATTTCTTAAACAAAAGCAATATGGCAGATGTAAGAAAGCTTGAACTTGTAAACAAAAGAATGCTTGTTGCAGATGGTGTTTTTGGTATGTCAGATGCTATACTTGGAGGATTTACTGACGACCTTAAGAAAACGATTAAAGAACTGCAGGTAAGAACACAGACACAGATTCAGACTGAACACGAGGAAACACTCAAATATTTTGAAGAGGAAAATCGCAGGGATGTTGAAACGGCAGAACAGGTGCTTTTTACAACTTTTACAAAAGAACTCGCAAAGAAGGTAAAGATTACACCTAAATATGCCGATGAAAAATCAGAGAAAATAAACAATGATTTATGGTCCCTGGTAAAATATTATTTTGATGACTATAACAAAAGAAATGATGATTGCAGATTCGTGATAAACGAAGAAGACAGAACTGTTAAAGCAAAAGATTATTCTGAACTGCCGTTCCTATTTTATTACTGGACAGGCGGACAGAACAAAAGATATAAAGCACTTAAAGAATTTAAGAAGATTACTCTTTTAACTCCGCTCGCAAAAGGTATCGTGCATAATATTGAGTGCAGCGATGAGGGTAAAATGACAGTGGATGCAGAAATAGAACCGTGTAAGATTGCATTATACACAGTTGATATTATCGCCGGAAGGCAGCATACAGGAAAAGTATTCACTCTTCTTTGTGGAGTTACAGACAGCGGAAATCATCTTACAAATGATGAATGTCTGAAAATTCTTGAATATCCAGTTGTGGAATATGAGGAAATTGGAAGATCGCATGCTTCATGGCTTAAAACACCAAAATCATCAATTATGGACAGGCTGATACCACTTGACGAGTTGATACAAAAAAGTGTTGAGGATAACTCCACGGCTCAGGCAGAAGAAATCGAAAGAATCAAACAGAGAGCATCGGTCAATAAAAACTCTCTGGAGCATACCTTGGGAGATTTAAGGTCAGAGGTTGCAGAGATTGAAAAGAAATTGGCTGCACAATCATCAGACAGAATGATAAAGCTGATGCTTGAGAGAAAGCTTGGCGAAGCAAAAAATAATCTTATGAGCAAAGAAGAAAGCATTTACTTTGATGCAATGAGAATTGACCTTGCTTGCGAAGAAAGTGTTAAGGAATTTTTAGAGAAAGAAAAAATAACCGGCAGAATGCAAAAACATTTTGAACTGCAGGTTACAGGAAGGAGATAGTGTATGTATCAGGATCCTTTTAAAGAATATATAAAACAATTCGAACCTAATAAAAGGGATAAAGGATATGCGTGGAGCACAGCAATTGGTCTTCAGGCAGTTGACGGACTGGAACCGTCAGAGCATCTTGTGAAAACCGCTATTGAAAACATAGAAGGCTATATCACAATGGAAGATGCTGAGAAAAGGATAAACAGCTACTATGAAACAACTGCAAAGAGAAGTGAAGATGACAGAACAGAAGAAGCCGATAAGGTATCTGTGAGAATTGCATCTATTCTTTCCGAAAAAGCATTTACATTCTCGCCCAGCGAATATATAGGCATCCATAAAAAACTCTTTTTCGGAATCTATAAGCACGCCGGGAAAATCCGTGATTATAACATTACAAAAAATGAATGGGTGCTTGATGGTGAAACTGTGATGTACGGCAATGCTGCAGAGCTGCGTCAGACACTTGAATATGATTTTGAACAGGAAAAAAAGTTTAGTTATAAGGGACTTAATCAGGATGAGATAATCGAACATCTTGCGTTCTTTATTTCAAGACTTTGGCAGATTCATATTTTTGGTGAAGGTAACACAAGAGCGACAGCAGTTTTCTTTATCAAATATTTAAGGTCATTAGGGTATGATGCGACAAATGACATATTTGCAGAAAACTCATGGTATTTCAGAAATGCTCTTGTGAGAGCGAATTACACAAATCTTAAAAAGAACATTCATGAAACAACGGTTTACCTTGAAAAATTTATAAGGAATTTGCTTTTAGGTGAAACAAATGAACTTAAAAACCGATATTTGCATATCAGCGGAGTCTTTGAGAAAGAAAAACCGTCAATTGATTCTGAAAAAGCGTTAATAGAGAATAAAAAACCGTTAATTGAAATGCTGAATGATTTTAAATTTACTGAGCATACAAAACAAAATATAATGGCAGTTTATGAAAAGTTTAAAGGCGATGTTGTTTTCGGTCGAACCGATATTGGTAACGCGGTCGGCTTAAGAGTAACGGCAGCAGGAGAATTGCTCCGCAAAATGCAGGATGCAGAATTAATTGTATCGGTAATAGGACACGGCAAAGGAAAATATAAGTTTGTTATATAATTCAGGAGGATAGAGTATCATGGAATTAAATAAAATAGATGGTATGTCAATGGACATTGAACAGACAGAAATGGAGAAATTAAAATCTGTATTCCCACAGTGTTTTGCAGAAGGCAAGCTTGATATAGACAAGCTTTTAGGTCTTTGCGGGGAATACATTGATAACGATTTTGAAAAATATAAGTTTGACTGGAAGGGCAAGATGGAATCATTAAAGCTTGCTCAAAAGCGTTCAACAGGAACGCTTCGTCCGTGCAGGGAAGAGAGCGTTAATTTTGATGACACGCAGAACATCTATATTGAGGGTGACAATCTTGAAGTATTAAAGCTTTTGCAGACCGCGTATTATAACAAAATTAAAATGATTTACATAGATCCTCCGTATAACACAGGCAATGACTTTGTATATGAGGATGATTTTGCTGATCCTATGGCTCGTTACAAGGAAGTCACACAACAGACCACTAAATCAAATGCTGAAACTATGGGTAGATACCATACAAATTGGCTTAATATGATGTATCCGAGATTGAGATTAGCATATAATTTGCTTACTGATGACGGAATAATGTTTGTAAGTATAGATGATAATGAGGTTTTCAATCTAAAAAAGGTATGTGATGAAGTTTTTGGAGAAGAAAATTATCTTGCGATGTTACCACGAGTAACAAAAAAAGCCGGAAAAACAACGGATGCCATAGCAAAGAATCACGATTATCTTCTTGTTTATGCAAAAACAGAACATTTGAAAATCTATCTTCAATCACACACAGACGAAGGTTTCAAATTTGAAGATGAATATGTTGAAACACGAGGAAAATATAAATTAAATCAAACTCTTGATTACGATAGCTTACAGTATAGTCCGAGCCTTGATTATCCGATTGAAATTGAAGGAGAAACTTTATATCCCGGTGGTTCGTATGAAAAATACTTAGAAAGACAAACCGGAAAGTATGCAAGAGCAGATTGGGCTTGGCGATGGAGCAAAGAACTCTTTAGTTATGGGTACGAAAATGGATTCATCGTTGTAAAAAAGTATGAAGGATATTCAAGAATATATACAAAAACATATCAGAATGTTACGATTGAAAAAGGAAACAATGGATTTACTATAAAAGAAATCGAGCGAACAAAACCTTTATCCTCGCTTGAATTTACAGAAAATCATTATTCGAATGATAATGCAAAAAAACAATTACTTGAATTATTTGAAAAAGCTCCTTTTGACTACTCTAAGTCTGTGACTTTATTAGAATTTTTGGCAGCTTTTTCTACGAAGAACGATGATATTATTCTCGACTTTTTTTCAGGTTCCTCAACAACTGCACATTCAATTATGAAATTAAATGCTGAAGATGGCGGAAATCGAAGATTCATAATGGTACAACTACCTGAAATTTGTGATGAAAAATCAGAAGCATACAAAGCAGGTTATTCTAATATATGTGAGATAGGTAAAGAACGTATTCGCAGAGCTGGTAAGAAGATTCTTGAAGAGAAGGCACAGACACAATTAGGTGATGAAGAAAAGAAACCTCTTGATGTTGGATTTAAAGTATTCAAACTTGACACTTCAAATCTTAAGAGTTGGGATGCTACTCCTATAGAGGACAAGCAGATTGATATGTTCTATGAAAGACTTAATTCTATGATTGATACTGTCAAGGATGACAGAACAGATATGGATGTTGTCTATGAAGTTATGCTTAAAATGGGTATTCCTCTTGATGTGGAAGTTCAGTATATGGAAATCAATGACAAGATTGCATATATCGTAGGCGATTTTATACTTATGATTTGCCTTGCTGATAAGATTACTGCTGAAGATATTGAAGCTATGGCACAGTATGCTCCGGCAAAGATTATTTGTGCAGAAGCAGGCTTTGCAGATGATTCTGCATTATCAAATGCACATTACATTTTGAAAGACAGAGCTATTGAGCTTAAATTAGTGTGAGGATAATGTATGGGAATTCTTGATAAATGTTATACCCCAAATACAGAAAACCAACACAATTACTTATTTGATTCATGTGTGTTTGATAAAAGGCTATCAAATAGTGCTGATGATGTAGATTTGCTAATAGAAGCAACAAAACAAGGATATGAGTTTTATGTAACTGAATTACAAAGCAGAGAAATACACGGAGTTCCTGACAGAAAAAGAACCTACAATGTAAAATGGGAACAACCTGAAAACGCAGCAAGAATAGAAGAAATATTTGAGTTATTAAATGTAAAAAGAGTTTCTTGTTACGGAAATCCGTGCCAAGCTTGGCTTGTTGTTTTGGATGGAACATATCGTGCTATTGAAAGTAGTGATAGTGATGAGCCACGAGTTCAAATGTTTTATGAAATATATAATGATAACACACGACATCTGAATGATGCAGTAATAGCAGAATCGGCTATATATAATGGATGCACATTTATCTCGACAGATAACAGAGTGATTAGAATTGTAAATAAATACTTTCAAAATCGTGCCATACACTATGACGATTTTATAAGAGAAGTGCAAGTATTGAGGTGAGAATAAATGAAACTAAAATTCAAAAACCAACAATTTCAGACTGATGCGGTAGATTCCGTTGCGGATTTATTCAAAGGTCAGGAAAAGTTGCGTTCTACTTTTGAAATAACAAATATAGAAGCGATTGACTTAATCAATCAGAATGAGTTTGGCATTGGAAATGTTATCAGCATATCAAATGATGCTTTGCTTGCAAATATGCACGAAATACAGAGAAGAAACAATCTTCCGATGACAAATGATATTGTCGATGATGAAGGAGCTGCACACCGTTCTTTCTGTGTTGAAATGGAAACAGGTACGGGTAAAACCTATGTTTACACAAAGACTATCTTTGAGCTTAATAAAAGATATGGTTTTACAAAGTTCATTATCGTAGTTCCCTCTGTTGCTATCCGTGAAGGTGTATATAAATCTCTGCAGATTACCGGAGAGCACTTTCAGAATATCTATGACAATACACCGTGCAGATACTTTATCTATAACTCAAGCAAGCTCTCTGATGTAAGACAGTTTGCAACAAGCAATAACATAGAGATTATGATTATCAATATTGATGCTTTTAAGAAAGCTGAAAATATCATCAATCAGGCTCAGGATAAACTCAATGGCGAAACCGCAATGAGATATATCCAGGACACCAATCCTATTGTTATCATTGACGAACCGCAGAGCGTTGACAATACCGACAAGGCAAAGGAAGCTATCGCATCCCTTCATCCTTCCTGCGTATTAAGATATTCTGCAACACACAGAGAGAAGATTAACCTCTTATACCGTCTTACTCCCGTTGATGCTTATCAGATGGGACTTGTAAAACAGATCTGTGTGTCCTCAAATGAGGTTGCAAACGATTTTAATAAGCCGTATGTGAAATTACTCTCAGTATCCAACGAAAACGGATTTAAGGCCAAAATTGAGCTTGATGTGGAGTCAAAAGGCGGCAGTGTATCCAGAAAAACTGTTACAGTTAAACCGAACGATGATTTATTCTTGATTTCAGGCGAAAGAGAACTGTATGACGGTTATGCTATTGCCGGTATAGATTGCACGCCGGGATTTGAGTGCATTGAGTTTTCAAATACTGAAACGGTTATGCTTGGTAAGTCAATCGGCAGTATTGATGAAAATATTATCAAAGAAGCTCAAATAAAAAAGACAATCAGAATTCATCTTGATAAGGAACTCAGATATCGCGATCATGGAATTAAGGTTCTTTCACTTTTCTTCATTGATGAAGTTAAGAAGTACAGAACTCCTGAAGGCGGAAAAGGTCTTTATGCAGAGATGTTTGAACGTTGCTATAACGAGCTTATTAATCTGCCAAAATATCAACCCCTTAAGTCACAATTCCCTCACGATGTAACCGCAATTCACGACGGTTATTTCTCACAGGACAAGAAGGGTGCATTAAAAGATACAAAGGGCGATACTGCAGCGGACTATGATACATATAACACAATTATGAGAGATAAAGAGTGGTTACTCAGTTATGACTGTCCGCTCCGTTTCATATTCTCACATTCTGCACTTAAGGAAGGATGGGACAATCCAAATGTGTTCCAGATTTGTACTCTTATTGAACAAAAATCAACATTTACCTGCCGTCAAAAGATAGGCAGAGGCTTGCGTCTTTGTGTAAACCAGGACGGCGAGAGAATTGAAGATAAGAACATCAATGTTTTACATGTAGTTGCAAACGAGAGCTTTTCTGAATTTGCCGAAACTCTTCAGAAGGAAATTGAAACTGAAACAGGTGTTAAATTTGGTACTCTTCAGATTAGCTTGTTCAGCGGTATGACTTATACCGAAACAAAAAAGGTTGAAAAGACGATTACAAAAGACCAGGCGCAGACAGTTGTTGAAGCACTCAAAACCATTGGTGCGATAACTGCAGAAGGTAAGGTTGACACCACCAAAGCAGAGATAGTAATTCCGAAGGAACTTGAAACTGTTAAAGAAGAGGTTATCAAGGTTATTGAGGAAGAGAAAACAGTTGATGTTGAACAGATTGCTGGTAAATCATATACCGAAGAAGTAACAGAAGAAAAAACTGTTACCTATGATGATGCTCAGGAGCTTATCACTCATTTTGAGCAGAAAGGCTATGTTTCTAAATCTGGTAAGATTAAGGATACGATGAAGGAAGCACTCCTTCATGGCACACTTGATTTGCCTAAGAAGTTTGAAGCAGCAAGAGAGCGTCTTGAAAGCATCGTTAAAAAGGCAGATAACAAGCTTCCTATCAGAGATGACTCCAAAGAAGTTATTGTTCGTCTTAATAAGCAGGTTATGTTATCGCCTGAATTTATGGAATTATGGAATAAGATTAAGCAGAAGACTGCTTACAGAGTCCAGATAGACACAGATGTGCTTGTAGAGAATTGTGTAAAAGAACTTAAGGCAATGCCAGAAATTCCAAAGGCAAGACTTATAACCAAAACTGCGAGCTATGATATCAGAAATGCAGGCGTTGGTTATGTTGAAACAGAAACAAGACTTGAGGATCTGAAGGATACATATTCATCTCTTCCAAACATTCTTGGAATAATCAGTGAAGAAACGCTGATTAAGAAGGCAACTGTTGCTGAAATTATTCAGAAGAGTGGAAGAGCACAGGATTTCTTAAACAATCCTCAGGCGTTTATGGAACAGTGTCTTGAGATTATCAGACACAACAGACACGCTCTTGCGATAGACGGTATCAAGTATGTTAAGCTTGACGGTAAAGAGTATTATGCTCAGGAAATATTCGATTCCACAGAGCTTGTTGCAAATCTTGATAAGAATGCTGTTAGGGTAGAGCATAGCATATATGACCACATCATTTACGACAGCTCAACAGTTGAAAAACCGTTTGCAATTGCACTTGATAAGGATCCTGATGTAAAGATGTTCTTTAAGATTCCAGACAGATTTAAGATTGATACACCAATCGGAACATATAATCCGGACTGGGCAGTTCTCTGGGAAAGAAACGGCGAACAGAAACTGTATTTCATTCTTGAAACAAAGGGAACCGAAAGTCTGTTTAATCTTAAAACACCGGAACAGCTTAAGATCCATTGCGGTAAGGAACATTTTAAGGCTCTTGGCAATGGATTGGAGATGCACGGTCCTGTTAAGGATTGGGATAAGTTTAAGATTAATGTATAGAAAGGCAGATGGATATGGCAGATGTGAATAGACTTAACGAACTTCTCCTTGAAAGAAAAACATTTTGGAAAGAAAATGACTGTCTTGACCGCTGCCATATTTTCGATGAAAAATATGTTGAGCCGATGCTTGAGGCAATCGGCGATAACGAAGAAGAAACAAAAGAGTTCTTGAGAAACTGCAGTAAAGAAGACCTGGTTTATATGTCTGAATTTTTTGAGGATATTTATGAGAGGTTTAACAACGAAGATGTGTGGCAATTTCTTGACGAACTTGAACAGAGAATAAAATGAGAAAAGAAGGTGAGTCTTTGCAATATAAACAATTAGAATTTGGTACAGACGAAAATGAAATAACTATAACATTGCTTAGTGAAGTTATTGAGCAGGGACTTGCAGGAATGATTTCTTCGCCTATGTTCAACGAAAACATTGCAATTGTTATTTGTGAAAATCCGGAGGATGAGGATTATTCGTTTGCTTGTCTTGGCTGTGGTAAAGATGGAGTTGCTCCTCGTGTTGCAATGACAAGGGAACTATACGATGAACTAAAAATAGAAACTACCATGGCAAAAACAGTAGTCTTACACGAAGTTGGTCATTACTATAATTCTGATGTAGGAAACAATGAAGACAACAGCGATGATCGCAGACGCAATCTTGTTGCACAAAATAAAGTCTGCCCTAAAGAAATAAAAGCAGATGCATTTGCAGTTAAGTATCTTGGAAAGGATACTGTTATTGCAGGACTTGAAACACTTAAGCAAAGAATACTAAATATTTACAAGGATTATGATGAAGAGAGCGTAGAACTTTCTGTGAAAGAAATTGACATTAGAGTGAGCATTATCTTGAAGGAGGAACTGAGATGAGTACAACATTTAATAGAATCAAAGCTATAAAAGAAAATCCATACCCTCTTAACCTTTATTATGCACTCAACGAAAGATGCGGAAACCAGCTCCCTCAGGAACCCTCTGAAGATAATTTGCAAGGGTTAGAAATAGCATTAACATTTTTGTCACCGCGTACAAGAGATATAATGATTTATAGATATAGGGATGCTCTTTCAAGCACGGATATTGGCTTGAAGTTTGATCTTTGCAGTGCCCGGATAAGTGATTTGCTTAATATTGCTTTGAGAAAATTATCTTCCAGAAGGTCACTTGAAATAATTACAAGAGGGCTTCATGGATATATAGATTATCACATTCAATCAAGTGTTGAAGCAAAAGAAGCAATTATTGAGCAAAGAGCATATAAAAAAGGATATGAAGAGGGTTATGCAGCCGCTCTGGACGATAAAGAAGCGCAGATAAGAGAGTATCATCCTGCTTCAAAAATTCCGATTGAAAAAATGAATTTGCCTATCAGACCATATAATTGTTTGATTAAATTCGGATGTAAGACGGTATATGATGTTCTAAATATCAGTAGCTTTGAAATTTTAAAGATTAAAAGTCTTGGCAGATATGGACGAAGAGAAATTGCATTGGCTCTCGAAAGAATGGGTTATGTCAACGATGCATGGAAACACCAGAAATAGAGGAGTACGATTATGGAAAATACAATTGTTAAATCACCGTATTATATTTTTATAAACGGCGGAGATAAAATGTATGTGTTAGGTAAGACGGGACGGTACGAAACGGCTTTATCCGAAGCGATGACATTTGCTGACAAATATGATGCAATACTCTATGTTGAAAAACATGGATATCAGAAAATTGCGACAATTCGTAAAAGAAAAGAAATACAAAAGGAGAAGAACTAATATGATACAAAGTTTATTAGATACAGATATTGGCAACAAAGAGTTTGGTTTGCTTACAGATCAAGAGCATATGGATAAGGTTTGGGGTATTATGGAGCCTTTAGTTCTTGAATATGCAGACGGCTATTTTGAAGGAGTATCACATTATCAGGAAAAAGATAATATCATGGATAGTTATGTAGCTTTTCTTAACGCACTGATAAAAACGAACGATACACTTCATGACAAATATAGACAAATATTTGATTTGGATATCATGGACGAAGAATATTCGGAAGACACAGAAGGCTTCAAGAGTGTAGTGCTAAAAAAAGAATGTGATGTAATTAGGAAAACACTGCAGAGTTCTTCTGAAGCACTAAACGAATGGAAAAGAAATTTCTTTGGTACGAAGAGTCAGCTCTTGTTTGATACATTCTATAATATGATGTCTTTTGCAGAAGATTATGATAAGGACATGACGGAAGATGTAATGGCTACAATCGATACAATTGAAGAATGTGGTCTAGGCGAAATGGAAGATGATTCTTGTTATAAAACAGGCGTGTTGGGCTATGGAATTGTATCCAATATACTAAACCATATGTATCCAAGGGTTTTCCCCGGTAACTATAAAGCAGGCATCTATTCTTTATACTTTCTTTCTGGTATTGATGGAAGAAAGGGTATTGATATGCCGTCGGGAAGCTCTGAGTTTACGATGGTAAAGGATGAAACATATTCAAAAACAGGAATAATTGAAATGGAGCACAATTATTTCTTTCCTTATGAAACTTTTTCTACATATACGCTAAGAATTTACAGAGTGCTATTAGATAAGATTAAATTAAGATTCCAAATGGAATTTCCGAGTGAATATAGATTTTTGTTGACAAATGATTTCTATGAATATGTAACACTAATGCATAGATCTGAAATAACGACAATGACCGGTAACGATGATATGTTAAAATTCAGTACTATTTGGTAGGAGATATTATGGATAAATACGATGCACTGAAAAAATATTTCCCAAAGCTTCAAGAATTCAGAGGTGTTCAAGAGCCAACCATAGATGCTCTGATAGATGGTAAAAATGTATTGTGTCTCATGCCAACAGGCGGTGGTAAATCACTCATATATCAGATATCAGGTCTATGCATAGAAAAGACAACTATTGTCATTTCTCCACTTGTGGCATTGATGAGCCAACAATGTTTGCAACTGACCAGGCAAGGAATACAGGCGGTTAATTTTTCGGGTATGGATTATTCGAAGCAAAGCAAAACAATTACAGATATGGCAAATGGAGTTTTGCCAAGATTTATATTTACTTCTCCAGAAAGAATATCAAACGATGGTTATTTGGAATATATGCTTACTATGAGAAAAGACGATATAGGTCTTGTAGTAATTGATGAAGTGCATTGTGTATCACAGTGGGGAGACGGCTTCAGACCTGCTTATAGAAATATTCCTCTTTTTATTAACAGAATATTTGGTGATAGCACCTGGCCACAAGTTTTGTGTTTAACTGCAACCCTGAATAACAAGCAACAAGGAGAGATTATCAAAGAATTTAAGATAACAAAAGTCGTTAAAGGTGAGAACCTTTGGCGAGATAATCTTAAACTTGAAATTATAAACTTAAAAAATGGTAAAGAGGAAAGTAAAGAGGCCGAACTTGAAAAGATATTCAAGAAACATGATGGTGAAAAAATTCTTGTTTTTGTACATAGGAAATTCGGTAATAAGGGTACAACACGAACTCTGTATGAAAAATATAAAGAACATTATTACGGCGTTGCATTCTTTGATTCTGACATGTCGGATAGCGATAAGCAAGATGTAATGCAAAAATTTATTACAGGCGAAATCAAAATTGTATTTGCCACCTCTGCTTTTGGTATGGGCGTAGATATTGGCGATATAAGAGTAGTTGTAAACTACTTGATTTCAGAAACAGTAGAGCAATATTATCAAGAAGTTGGTCGTGGCGGCAGAGACGGAAAAGACTCTTATGGATATCTTTTGTACACAAATCAATCAAAGCGCGGAAGACGTATGTTATTAAACAATACTTTGTGTACAGAAAAATCTCTTCAAAGCGAATGGGAAGATCGAAGAATAACAGATGGAAAAATCTGTGATCATGTATCATATGAAACCATGAATGAAGAACAGCGAATAGCCTTTGCGTTACTTATGGATTATGATGTTATTGAAATTTTGGCAAAAGGTGTTCAATCAATAAAATGCTTTAGTGGAGTTACTGCAGAAGGAAAAAGCTTTTTAGATACCTTGTATACCCATTCAAGAGCAGGGCTCACAAAAGTTATATCCAAAAAATCAGGTAAAAACATCAATGCTTTGACACTTGAAATATGGGATAAATGTGTTAAAGGAGATATAAAGGTTAAATCAGCACCTAGTAAAGCATTGTTTTATTGTACAAAAAAAGAACTTACAGAAGATTTGAAAGAAAAAATAATGGGTGACCAAACTGAAAAGAAAAATGCCCGTGTAAATGCGTTTGAATCATTTGTAAGTGATATAGAAGCAGGTTTAACCGCAGAGGATATAGTGAAAAAAGCGTTAGATATACAGTGAGTGAGGGATAGTATGGCAATATTTATACCAAATGTTAAACCGGAAGATTTTAATAACAGCTACGGTGAAAAACAAGTGTACGAAGCATTAAGAACATTAAACGACAGATACACAGTTTTTTATTCACTTAATTGGGTTGGACAGGATGAAAAAAGGAATGTAGGGGAAGCTGATTTTGTCATTCTACATTCTGAAAAAGGTTTAATGGTTATCGAAGTTAAGTCTGGTGAAATACAATATAAAAATGGTGAATGGGTACAAACCAATTCAAAGACAGGTGTGTCTAAATGGATAAGTCCATTTAATCAGGCTAGAAAGAGTCAATTTGAAATATTAGAAAGATTAAAGAATGAAAGATTTGACTTTCCAATACCGATGATGTGTTATTGTGTTTGGTTTCCATCTATAGAGGTTGAAAAGGATATAAAGTTGCCGATGGAGGCACCAAAGGAAATAATATTAGATGCTCGAAGTGTCATGAATCCGGAGAAATCTATTGATGCAGCATTTGATTTCTGGTCAAGGAAATATAGAATGGTTAAGCTTACAGATATGCAAAATAAACAGGTTGTCTCAAAACTCTGCCCGTACTTTCATATTGTTCCTAAATTGAAAATGAGGATAAACGAACTTGAACAAACCTATATTCAGTTAACAAAACAGCAAGTATCACTCCTTGAATTCCTAGAAGAACAGAAGACGGCGGTTATTCATGGTATAGCCGGAACAGGAAAGACTGTTCTAGCTGTAGAGAAATCGAAGATGCTTGCATCACAAAACGAAACTGTTTTATTCCTTTGCTTTAATAGTTTTTTAAGAGATAACTTAAGGGAAAATAATACTATTCCTAATGTAGTGTTCCATAATATCCACTCATTGGCATACGAAATGTTGGGGAATTCTAATTTGCCATTGAATGAAGTTGTAGATGAATTTGAAGATTATCTTGAGGAAATATTTGATGATGAAATGTGGACATATAAAAATATTATTATTGATGAAGGACAGGACTTAGACGATAGATTAATAAATAGATTGTATGATATTGTAAAAAGAAAAAATGGTGCATTTTATGTTTTTTATGACAGAAATCAAAGCATATTAACAGAGCAGGTGCCACACTGGATAGAAGATGCAGAGTGTAAATTAGTATTACATAAAAACTGCAGAAACACAGCGGAAGTATTCAAGACATCATGCAGTATTTTGGGTATGGAAAATGTTCTTTTTAATGAAGTTCATGGAGATGTTCCGGCGATTAAATTTTATTCTACAGATAGCGAGGCTGAAACCATTGTCTCAAACTTTATTAAGGAGATAAGATTAGAAGGATTAGATATTGAGAAAATAGCAATTCTATCAATGAAAACGATAGATAAAACGGAAATAGATATAAATAAGGCATATGCCGGAGTATCACTTTCAACTGAAAGAGAAGACGGCAAGATATTATTTACGACTATAAGAAAATTCAAAGGATTAGAAGCTGATGCTATATTGATAGTTGATGCTTCGTTATCCGCATTGATTTCTCAGGAACAAAAGAAATTATTATATGTTGGATGCTCAAGAGCAAAATCGTTATTAAATATCGCAATGAAGGAAGATGTCGCTACAAGCGACATGGGTGATTATATTCGAAATCTTGCTCCCAATAGAAATGTACCCAAAAACAAAAAAGGTTTAAAAAGATTGTTAAATGTTATAGTGTAAAAAGTATAAGCATAATTAGTTAAAACAATATCAAGGGCACGGAGAAAAAATGAACTATGTGTTATCAGACCTGCATGGATGCTATGACATGTATTTGCAGATGTTAGAAAAAATAAAATTTAATAGTGAAGACACACTGTATGTGCTTGGTGATGCGATTGATCGCGGAGATGATGGCATTAAGATTTTGCTTGATATGATGCAAAGATCAAATGTGGTGCCGATGTTAGGTAATCATGAATATATGGCATACAGTGTGTTAAAGAAATTCAATGTTGAGATTACAGCATATAACTATAATTCACACCTTGACGGTGAAGCCATAGAAATGTATGAGAATTGGATGTTTAATGGTGGTATAACAACTTGCCAGGTATTTTCAAAATTGTCACATGAAACAAGAGATAGTATTATTGAATATCTCGGAGAGTTTGAGTTATATGAGGAACTTGAAGTGAATGGTAATAAGTTTGTCCTTGTACATGGTGGGTTAGTTGATTTCGATGAAGACAAAGATTTAAGCGAGTATGGTGTTCACGCAATTATATGGGGAAGATGTGATTATGCAAGACAATATTATTCGGACAAGTACCTTGTGACCGGACATACACCTACATATAATATTGATGAGAATTACAAAGGAAAAATATACAGACAGAACAATCATATTGCAATCGACTGCGGAGCGGTATATTGTGGCAGGCTAGGTTGTATATGCCTTGATACATTAGAAGAATTCTATGTGGACTGACATACTGTTGTCGCGAGACTATGATAATATGATACAATGAAGACATAAAATTAGAGCAACAGTAATGCTATTCTAATTTTATGTTATGGCCAGCAGTTGGCACAACTCGACAATTCGGAATTAATATTGCATATGACCTTGATTGGGAGTGGAAGCCGATGAGCTTCTTGTAGCATCAAAATTTCCTGATAAAATAAAAGGAAATAAACCGGAATAATAAGTTACCGTCTGTGCCGATAAAAACGGATACAGACGGTATTTCTTTATTTCTTAAACCCAGCTAAATCATTTGCAATATCATCAAAGTCGAGAGATTCATCAACGAGTTCTGTATTTGTATGCGTTTCTGATGGGGTTGTGTTCATTTCCAAAACCCGGACAACATCAGAAAATGAAATACCAAAGTTACTCTGCTTACTTTTCTCATAACATAAAATAGCATCGGCTATGTAACTTGCAGCATTTCTGCCTTTGTTCGAAAGAATGTTGACAACCTCAAGATGTTCCGGATTAGAAAGGTTAAACCGGATGCAAAAC
The DNA here is from genome assembly GCA_964610665.1 of uncultured Lachnospiraceae bacterium. GTDB lineage: Bacteria > Bacillota > Clostridia > Lachnospirales > Lachnospiraceae > SFDP01. The sequence goes on from CAZSWC010000030.1 coordinate 20,389, forward strand.
CTTTCAGGCGTTTTTTTATTTACCATCAGCATCACCTTCTACGCTCTAATTCATTTCTTAATAATGACTCATATCCAATTGCGTTTGCTGTCAGATTATCAATGATGTCAGGACTTACAATTTTATCTGATGCTACTATGTACTTTGAAAGAAGCAACGAACCGCCTCCGACGAATATTGCATGGCTTGTCCTTAAATCAATTTTTCTTTCACGCAGCGAATTTACGATTTTTTCAACAAATTCCTTTGATTGCATCTCAATAAGCTTTTTCACACGGTCTTCAAAAACGGTAGGTTTGTTTTGAAGTACTGCATCAATATCACTTTCGTGAATCAGTAAATCCTCACTTGAGTTAATTCTTGATTTAATATCGTTATAGAGAGTTATAACACCCATATCAAGCGAATCACACACAGACATATCCGTTTTGCCGTTTATAAGCTGCAAATAGTCAAGACTATATCCTCCGATATCAATTATGATAGAACGAGGATACTGTTTGATTCTTGAATGAATAGGGATTATTGCAGCATACCCTTGCGGGTAAGCATGGGCACTTGTTATGGCAATGTTAAAGGTTCGCTGATTAAATTCAAAGGTTATGGTTTCGTTCCTTGTAAAATACTTTTCGAACTTCTTATACAAGGTACCGAAATGTCCCGGTGGAAGACCGATACCTAATTGTATTTCTGATGTTAAGCCGGGAACATACTTGTTTGAATACATAAGCTCATACGCTATGCCGAACAAGGTCAAAATAAAAAATTTCTCATTAACGGTCTTATCACGCATATAAGGGATTCTTTCATCAGTTAATGCATAATATTTTCCGTTGTAATAGAGCGAGTCTGCCGAAAGAGGAAAGGGGATATTGCTTTCAAGCAGCCCAGATGTAAAAATCTTGTGTGGAACTTTAATTTGTTTATTTCCATGATCAATTCCAATAATCATAATTATATACCTCCTGATTTATATTTTCTAATATACTATTACGAAAAAAACTAAAAAAGCGCAACAAAATTTTAATAAAAACATAATATATTGTTTTCTAAACTTGACAAACACTATATATTGTGTTAAAATACAATTGTTAATTGATTTGTGCGTGGGGTTCCCGAGGCTTTTACCAAAAAGTCTTAGCATACGAGATGGTTTTATTGTAATTAAAGTCAACAGTATAACTATGCCCGTTTGGGTGTAGTGACTGTTGGCTTTTTTGTTTTTATACGGATTTTCCGTACTTATATAGCAGAAATGATTAACTCGTTTTAGAGTTATTTGTTTCTGCTTTTTTATTGCTTAAAAGTGGGAAACCGCTTTTTATATAAATTTTATGAAAGGAGTAGATGCCTATGATTGTGTTAGAACACAACGGTATCAAATGCAGAACAAATACTTTTAGGAGGTTTTGAAAATGAATTTAAAAAACGAAAATATCAGAGTTCTGACAAAAGAAGATGTAATCAAATTGAGCAATGGTGTTAAGCGCCGAGAGTTCCTTGACGACTATGAGAGCTGGGGAGTGTGGCTGGATATTTCTGAATTGAATGTTCAAATATATAAGGCCGAGCTTCCAATGAATCGAGTAATTTATGTTACGAGGTTTAAGAACTACAACACTTACGGTGGCGATTATGCATCTCCGGTCTATAGATATGGCGTAGGGAAGGATGAGTATAAATCATATCCCGAAAGCAGTTCTTTTGTTGCAGATAAGCTCAAGGAATTAAAGACCATGCTGATTGCGGAGGAGAAGAAAAATGAAGGTTAAGACACGCGAAATAATCCTTGAAGGATTCGACAGGATTCAGGAAATCGTGATGCGTCTTAAACTTAATGAGAGAACGCTTCCGCCTGGTGATATCAAAATCAAATTGAATCAGTCAATCTATGATGGACGATGTGATTATACCTGGTACGGTGGACTGATTGCTGAAGTATCCAGTATGGATTCTGAATACAGAGTAATGGCAACCGGTGACGTTATTGTAAAACTCATTGATAAGGATACAAATGAAGAGGTTGCTTCTGTAAAAGACAGGAGTAACGGTGGCGATTTTTTCGATATAATGAGACATTATATTAAGAACGATACTCATTTGTATGAAATTATTGAGGATGAGGATCAGGAATATAAGCTTGTCTTTTCAAACAATAACTGGTTTGAAGTATTCAGAGACAAAATATGCGGTTCGTCTGATGGTGACAGCTATGTAAGTGATTGCTGTAATGTTTTTGATGTATTGGCAGAAACAGTGGAAACAATTTGGTATGACTATCGCGGAGTAATTGATGAACAGGAGGAATGATGAATGAGTAAGTGTTTATGTGTTAACCCAGATAAAGAAGAATATCTGGATTTCGGAGAGTTTGAGCCGAATAATCATGATGGCTCTTCTGCCTGCAGTACGGTTGAATATTTTCTTGCAACCGAGTGGAATGGCGATAAAGTAATGTTCGTGTTTGATGGTAAATCTAAAAGTGACATATTCCCTGAAGAGGATAATGTTTATGATTTTGTAATCAGTAATTATGCGGAAAGAAGTATTCTCAACAGAACACCTAAATACGCTATGGTTGCAAACACAACCACAAAGGAATATTACTTCAAGGCTGCACTTCCTGAAAGTGAGGACGGTCCGTACATCTGTCCCTTGCCTTTTATCTTATCGGAAAAAGGATGCTCCGATCTTATAGGTGTTACCTTAAGCGAAAAGGAAGAGCAGAATTTAGGCAGATGGATTGGAGGAAAGATCGTTGCAACAAACAACAAGGAGTTCTGTAAGGACTTTACATTGTTTGAGTCTCCCTACGTAAGGGAGAGTTTAATTTCAAAGTCTCTTGACGGATTAAATATTGTTGTTACCGGCACGATAACATCTTTTTCAAGATTTGAAGTGGAAAATGTTATTAAAGAGCATGGCGGAAATCCACAAAAGAATGTAACAAAGAAAACAGACATTCTTGTCGTCGGATTCAAGCCCGGTGCCAAGAAATTATCAGATGCTTCTAAACATGGCACAAAGATAATTTATGAGAAGGACTTTTTAGAAATGCTCAGGGAGGATGAATGATGAAATACGATGTAACAATTACAAGAACCGGCGGTATTACTGTTGAGGCAGACAGTGCTGATGAGGCTATTTCAAAAGTGCTTGATATGACAACAAGTGAAATAGAATCAAAAGCGCAGCTCACAGGATGGGAGCCAAGCGATGCACAAATCATTGAATCAGGAGAGTGAGACTATGTATGAGATTAAAAATTCCAGGCAGGTTGAACTCACAGACAGAGTAAGATTCAGATGTATAAGATGTGGAGCTTGTTGCCGTAATATCGAAGGTGCTGTTGTTATCGAACCAAAAGACGGATATTATCTTGCAAAGCATTTAGGCATTTCCGTATCTGCATTTTACGAGAAATATGCCAGAATGTTTTTACTTGAGGGTGTGGAGTTCCCAATCTTCACCCTAAATGTAACAGGCAAGGATAATGCTTGTATCTTTCTTAACGGTAAACGATGCATTGTCCAGGAAGCAAAGCCAAGAACGTGTAAAATGTATCCATTCTGGGTTTGTCCTGATGACAATGGTGGATTTCTGTATAATTTCAGCACAGAACAAAGGCACCATCCGAAAGGTTCCATCGTCAAGGTTAAGGATTGGATGAGAGATAATCTTTCCGAGGAAGATAAAGAGTTTTTTAGTGAAGAAACAAGAGCGATGGCTGAGATTGCTCCGCTTTATAACATTCTTCATAAAAACCTTAAAGATAATACAACCCTTATCGAAAAGATTATTTTCTTCAGACATTTCCTATACGAAACAGATGAACCATTTATACCACAGTTTAAGAGAAACAACCGCGTTCTTAAAGATGAACTTGAAAGAATTATAAACAAATATACCAATATTTACGGAGGTTAATTATGGAAAAGAAAGATATTACATATGTTTGCTATGTCCAGAATAATCTTGGGGTTCTCGATGGTGAGGAAGTTGTGTCAGCAATGATAATCACCAAGAAAAAAGAGATTGTTGACAAGTGGCTTACTGAACAAATTAGTGAAGCGAAAGAGAATGGTTATACGCCGGATGAAAATGTAGATGAATTTATCGGAAAAACCGATTATTACGATTGTTATTTTACAGTTTCAAAAGGCAATGAAGAAGAGGGGTTTGACAGCTATGGCTTTGTTTGCAGGCCCTTCATATTAGAGGAGGATTATAATAATGGGAGTACGCGTTAAAGAACTTTTAAGTGCCTGTAGGAGACAGGTTGATAAAGGAAACGGTGATAAAGTAGTGCTGATTACGAGCGACGATGAGGCAAATGCTTACCACACCCTAATCTGTCTGTTTAATGACGACCAGGAAGAAATAGAGAGTGTAGCAACACTTTTTCAGGACTCAAACAATCCTTCAGAGGTTGTTCTTCTTGGATAGAAATACCACATAAAATAGCATATATAGAATAAATGCACTTGACAAACACAATATATTGTATTATAATACAATTGTTAATTAATTTGTGCGTGGGGTTCCCGAGACTTTTACCAAAAAGTCTTAGCATACGAGATGGTTTTATTGTAATTAAAGTCAACAGTATAACTATGCCCATTTGGGTGTAGTAACTGTTGGCTTTTTTTATTTATTTTGCAGGTAACTGCACTTATAGCGGAAATGAATGTAATCCAATTTTAGGATTCGTTTGTTTCCGCTTTTTTTGTGTCTAAAAAGCCTTAGGGCGTTTAGAAATAAATATTTTTTTGAAAGG
>CAZSWC010000031.1:0-24275 GCA_964610665.1 uncultured Lachnospiraceae bacterium
CCACTTCCATTTTTTGATTATTTTTTAAAGTTCCCCGATAAAAATGACCATAATTCTCCGGGCGTTGATAACCTACTTTCTGGATTGCTTTCACAAAGTTTTTTTCTGTTATTTCATTTTTTCCAATAATACAAAGAATTTCGATATCCGAATTTGCATGGATTGTATTTATAATCTGGCGCTCTTCTTCTTCACTAAAAACTCTTCCTTCCAAAGAAAGTGCCATTTTGGCATCCCGAAAGAAGGAACGGCTCTGGCTAAACTTATGGGCAATCTCTTCCAGTAATTCTTCAAAGGAAATTTCTGGATTTAAATGCAGGCTGATTCCATTGGGAAACTTTTTTATAATGATATTGTCTTTCATTTATTTTGTCTCTCCTTTTTTAATCTCCGCCTGCGGCTGAAACATCAGGTCTGGTCGCAGTACCGGAAAGAATAGTATCTTCTTCCTGAACATCAAAATAATATAAATAAATATCTCGTGTCAGGTTCGCAGCATAACTGGAGGTATAACCATTGGCAATACGTGTTGTAATTGTTATCTCCGGCTCATCGTATGGTGCGTAGCTGACAAACAAAGCATGGTTTGCACGTTTTCTATTTTCTTCGGCAGTTCCCGTTTTCCCGGCAACCTCAATTCCTGCATTCCTAAGAACGGAAAAGTCAGTACGTTTTCCAACTACCTGACGCATTCCTTCATGGATTGCATTCCATGTGGAAGAACTGATATCTACATGATTTCTTACTTCAGGTGTAAAGTCTTTTAATAAATTACCATTAGAATCTGTTACTTTATCAATCAGACTTAAATTGTAGCAGATTCCATTGTTGGCAATTGTAGTAACATATCTTGAAAGTCCCACTGTGGTATAGTTGTTTGTGCCCTGACCGATAGCAGACAAAACAGAATAATCATCGGAAACTTCCGGCACGGTTTCTTCAATTTCAACTCCGGATTTTTCACTGAGGCCAAACATATCCGCATATTGGTATAATTTTTGAATTCCTAAATCACTGTTATAAGAATCTTCCGATATTCCTAACTGATAACCGACTTCGTAGAAGAAGCAGTTACAGGAATTGGCAATTCCTCCTACCACGTTTAAATTTCCATGTCCGCCGCTAAGCCAGCATTTGTACTGATTGGCTGCAAATCTGTCAAATATACCACGGCATAAAATATTGGTACTGGTGTTTATTATATGCTCTTCTAAAGCTGCAGTCGCTGAAATCATTTTAAAAGTGGACCCCGGTACAGTCTTTTGCTGAGTTGCGCTGTTCCACATGGGACGTGTCAAATCTGTCTGAAGCCAGGCATAATATTCAGAATCAATACTGTTTGCCAATCGATTGTTGTCGTAACTTGGGTAACTTACCAAAGCAATAACTTCGCCTTCCATATTGGTAATCACAACGGATGCAGAACAAGGGTCCAAAGCAAGCTGCGCCGGCGTAATGTATAAATTTTCAATTAAAAAGATCATAAACTGATAGGCAGATGTTTTCCCGCTTAAAAATTTATCTTTTTCTTCTTCTGTAATACCTACCACATCCTGTTCCAAAAGAACGGAACATACTTGTTTAGGACTGATATCATTATTTTTAATCATATATTTATACATTTTTTTTGCAAATGTGGTATTATTTTCTAATTTCTCAAATATATATTCTGCAAGTGCATCAAAAATTTCAGTTGAATCAGCATACTTGCTGTCCATATTAATTTTGGAAACATCAATCCAGTTTTGGGAAATACAATATTTTAAAAACTCTCCTAAACTGATAACTTCCTCTGTGGTCCAGGCAATGTATGTTTTATCATTTTTATCAATTTCATCGGATTTGATGACACCATAATCTTTTAATACAGATACAATATAGCTTTGGTAAACCTGATATTCTGTAGAAAGCTGATTATAGGGAGTTTGTTTTTCATACAACTGCTCTGTCAGATAATTAAAAATCTGCTGCTGTTTTTTTAAAAAGGCTTCATAAATTGCCTGTTCATTGGAAGCCGCATCTTCATCATCAAACTTTGTAATATCAATGACATTATTGTTAATTAAAGCAAAATAAACATCATCAACAGGAATTTTCAAAGTACTTGCAGAAGGATTGTCAGGAATCACATAACTTTTACTGTTTACAATTTTGTCTACAAGGATTCCTGCAAGCTTCTGTTCGAGAATTTCATAAGTAGCTATCTGTAAATCGTGGTCGATGGTTAAATAAAGATCATTTCCTGCAAGAGGTTCTGTTCTGTCAGTGGTCTGAATCACTTTTCCCATATTATCGACATAAATGGTTTCACTGCCATTGACGCCTCTCAGGTAACTCTCCATGGATTCTTCAATTCCGGTTTTACCTACAATATCATTTAAGGTATATTCATTCTTATATCCAAAGGAAGTTGAGGTATTGGAATTTAAAGTTTCCAAATCTTCTTTATCTATTTTACCTGTATATCCTAAAATATGAGAAAAATAAATACTGTCCTCATAAACGCGAATAGTATTTTCCTGAATGGCAGCTCCCGGCAGGTCGTCAATATTTTCCAAAATACTGGCAACGGTCTGTTCATTGACATCGGTAGCTACATTTGTCGGAATAAATTTCTGATATCCATTTGCGCTCATGGCATAACGAAGTGTCACAATTTTTAATATTTCAGCTTTTGTATATCCTTCACCCACAACAAAGCTGTCCCTTGGATTGGCAGGATCTAAAGATTTTCCCACTCCATAACGGGAATAACCGGCCAGATACTGCATCATTTCTTCTGCAGTTGCAGTTTCCTGCTCATAGGTCATTTTACCAGGGTCTGCTTTTCCATAAATATCTGCTTTAAAACGCCGCAATTTGGTATCGCTTACGGTGTACGCATAGTCTCCATTTTCATCAAGAACGATATTGAAGTCTCCATTTATTTTATCGCCATTCTTTTCAATCAGATGAATCAATTTTAATAAAGTTTCATTCAGCGATTCGTTCCTGCCGTTTCCGGATTCATAAACATCTTCAATGGTAACATTATAAGCCAGTTTATTATGGGCAAGAATTTTACCATTGCGGTCATAAATATTTCCACGAGTACTGGAAATGGAACGTTCTTTTTGAATTTTTAAGGTGAAATCTTCCAAGGCTTCTGCCCCGTTTACAATTTGTAAATTAAAAATACGATAAATTAAGATGCCTCCAAAAAAAAGAATTAAAATTGCCAGTATGAGTAATTTACTGGTTTCTATATTTTTTGGTGGTGTTTTTGAATTAAACAATTTTTGAAGCTCCTTCTTTTTCTTTCCGTTCCAAAAGTCGTTCTACCACTAACAGCAACGGATAAAGTACACAAGTAACAATAATTGTATATACCATTTCCGGAATGATAACATTCAGCAAATAGTACACAAAATGAAAGCGCCCTCGTAAGAAAAATGACAGAATATAAATAATAATATTGTAGATAAAATCGCTTCCTACAATTAATGCAATGGGGAGTTTAATATCTTCCGGGAAAAACAAATTCTTTAAAAATCCGTTTAAATATCCTATGTACATATAAATCAAAGCATAAAAGCCTAACATATTTCCAAAAAAAATATCCATAAGAAGACCGGAAAAAAAGCCCGTAAGAAGCCCGCTTTTTTTCCCTCTCATGAAACCATAGGATGACGTCAGGATAATCATAAGATTTGGAATGATTCCCCCAAAACTTAAGCTGTGAAATACACTACATTGAAGAAGAAAGCAAAGAATCACAAAAAAAATACTTACAATCAGATTTGCCAAGAAAATTCTCCTTTCTTAATTCACTGTTTGTTTTAATTCCATGATTACAAGCACATCTTCCAGATGTTCAAAATCTACAGCAGTTGTTAAAGTACCGGATTTTGTAAGATTATTGGCATCGGTTTCAATACTGCTGATATAACCAATCAAAATACCCGGAAGATAATGTTCGCTGATATTGGACGTTACAATTTTATCTCCTACTGCAGCTTTGTTTTCACTATCTACTAATTTACTAAAAGAAATCATACCTTGAGAAATTGTAGATAAATCTCCGGTCACAATCAAATGATCTCCGGTAGAAAGTAAAAGTCCGCTGGTATTGTTATTATCTTCAATAATACTGGTAACCTTAGCATAATTTGGTCCCACCTGCGTTACTCTTCCTACAAGTCCACTTCCTGCCATAACATTACAATTCAGCTGAATACCATCTTCGGAACCTTTATTTATGGTAAAAGAAGAAAACCAGTTACTGGAATCACGACCTATAATTTTAGCGCCCTGTTTTTCATATTCTGAATATTCTTCATCTAATTTTAATAATTGACGCAGTTGGTTTAATTCATATCGTTCCTGCTGAAATTTAGTATTTTCGATGGTTAACCGGTCAACTTCTTCTTTTAATTTCTGATTTTCATTTAATACACTTTTCAGTTCCAGAAGCTGATCTGATTTTTCCGAAATCCAACCACCTACTTCTGCAATTCCATTCTGAAACGGAACCAGAAGCATTCCTGCCACAGAATTTAAAGGTGTATTTATATTGGGAGTTTTAAAGGAAAGAACCATGATTCCAATACAAATACAGGTTAACAGAAAAAGGAGATATTTACTTGGCAGCGTAAATTTCTCCTTTGGTCTTTTTAATACAGGACTCATCTTCCCATCCCTTCAATGGAATACGCTACAGATTTATAGTTCTCATCTTTGATGACTCTGGCTAAACCTCTTGCTACACTTTCTATCGGGTTCTCACAAACATTTACTTTTAAGCCGGTACCTTTTTGCATTAAAGCAGCCAAATGACTTACCTGTGAGGCACCACCTGTAAGATAAATACCATGTTTGTAAATATCCGCACCTAATTCCGGTGGAGTACGCTCTAAAATAACTTTAATACTATCAATAATTGTATTAAAACTTTCGACTAAAGCATTGCTTACTAATTCCGTGGGTATTTCACGTTCTACAGGCAGTCCGCTGACAATGTCACGTCCATAAACAATGGCAGGCTTTCCTGCTTTCTCCAGTTCCTGCAGATTAATTTTTACTTTTTCTGCTGTTTTTCCACCAATTAACAGACTGAATTCATTTCGCACAGCGGTACGGATTGCCTCATCAAATTTAAGTCCTCCCACTTTAATCAGACGGCTTAAAACAATTCCTCCTAAGGAAAGGATGGAAACTTCGGTGGTATCATATCCTACATTTACAATGATAACCCCTTGAGAATTTTTCACATCGATATCCAGTCCCAATCCGTCAGCAACTGCTTTCTCTACTACCATGATTTTTTTTGCTTTTACATTGGCATCTTTAATCAAATCATAGAAAGCCCTTTTCTCTACTTCTGTCACATCTGTAGGAACTGCCACATAATAATCTGATGGTTTTATATTTCCGCCGGACAGGTCATTAATAAAATATTTTAACAGTGTTTCCATGTTTTTGATGTCTGCAATAACACCATTACATACCGGATAAGAAGCCACAATATTTCCCGGTGCTTTTTCATACATATCAAAAGCAGAATCACCATAAGCGAAATATGTTTTTTTGTTTTCAATGGCAATCATGTTTTTCTGGGTCATCACAGAATCATCTGCCCGATTATAAATTTTAATATTACTTGTGCCAAGATCAATACCAAATATGTTATTTGCCATGGTCTAAAGCTCCTTTCTCTTTTTATAAGTATCTTAATTCTTTTAAACTCATGTAAGTATTGTTTCCGATAATAATGTGATCTACTAAAGGGATATTCATTATCAGGGATGCTTCATGAATTCTTTTTGTTATTAAAATATCATCTTTACTGGGAGTGGGATCTCCGCTGGGATGATTGTGCACCAGTAAAATACGAACTGCCTGAACTTTTATGGCAGTCATAAAAATTTCACGTGGCGATAAAAGGGAAGTATTAACGGTACCGGTGGAAAGCACACAATCCTTTAAAAACTGGTTTTTAGAATCCGTCATAACCAGAATTACCTGCTCTACTTCCAGATGCCGTAACTGTTCCATATAATAGTCAGCAATCGTTTTAGGAGAATCAAAACGGATTCCGGTTCTGAAACTTTCCATGGCAATTCTTTTGGAAAATTCTGTGACACATTTTAAGCGGATAGCTTTCACTTTTCCGATACCTTTTATTTTCATGAGTTCTTCCAAAGATAAGTGCTGCAAAGAAAGAAGTCCGCTGGATTGTCCATAATCACATCCCATTTTCAAAATTTGTTTTCCCAGTGCAACGGAATTGTTTTCTTTGGTACCAGTTCGAATGATAATAGCCAGTAATTCAGCATTTGTCAGCGCAGAAGCACCATACTTTTCAAATTTTTCATAAGGAAGGATTTCTTCCCATTCACTTTTAGTTACATCCATATTCCTGCTTTCTCTTCTCTCCAGACAAGAAAACATTCAGAATGTAAAGCCAGGAATCACAACCTGTCATTACAATAACCGATAAATAATAATCCCCAAAATAATTCCAATAATACTGGCAATGGTAATCTTAATGGTAAGTGCAAAAGTAACACATAAAATTCCCAAATCAAGTATTACCGGAGAGGTCAGTCCGAAAGTCTGTCCAAAACTCAAAAAACTATTCGGAAACATATTACCGATAAACCCACCTAAAACAATCCCTGCCAAAATCAACAATAAACAGGTCCAGCTATTTTTGTGTTTCATTGGTATTTTATTCCTTTCTCGTATGTTTATATCCAGATTATCTTATCATAATTCCAGCTTTCTGTATATAAAGAAGGCGGAATTTTTTTCGCATCTTTCGACGGTTTACTTTATTAAACCTGCATTTTTTACAGACTGATATGCACTTAAAATTCCATATTTTGCATGTTGCCAGGTCAGTCCTCCCTGAAAATAAACGGCATAGGGAGGCTTAAGGGGACCATCGGCACTTAATTCAATGGAAGAACCGGAAACAAATGCTCCGGCAGCCATAATTACTTTGCTGTCATATCCCGGCATATCCCAAGGTTCCGGGGTAACAAAGCTGTCCACCGGTGCCGCTTTCTGGATGCCTTCACAGAAAGCAATCACCCCTTCCGGTTTTTGGAACGTAACAGCCTGTATGATATCGTGTCTGCTTTCTACACTGTCAGGTACAACACTAAAACCTGCCTGCTCAAATAAATTGGCTGCAAAAACAGCCCCTTTTAGTGCCCCCGCAGTTACCGTAGGGGCCAGAAATAATCCTTGGTAAAAAGAACTTAAAATTCCCAGAGAAGCCCCCACTTCCTTTCCCAGTCCGGGGCTGGTCAGTCGATAGGCGGCATTTTCTACACATTCTTTTTTTCCGGCAATATAACCTCCAATCGGAGCAAGTCCGCCGCCGGGATTCTTAATCAGGGAACCTACTACCATATCTGCTCCCACTTGGGTTGGTTCTATGGTTTCCACAAATTCTCCATAACAGTTGTCTACCATACAGATAACATCCGGCTTGATGTTTTTAATAAAAGAAATCAGTTCACCAATCCGTTTCACAGATAAGGTAGGTCTTGTCTGATATCCCTTAGAACGCTGAATGGTCACCAGTTTTGTCTTTTCATTGACAGCTTTAGCTATGGAATCATAATCAAAGCTGCCATCTTCCAATAAATCAACCTGAGAATAGGTAATTCCATATTCTTTTAAGGAACCTTTGCTTTCTCGAATACCAATTACTTCTTCTAACGTATCATAAGGCTTTCCTACGGGACTTAATAATTCGTCTCCCGGTCGAAGATTACTCATTAAAGCCAATGCCAATGCATGGGTTCCGCAGGTAATCTGGGGACGAACCAGAGCATCTTCCGTACGAAATACTTTTGCATAAACTTTTTCCAAAGTATCCCGGCCAAGGTCATTATATCCATATCCTGTGGTTCCTAACAGACAGGCTTCGCTTACATTACATTCCTGAAGTGCTTTTAATACTTTCATCTGGTTTATTTCCGCGTTAATATCAATGGCTTCAAAACGAGGTTTCAATTCTTTTAAAATTCGTTCTCCCAAAGCATAAACTTCGGAAGAAATTCCCATTTCCTGATAATATTTTTCTAACATGTATCTTTTCCTTTCTTTTCCTCTTGCACAATAAATCTATAATTCAATATCATAAATCTTTCTATACATATACTCCAGAATTTTTGCGTTATCATAGAAAAAATCCGGTTTATTGACCCAAATAACATTCTTTTCTCTCTTAAACCAGGTAATCTGACGTTTCGCAAAATGTCTGGTATCTCGTTTTAGAATATAAATGGCTTCTTCTAACGAGATTTCACCTTCTAAAAAACTTAGAATTTCTTTATATCCAAGCCCCTGCATGGAAACATATTTCCTGTCATATCCTAACGAATATAACTGTTTTACTTCTTCTACGAGACCTTCAGCAAGCATTTCGTCTATTCTTGTTTCAATTCTCTCATATAAAAGGTTTCTATCATCATTTAATACAAAATAGGAAAAATCATAAGGACTCTTTTTGGCGTGCTGCATTTCATTATGCTCTGAAATTTTTTGCCCCGTTAATTTATAATATTCTAAAGCACGAATTACCCGTTTTACATTATTTTCATGAATCGCAGATGCCGAAGCTGCATCTATCTTTTCCAATTCTTCATGTAAAAATTTTGCTCCCTTTTCCTTTGCTAATGTTTCCAATTCCTGTCGTATGCTGCTGTTATCTTCCTCTTTCGAAAAATCAATATCGTAAAGAACCGCCTGTATATAGAATCCGGTTCCACCCACCAGAATGGGAATATGTCCTCTTTCATATATTTCCTTCATGTAAGCTTTTGCTTTTTTTTGAAAAATGCAAACATTAAATTCTTCGCAAGGTTCTAATTCATCTATTAAAAAGTGGGCAACACCTTCCATTTCAGAGGGTTTAATTTTAGCAGAACCGATATCCATATGTTTATACACCTGCATGGAATCGGCGGAAATGATTTCACCGCCGATTTTTTTAGCCAGTTCTATCGATAATTTTGTTTTTCCTACTGCGGTAGGACCTGTAAGAATTATCAGTTTCTTTTTTTCCATCCTAATCCCCTTATACGATTCTTTTAAATTTTTTTTCCAAATCTGTTTTGCTCATAGAAATCATGGTAGGACGCCCATGAGGACAATGATACGGATTTTCCAGCTCAAACAACTGCAATAATAAAGCCTTCATTTCACTGGCATTGGTACTCTGATTTCCTTTGATGGCAGACTTACATGCCATGGACGCAATTTTTTCTTCTATGACCTCAGGGGTTCCTTTGCAGCCATTTTCCACCAGTTCATCCAGAAGTTCTTCGAAAAAGTGTTTTTCACTTTTTCCATACAGTTCCACCGGCATCTGTCGGACGGCAATGGAATGGCTGCCAAAATCTTCCCATGAAAACCCCATTTTTTCAAAATAAACATGGTATTCCACCAGTGTTGCTTCTTCTTTGGGAGTCAGATGAAACACCAAAGGCGGCTGTAAAAGCTGAGAAGTCACTGTATTATCTTTCATTTTTTTTATCAGTTTTTCATACTTCACTTTTTCGTGGGCTGCATGTTGGTCTACAAACAATAGTTTATCTTCATAGGAAACCAGCCAATAAGTTTTAAAAACCTGTCCCAATATTTCAAATTTATCTTCATTTTCCTGTTTTAATATCTTTTCTTCGAAAAAATTCATTTGTAAAGGTTGTATCTTTGCTTCTTCAACCATGGATTGCGGCTTTAAATGCATTTCTTCGTTAAGAGGTTCTGAGGCGGCTTTTGAAAAAAAAGTCTGTTTTATTATCTCATCATGTAAAGCTTCGGAATCTGATTTTTCCTCATCTGCATAAGATACCTTATAAGAAAAATCTTCTTTCACCATAACAGGAGAAGTTTCCATTCGTTTCTTTTCAAAGGGTTCCGGAAGCAGATTTCGTTCCAGAGCCTCCGGTTTCGGCGGCTTTTGATAGTTTTCCACCTGTTCCATGTCAGGAATCATTTCCAGCCCTTTTAGGGTTTCTGAAATCGCATCCACAATCACATCATAATATTTTTGACTTTCAGAAATACGAATATCCATTTTTGTAGGATGTACATTTACATCTACTTTTTCGGTATCTATGGAAAAATACAATACGGCAAACGGAAACTTATGCTGCATTAAATAAGGGCGATACCCTTCTTCCACTGCTTTTTGCAAAAAGGTACTTTTTACATATCTTCCATTTATAAAACAGGTTTCAAAATTTCGATTGGAACGGTTTAAAGTCGGTTTTCCCAGAAATCCACGAATGGTCATACCCTCTTTTTGATATTCCATAGGAACAATCTCTTTGATAAAATCCTTACCAAAAATGCGATAAATAATTTCCCGGATGTCTCCGTTTCCGGAGGTATGGAATTTCACCTGATTATTTACAATGAAACGAAAGGAAATCTCCGGTTTACTCATGGCAAGATGTTCACACAAATCGGCAATATAACCGCCTTCTGTAGCGGCGGTTTTTAAGAATTTACGTCTTGCGGGTGTATTGAAAAAAAGATTTTTTACTAAAATCGTGGTTCCGTCGGGAACTCCGATTTGGGAAATCTCCGTTTCTTTTCCTCCTTCCATGCAAAAACGCACTCCCATAAGAGCCTCTTTTGTTTTGGTCATCATCTCTACCTGAGCAACGGCACCGATACTGGAAAGTGCCTCTCCCCGAAATCCAAGACTTTGAATATGAAACAAATCTTTGGACGAACGGATTTTACTGGTCGCATGACGCAAAAAAGCATCTCTAACCTGATCTGCAGGGATTCCCCTTCCGTTATCCGTAATTCGAATCAAAGAAATCCCGCCTTCTTTGATTTCTACTGTAATTGCGGTAGCATTAGCATCAATGGCATTTTCCACCAATTCCTTTACTACACTGGAAGGACGTTCTACTACTTCACCTGCGGCAATTTTATCAATGGTTGCATTATCTAATAACTGAATACGTGACATGAATCAATTCCATCCTTTTTACCAACGGTTTTTTAATTTATTTTGTAACTGATATAAGGTATTTAAGGCATCCAGCGGCGTTAATGTGGAAATATCAATTTCCATCAATTCTTTGATTACATCTTCATCTTTTACCGTATCAAACAAAGACATCTGGCTTAAATCCACTTCATCATATGTTTTTACTTTTGCTTTTCCGGAGGATGCAGAGTTTACGGAAATACTTTGAATCTTTTCTATAATATCGTTATCTGTTAACTGCTCTACGATTTCTTTTGCACGATGAATGACAATCTCCGGCACACCGGCAAGTTTTGCTACCTGTATACCATAACTTCTATCAGCTCCGCCTTTTACAATTTTACGTAGAAAGATAATATCGTCTCCCTGCTCTTTTACAGCAATGCAATAGTTATTGACATTATTAATTTTGCCTTCCAGTTCCGTAAGTTCATGGTAATGCGTTGCAAATAAGGTTTTGGCTCCCAGGATTTTAGTATTGCTGATGTGTTCAATGACAGCCCATGCAATGCTCAATCCATCAAAAGTAGAAGTTCCCCGCCCGATTTCATCTAAAATCAGAAGACTGTTGGGAGTGGCATTTCTTAAAATATTTGCCACTTCATTCATTTCCACCATAAAGGTACTCTGTCCGCTGGCAAGGTCATCAGAGGCACCAACTCTGGTAAAAATTCTGTCTACAATTCCAATATTGGCACTGGCAGCCGGAACAAAACATCCGATTTGTGCCATCAATACGATTAATGCAGTCTGACGCATATAGGTAGATTTCCCGGCCATATTAGGACCTGTAATAATGGAAACGCAATGTTTGTTATTGTCCAGATAGGTATCGTTGTGAATAAACATATCATTGACAATCATTTTTTCTACCACAGGATGTCTGCCTTCCTTAATATCAATAACCCCTTTTTCATTTAATTTCGGTCTGACATAACGATTTTGTTCCGCAATCAGGGAAAAAGAACATAAGGTATCCAATATGGCAATCGCTTTGGCTGTTTTTTGAATACGTTCAATTTCAACGGCTATCTTTTCTCTTATGGCACAAAAGGTTTCATATTCCAGTGCAAACAATTTATCTTCCGCATTGAGAATGGTATCTTCCATTTCTTTTAGTTTTGGAGTGGTATATCGTTCGGCATTTGCCAGTGTCTGTTTTCGGATATAATCTTCCGGTACCATATTCTTAAAAGAATTGGTAACTTCAAAATAATAACCAAAAACTTTGTTATATTTAATTTTTAAATTTTTAATGCCGGTACGTTCTCTGTCTTCTTCTTCCAGCTGTGCAAGCCAGTTCTTGCCATCTGTTTTCGCTTTGCGAAGGTTATCTATCTGAGGATGGAAGCCATCTTTGATGATACCGCCCTCTTTTGTGGCAATCGGTGGTTCGTCCATAATGGAAGATTCTATCAGGCTGCACAAATCATGCAGTCCGTCAATATTTTCTCCAAGTTCTTTTAAATATTCTTTTTCAAAACCGGAAATTACAGTTTTGATATATGGCAGCATCTGCAGCGAATTTCGAAAGGCAATTAAGTCTCTGGGATTAGCAGAGCCATAACTTACTTTCCCTAAAAGTCGTTCCAGGTCATAAACCGGATTTAAATATTCCCGGATTTCGTCACGGCTGACACTATCTTTGCATAACTCATCTACGGCATCCAGACGTTTTTCAATTTCTGCCTTCTGAATTAAAGGCTGCTCTATCCAGTTTCTTAAGTTTCTTCCTCCCATGGCAGTTTTGGTCTTGTCTAAAACCCATAACAGGGAGCCTCTTTTTTGTTTCTCCCTTAAAGTTTCACATAATTCCAGATTTCTTCTGGTAGAACTGTCCAGGAGCATATAAGCACTGGTAAGATAAGGATAAATATGAGTAAAGTGAGACAAACCATTTTTCTGGGTATCATACAGATATTGAAGCAAAGCTCCGGCACCAATTAAGCCACTGGGAAACTCTTCGATTCCAAGACCATTTAAGGTATTGGTCTTAAAATGATTTTTAAGACATTTTCTGCAATTATCTTCATCAAAAAAATGAGGTTCCAGACTATAAATACTGATTCCCAGACGTTCTTTTAAGTCCTCTAAATCCATACCACTGACATAAAAAGCCTGATTACAGATGATTTCTTTTGGATGATATTTCATAATTTCATCCAAAAGTTTTTTGTTGGTATCAACTTCTGTCAAAAAATAATCGCCGGTAGTGACATCTGCCACAGACAGACCTATTTTGCCGGCAAAATAAGCGATGCACATAAGGTAATTGTTTTGACTTTCATCCCCATTAATGCATAAATTGGTTCCCGGTGTAACAATTCGCGTTACTTCACGTTTTACCAGTCCTTTTGCAAGTTTTGGATCTTCCATCTGTTCACAGATAGCCACTTTATATCCCCGGGATACCAGCTTATTTAAATAGCCGTCTACCGCATGAAAGGGAACTCCGCACATGGGAGCTCGTTCCTCAAGACCACAGCTTTTCCCGGTTAAAGTGATTCCTAATTCTTTTGTTACAGTTAATGCATCTTCAAAAAACATTTCATAAAAATCACCCAGACGATAAAATAAAATACAGTCCGAATATTCTTCTTTTGTTTTTAAATATTGCTGCATCATTGGTGTTAATTCCGCCATGCTATTTTTCACTCTCTTATCTAAATAATTTCATCCTGTAAAACCATAAACTCCAAAAATTAATTCTTCTGTAATTTTTTGGATATTTTGCAAGTTAAAAAGCGAGTATGACAAAAGCATACCCGCTAAAAGTTTATCACAATTTTTGGTTATTGTAAAACAAGTTCTCCCATATAATAAAAGCCTTTTGCTTCTGTAAGTCTTACCGGTAAAATCTTACCAATCAAAGAAGGATCGGCTGTTACATGAACCAAAGTATTATTGCTCATTCGTCCGGTTAACATAGAAGAATCATGATCATTAATTTCTTCAAATAAAACATCAACCACTTCGCCTGCAAAACCACCGGTCTTTTCTTTTGCCACTTCCTGAACTGCTTCCAAAACCCGGTTGAATTCTTCTTTAACCTGTTCTTCCGGAACCTGATTTTCCATGGCAGCTGCCGGAGTGCCGGTTCGTTTGGAATAAATAAAAGTAAAAGCATTGTCAAAACCAACTTTTCTTACGACATCAATGGTTTCGTCTACATCCTCATGGGTTTCTCCCGGGAACCCTACAATAATGTCTGTAGTTAAAGAAATATCCGGGATAGCCTTTCTTATTTTATCGGCCAGTGCCAAATAAGATTCTTTGGTATATCTTCGGTTCATCTCTGTTAAAATTCTGGTGGAACCGGACTGCAGGGGAAGATGCAGATGCTTACAGATTTTTTTGGAGTTTTTCATAACCTCTATCAGTTCATCAGACAAATCCTTTGGATGAGAGGTCATAAAACGAATTCTTTGTAACCCTTCAATGGCTTCTATTTTTTGAAGTAATTCAGCAAAAGTTATCTCTTCTTCCAAATTTTTACCATAAGAGTTTACGTTCTGGCCAAGAAGCATAACTTCTACAACACCATCTTTTACCAAAGATTCGATTTCTCGAATAATATCAGCCGAATTACGGCTTCTTTCTCTTCCCCGAACATAAGGAACAATACAATAACTGCAGAAATTATTACAGCCAAACATGATATTGATGCCGGATTTGAAGAAATATTTTCTTTCTACCGGTAAATCTTCTACAATTTTATCAGTATCTTTCCAAATATCAATTACCATGCCATCTTCTTCAAAAGTAGCAGCCAAAAGTTCTGCAAATTTATAGATATTGTGGGTTCCAAAAATCAAATCTACAAAACGATAGCTTTTCTTTAATTTTTCAATCACAGTATCTTCCTGCATCATACAGCCGCATAAAGCAATTTTCATATGGGGATTTTTCTTTTTCTGGTGATGCAAAGCTCCAAGACGACCATATACCCGCTGATTTGCGTTGTCTCTTACAGTACAGGTGTTATAAATTACAAAATCCGCTTCTGTTTCCTCTTCTATCAGTCTGTAACCTATTTTTTCCAAAATTCCTACCAGTTTTTCAGAATCTCTGGAGTTCATCTGACAACCAAATGTTGTTACACAGCAGGTTGGTTGTCTTCCGGTTTTCTCTTCCATTTTTTTTACATAATGGGAACAGATATCCATAAAATAGTATTGTCTTTCCGGCTCTGTTGCCGGAGCATTATCTCTGATTTTTAACATATGTTTCTCCTGTTTTTCTATAATATAACATAACTTATGGAAAATAAAACTGGAATTAATGACCGGTTTTATTACCAAATTTTTCGCCAAGATTTTCAATAGAACCATCTTCATTCTGAATATTGATATTATTAAGCTGCCCTCTTAAGTTGGCACGCACATTGGCAATATATTCGCTGCGAAGCATCTGCTGTTCTTTCTGCTCTTCCGGTGTCAGTCCTTCTGCCTGAGATTTATGGTATAATTCGTTGATTCTTTTAATTTTGTCTTCTAAAGCCATGTTTTCTCCTTCTTTCTTTTATCATCATCTTATCTTCTAACAAATAAACGTTTTTTTATTTTATGAGATATTTAGTGATGCAGATTTTTTACATATTCCACCATGTTGAAGTCATTTTCTTTTTGAGCTTTAAATAAGGTACCTATTTTTCTCCCATCCATAATTCTATGAATAATACGAATATCTGCACTATTGGCAATAATCATATCCGCTCCTACATTGGTAGCAATTTTTGCGGCAATCATTTTGGTATTCATGCCACCGGTACCTACATTACTTCCGGTACTTTTTTTCCCCATCTGCATATATTCCTCCGTCACCCGCTCCACTTCTTCGATAAATTTTGCCTCCGGATTTGTTCTTGGGTCATCCGTATACAATCCATCAATATCGGAAAGCAGAATCAATAAATCTGCTTTTGTAAGACCGGTTACTATAGCAGATAAGGTATCATTATCTCCGATTACAATTTCATAAGTTGCAACCGTATCGTTTTCATTTACTACAGGAATCACTCCCAGATTCAGCAATTCGGAAAACGTATTTTTCGCATTTTTTCGGTTAAAATCATCTACAATCGTATCTTTCGTCATAAGGATCTGGGCAGCTACCTGATTATATTCTGCAAATATTTTCTGATAAATCATCATCAGCTTTGCCTGACCCACTGCTGCACAAGCCTGTTTCACGCCCAGATGTCCTGCCTCTGCTTCCAGCTTCGAAAGCCCGATTGCTTTTTTTCCCACAGCAATGGCACCACTGGTAACAAGTATCACATCTTTTCCCTGATTTCTCAAATTACAGATTTCACGAACCAGAACTTCAATTTTGGTATAGTCCAAATCTCCGGTTTCCGGGTGCTGTAATGAGGAAGAGCCTATTTTAATGACAATTCTTTTTTTCTCTTTTATAAATTTCCTTATATTTGAAGACATACTTCAAACCTCGTTTCTTTGGTTTATTTTTGAGTGTTTAAAACTATGGTTTCTGCAATAAAGATTCCATCCATGGCTGCGGAGGTAATTCCCCCGGCATATCCTGCTCCCTCACCGCAAGGATAGAGACCTTCTGCCGATACAGATTGTCCTTTTTCATTACGAAGGATTCTAAGGGGGGAGGAAGTTCGGCTCTCAATGCCGGAAACCAGAGCATAATCATCGGCAAAGCCGGGGATTATCTTATGAAAATGCTCCATGCCCTGAATAAAAGAGTCATTCAAATCTTCTGGCAGAATTTTATTTACCTCTGCAAAACAAAACTCTCCTTTCAGGGAAGGCATAAAATCTTTTGAAATAAAGCCCTGATGTTCCTTTTTTTTCTTAAAATCTTTATAATATTGAATCGGAATTCGTCCCTGACCAATTTCGTATGCTTTTTTTTCAATCTGACGTTGAAATTCTACTCCTGATAAAGGTCCATGTCCACCAAAATCTTCTGGAGTAACAGAAACAATAATTGCACTGTTTGCATTTTTTCCATCCCGCTTGCTATAACTCATACCGTTAATTGCCAAATATCCCGGTTCACTACTTGCATTTACAACATAGCCTCCGGGACACATGCAAAAAGAATACACACCACGATTATTGTCTGCTTTTGCCGTAACTTTATAGGCCGCTGCCGGAAGTGATGGTGGAAAATCTTCTCCATATTGCTGTATATTTATCAATTCCTGAGGATGTTCTACCCGAAAACCCACTGCAAAAGGTTTGGCTTCCATCAAAATGTTTTTTTCATAACACATTTGAAACGTATCTCTGGCACTATGCCCTATGGCAAGAACCAGAATATTTGCAGGGATAAACTCATTATGTTCCGTATAAATACCGGAAACCCTGCCATTATGATACTCTATCCCGGTCATTTTTGTTTTATAATGTATTTGTGCACCCCAGGATAACATTTTTTCACGCATATTTTTTACAACATTCATCAAAATATCCGTTCCTATATGAGGTTTTTGCTCATACAGGATTCTTTCAGGCGCACCGTTTTCCACAAAAACTCTTAAAACTTCTTTGTTGCGTCCATACTTATCTTTTACAAGAGTGTTTAATTTTCCGTCCGAAAAAGTACCTGCTCCTCCCTCTCCAAACTGTACATTAGATTCCGGATTCAAAACTCCGGTTTCCCAGAATGTTTTTACATCTGCAAGTCTTTCTTCTACTGCTTTTCCTCTTTCCAGAATAATAGGATTTAACCCCTGTTTTGCAAGATAATATCCACAAAACAATCCTGCCGGTCCCATTCCTATGATTACCGGCGGGTGGGAAAAGAAAGAAGGCTCTGCCTTGGGAAAACAATATTTTTTATGTGTAATAGCACTTACATTTTTTTCTTTACATCTTTTTAAAACTTCTGTCTCGTTTACTACAGTTACATCAACAATATAGCTGTAAAACAATATTGGTTTTTTACGTGCATCTAGTGAACGTTTCACAATATAAAACTCTGCCAAGTTTTTTGAGGTAATTTTCAGAATCTTTATGATTTTCTTTTCCAATTCTTTTTTTTCGTATGCTTCATATTCTGCTTCTGTTTTAAAATGTAAAATTTCAAGATTTAATTGCTGTATCCGAATCATTTTTCTTTTCCTTTTTTATCTGCTGCTGCTTTGCCTGCCAAATATCCACTGGTCCATGCCCACTGCAGATTATATCCTCCGCACCGTCCGTCAACATCCAGAAGTTCCCCTGCAAAATAAAGCCCCGATACAAACTTTGATTCCAGTTGCAAGGTTACTTCTTCCATGGAAACACCGCCGGCACATATTTGTGCATTCACAAAAGGATTAGTACCTTCTATTTCTATTTCTAAAGATTTCATAGATTTTATAACATCCACAATTTTAGAAAACGGAATCTGCTTCAAAGGCGTTGCTGCTTTGACCTTTTGTCTTTTTAAAAACATTAAATTTAACTTTTTATTTAATAACCCTTGAAAAAATGTATCTGCTGTCATATCTTTGGGAGCTTTTTCCCATTTGTTTTTTATAAAAGAATACAGATTTTCATATTCATAGTCCGGGAAAAAATCAATAACCGCTTTCACCGATTTTTTCTCGTAAATACCATAAGACACATATCTGCTTAATTGAAATACCGGGATTCCGGAGATACCATAATCCGTAAGCTGTAATTCACCGGATTCTTCAGTTATAAATTTTTGTTCTATGTAGAGACTGACTCTGGCTTCACACCGAACACCACTGATTGCTTTAAAAAAGTCTTCTTTCGCCCGAAGCTGTACTAAAGCAGGAACCACCGGAACAATGGTATGACCAAATGCTTTTGCATAAGAATATCCATTGTATTTTCCTGTTTCTTTTTCTCCTGCAAAGCTTCCACAGGACAGGATGACATGATCAAAAGAGATTTTTTGATTATCATCTAATATCACTTCAAATTTATGGTTCCTTTTTTCAATCGAAACAGGATACCGTTCAGTTAATACCTGAACCTTATAATGTTCTATTCCAATACGTAAAATATCCAGTACTGTTGCTGCCTGCTCAGAACGAGGGTAACAATACCCATTCTTTTCTTTTACCAACATTCCCATACCTTGAAACCATGATATGGTATCCCTATCATTAAATTGACTGACGTAGTCAGAGAACACGTTTTCACTTTGACTTCTATAGTCAGAAGAACGCATCTCTTTGTTTGTAAAATTACATTTTCCATTTCCTGTAGCAAGAATTTTTTTGCCAATTCTGTCTTTTTTGTCTATTAATGTAACCTTCGCACCCTGTTTTGCTGCCGTAATTGCAGCCATTAAACCAGAAGCACCTGCACCTATGATTCCAATATTCATATTTCTTATCCTTTTAACTTGTATGTGATTCTAAAAAACCATACAAATCTTCAATATTTGTAATATATTTCCCTTTAATTAATTCATATTTCAAAGCATCCGAAAGTGCTTCTGCATAAATATCCGTAGTAAGATATATGGTTTCTTTATCTTCCTCCATTACTACAATTTTACCATCAGATACCATCAGATAATATCCCTTTTCCTCTTTCGGGTCAAATGTTTTACTTATTTTCACTTCTTTTGAAGAAAATGAGATTAAGGAAGCCTCTACAAATCCTTTTTCTACATCTTCCAGTGTCGGATGACTGCAATATTCATGCAAAGCTTCTTCCAGGGTTTGGCGGGTCATTCCTAAATATTTATCCGGAATTTTTTCCTTATATTCCGTTTCGCTGTTTTCTTTCAGATTGTATTCCACGATAGAATAAACCGTATCACAGGTAGTAATGGTTTCTGATAAATTAGACACCTCCGAAGCAGAATCTTCTATAAAATAAGTTTCTTCCTGTCGGATATATTTGTTGGGATAAAAATATTTGATATATCCCATATGTGTAAAAATCCCTAAAATAAATGTTAACAAAGGATATGCAAAATATAAGCCAATACTTTTCAAAATTTTCATAATTTTACGTCAACCTTCTTTTTTGAATAGTATCAGCCCATTTTTAATGTTTTATACATGAAATTTTTTAACCATAACTAAGTGTTATTCTTTTTTACTTTTATACGAAATTCCTTCCATAAAATAAAAAATTCCAAACCAGCAAACAAAATCCAAAAACTTAATGGAGCTGTAACAAGAGACAAAGACCCAAAGTTTTGATTACTTATCACAAACATCATAATCATTGTCTGCACAACATATGAAATAGCCAGACATAAAATTGAAAACAACTTCTTGTCCAGTCTTGAAAGGATTTCAAAAAAGTAAACTCCAAGCACCATGAAGAAAATCGTAATTATTTCTACTCTAAACATATTTATTTCAAGCTTACTGGAAGAATGAAATAAAAACTCTAATATGTTTTTTCCAAAAACAAATAATATCACACAGACAGGTAAGGTTATGATTGCTATTTGCTTTATATCATCACAAAAGTACCGAAAACAATACTCCATTCTATTTTTTATATGATTTTTTCGAATGCGGGCAACGTTTTTCCCGGTAATACTAAGTATTACAAAAATAAAAATTCCTGCCACCACCATGACTTTTCCATAATAACTTCCCAATATTTCTACATATTTTACATTAGAATCCGCTTGTGCATTTTTCTGAATATAAATAAAAATATTGGTTATCCGATACAAATGAAAGCATACCAGCTCTAAAAAAATAATTCCTGCATTTTTGAAATATTCAGCCAGTATATATTTTAAGGGAGATACATAACCGGAAATATCATTTTGCATTAGCTGCTGCAAAGAAATCTGATACATCCGATAAAGCAAAAGCAGAAAAACAACAGAAAATATGCTGCCCAAAATACATCCCACAGCCACTCCTGCCGCTGCAAAGGCAGCTTCATAGGAAGCATTAAACAGTAAGGCGCTAACTTTAGAACCATAATTCTTAAAAAGACCGGAAAAAATCAATGCCGTAATTCCAAAAACAATTGCTTCCACAATTTTAGAAATATAGGTAGGCATTTTACTTTTGCATCCTTCAAAATACCCTCTGAAAATACCTGCCACAGTATTTATTATCAAATAAACTCCCAGAAGTCTAAAACTGATGCCGGCTAATTTTATATGAAAGAGTTGCAATAACGCATCAGAAGCAAAATATATAAAAACTGCACCAAGGAAAGAGATAAGAAGGTTTGTAAAAAGTAAAGAAGAAAAAATCTTTCTGCCATTTCGGTATTGCCGTTTCTGCAGACATTCCTTTATCATTTTAGAAGTTACATAAAAAGAAATATGCCCAAAAAACAAACACAAAAAACTATATAATTCAAAAGAAACTGCCCAAAAGCCATTTCCTTCATTTCCAATAATATTTGTTATAGGAATTCTGAATAAGAAAAAAATAATGATACCTGTATAACTTAAATCCCAATATAAATTATATTTTGTTTTTCCCGCTTCTTTTCTCATGAATATACTGTAACCCTCTCTTTAATTGTCCTCTCTTGTAATCCCCAGAATATTTAACACAGCTTCCTGCTTAGAAATCATAATTTTCTCTTCTTCGGGGCTCATGTGATCATATCCACACAAATGAAGCATACTGTGTGCAATTAAAAACGCAAATTCTCGTTTCAGACTGTGACCATATTCAGCAGCCTGTGCAATCGCTTTTTCCACTGATATAATAATATCACCTAAAATCAATTCTCCGGTATCCGGTTCAAAAAAATCAAACGTATACTCTTCAACGTTATCGAAATTGCCCGCAGTTACATATTCCACATTAGGAAATGACAATACATCCGTTGGGGCATCTATATTTCTGTTTTCTTTATTGTAAACACGAATTCCTTCATTATCGGTTAATAACAGACTTACCTGTGCCTCATAAGGACAATTCTCATAGTCTAAAACCGCCAGTGCCACTTTATGAAAAATATCTTCCCAGTCAAAATCAAAAGCATATGTTGTCTCATTATCAGCGTAAAAAGTCATAATATAAATTCTCCTCAATATAGGTTCTTTTCATAACCTGTAGTTCATACATAGAAATATCACAATTATATAAAATATCTGTATGGATAAATTTTTCAAAGATAGATTCAATAATTTTTTCATAAGGAATCTTTCCCTGCTGACTATTTTCTTGTGCAATCACTATATTTTCAATTACTTTGTTAGAAGTTAATACCACACAGGCTTCTTTGGAACCATAAATCCCCTGTTGGCATTCCTTTATAAGTTCCTGCAATTCTTCCGGAAACTCATAATAATCCATAAGAGATATCCTATTTCCCTCTTTTGTTTCCCTTGTACTCCCTGCAATTTTATAATAATAGCAACAGCCTTTTACTGCTTTGTAATTCATATTCAGTTTCCGGGCAATACGTTCTCCCAGGTAAGCTGTATGAATTGCTTCAAAATAAGCTTTTCTGTCCTTATTTTTTAGTTCTGCCATAACCGGAAATTCCTGGTCATTAATATCCGCATATTTATCTTGCAAAATATACATGGAAAGTCTGCTGAAATATTTTAAAATAAGGAATAATAATACCATATTTATAAACAGATTCAACAGTGGCATATAAAAAAGATTTCTGGAAAACGTCTGATTTTCAAAAATAACCAAATAAGCTGTTTGTAAGATAAAAGAAATGATTCCCGAAAGAATCATAGGACCTGTTACCTGAAAATCCAGTCCCAGGTTCCCAAAAAAAGCAATCCCCAACAGCCCTATCATAAAATACAAAAAAAAGATATACATACTTCCACCTTCTGAAAGGCAGGTGGTTAAAAGCAGAAGCATGCTGCCCCCTGTTAATCCTGTCATAGTGTTGCTGAACATAGACAGCACCACCATAATAGAAAGAAATACCCAGCTTAATGCAGGTGCAAATATCATACCGATAGAAATCAGAAAACAAATCACAAACACAAACAAAAAACGAAAAGGATGATTTTTATTGTCATAGTCCAAGGTATCAGAAATTTTTCCCTGATACCATAAAAACACCATTACAAAACACCCCCAGACAAAGGTAATGGTATTTCTGATAATTTCAGCAGCAGGACGATTCAAAGCATAGGTTACACCGCCCATGATAAATGTCATACTAAGAATCACCAGAAAACTAGCGACCAGATTTTTTATTAGAACGATATTTATCTTTTGTTTTTTCTCTTGATTCATATGTTTCGTAAGCCTTTACAATTTTTTGTACCAAAGGATGTCTTACCACATCCTTACTGGTTAGCTGACAAAAAGCAATATCTTCAATTTTCGACAATACTTTTACAGCAACATCTAATCCAGACTGTGTTCCGGCAGCTAAATCCTTTTGCGAAGCATCTCCGGTAATCACAACTTTAGAACCAAATCCAATTCTGGTTAAAAACATTTTCATTTGAGCCGGCGTTGTATTTTGTGCTTCATCAAGAATAATAAATGCATTGTCTAAAGTTCTTCCACGCATATATGCCAACGGAGCCACCTCAATCAGTCCTTTTTCCATATTCTTTACAAAACTCTCTGCCCCCATAATCTGATACAGGGCATCATACAAAGGTCTTAAATATGGGTCAACTTTACTTTGTAAATCTCCAGGTAAAAATCCTAATTTTTCTCCTGCTTCTATGGCCGGTCTGGTGAGAATAATCCTTTCTACCTCATTATTTTTAAATGCAGTAATCGCCATGGCCATCGCCAAATAGGTTTTTCCGGTACCGGCAGGTCCCATACCAAACACAATCATATTATTTTTTATAGCATCCGCATACTGTTTTTGTCCCAGTGTTTTAGGTTTGATTGGTTTTCCGCTGACCGTATGACAGATCAGACTGCTGTCTGCCTCCAACAAAGTGTCTTCTTTCTCCTCCATACTCATGGCAATTGCGTAATTAACATTCTGCTCCTGAATCTGATTTCCTCTTTTCGATAATTCCCATAATTCTTTCAATACTTTTTCTGCCTTTTTTATATCCTTCTCTTTTCCGATAATCTTAATTTTTTCATCACGATTCACGATAGAAACATGAAAGCCTCTCTCCAGCTTTTTGGCATAGGTGTCAAATTGTCCAAAAATATTTCTGCTGTGCTCTAAAGGAATCGTTAAATATATTTCATTTTCCGTCATGGATTTCCTCCATAGTTTTATATTCATTACATCTTAATCTTATTTTTAAAGTACCATATAAAGATGCTTTGGCACCATTTGTATTTATTTTAACATTTTTTTCAATAATTTGTACCCCTTTTTCCTCTAAAGTTTCTATTATTTTATATAATTTTTTACTTAGTATGTTATAAGCCTCATCC
>CAZSWC010000032.1:0-24187 GCA_964610665.1 uncultured Lachnospiraceae bacterium
ATTAGGATAAAAATTGCAAAAATTAATTAAAAAACTCTAAAACATTGACGATTTGAAATGGAAGGAGTAAGATAAAAGGGACAAAATGTACAGAAAATGATGAAAGGATGGGGTACAAATGCTAAAAAAATTAAACAAATTAAAAATCGGGTTGCGACTTAAGAAATCATTCCGTCAGGTAATTTATATTTTGGTGTATTACTGGCTGTGATGATTGCTGCTACAATATATATTGTAAACAGCTATGATAACGTAACAAACAACTTTGCCTATCCTCAGGGCGATATTGCCATGGCAATGAATTATTCCGCAGAAGTGCGAAGCGGCACACGGGGAGCAATTGGTTATGAGGAAGATGGTCTGATTGATACTATGGTTAGTCAGCATGAAGAAGCGGTAGCAAATTTTGAAGCACAGATAGAAGTGATTCGTCCTACCATGGTAACGGCAGAGGGCTTGGCTGCCATGGCACAGATTGACAGTGCCTGGAAAGCTTATAAAGAAATTGATGCGCAGGTAATTGCCATAGGTGCAACAACGGATACTGCAAAATCCATAGAAGCCCAAGAATTAAATACGGAAAAAGGAGCACCGGCTTATACGGCTTTGGATGAAGCTTTGTTAAATCTTATGTCAGTAAATCAGGAATGTGGTGCTGAAGCAGAGAGTTCTGCAGCCCTTCTTTTGTGGATAACGATTATTGTAGCCATTGTGGTAGTTATCGTAGCAGTAATTTATTCTACCAGACTTTCTGTTGCCATTGCAAAGAGTATTCAGGAACCTATGGAAGCATTACAGGATAGATTTGTCAGCTTTGCAGAAGGAGATGTGGATTCTCCGTTCCCGGCAACAGATTCCGAGGATGAGATTGCAGATCTGGTGGTAAGTGCTTCCGGTATGGCAGAAAGAATCGGTAAGATTGTGAAAGATATGAACTATCTGTTGAATGAAATGGCAAATGGCAATTTCAGACTGGCAACCTCCTGTGAAGGAGAGTATGTAGGAACCTTCCGTGGATTATTGGAAGCAATCCGGGCCATGAACCGTCAGATGTCTTCTACTTTAAAAGGGGTGGATGAGGCTTCTCAGCAGGTACTGGCAGGTTCTACCAATCTTGCACAGGCAGCCCAGGCGGTAGCAGAAGGCGCAACCGATCAGGCAGCCAGTGTAGAAGAAATGCAGGCCATGATAGACCAGTTAAACAATGGTATCAAACGTACCGCAGAGGAATTGGAAAAATCCTACAATGAAGCACAAAGATATGCAGAAGTGGCAGAGGGCAGCCGTCAAGATATGGAAGAAATGATGAAATCCATGGGAAGCATCAGTGAAACCTCTGAAAAAATCGGAAGAATCATCGCAGAAATCGAAGATATTGCCAGCCAGACAAACCTGCTTTCTTTAAATGCTTCTATTGAAGCAGCAAGAGCGGGAGATGCAGGAAGAGGATTTGCAGTGGTTGCTGACCAGATTCGTACTTTGGCAGAACAGAGTGCCCAGTCCGCAGTTAATTCCAGAGCCTTGATTGAATCTTCCATGAATGAAGTAGAGAAAGGAAATAAGAATGCGGTGAAAGCATCTGATTCCTTAAGAGAAGTAGTAGAAGGTATCCGTACCGTGGCAGAAAGTGCTAAGAATATGAAGGAATTATCCTTAGAACAGTCCGAAAGTATGGAACAGACGGATGAAGCAGCAGGTAAGATTGCAGAAGTCGTACAGAGTAACTCCGCAACGGCGGAGGAAACCTCAGCTACCAGTGAAGAATTAAATGCACAGGCAAATGTATTAAGTGAGTTGGTTTCTCAGTTTACACTCAGAGATTAAAAATAAAACAAAGAGGAGTCGCCAATTTGCGGCTCCTTTTTATTTCAAAAAAAATAGAGAAGCTGTTAGGAAAATTGGTAAAATTGGGTATAAAATATCTTTCTTTACAGATAATAGACGTAAATATCTAGAATTTGTAAATGGAGGATGTTTCATGAAAGCAACAGGAATTGTTCGCAGAATAGATGATTTGGGAAGAGTGGTAATTCCCAAGGAAATTAGAAGAACCATGAGAATAAGGGAATCAGAGCCTTTAGAAATTTTTACGGGAAAAGAAGGAGAGATTATATTAAAAAAATATTCTCCCATCAGTGAAATGACGCAGGTTGCCAAACAGTATGTGGAAAGTTTAAGTCAGGTGGCCGGAAGGATTGCACTGGTAGCAGACCGGGATAAATTTGTTGCCATATCCGGAGGTATGAAGTGGATTTTAGGAAATGAAATCAGTAAAGAACTGGAAGATAAGCTGGAAAAAAGAGAGACTTTTATGGCTGTAAAGGGAGAACGAAGTTTCATTCCTATTCAACAGCAGATGCCGGAAGAAATCGTATCCGAAGCCGTTTGCCCCATTCTTAGTGAAGGGGATATGATTGGAGCTGTATTATTATTGGAAACTGACCATAAGCGAAAAATGAATGATGGGGATTTAAAGCTGATTCAGGCTGCTGCAGCATTTTTGGGAAAACAAATGGAATAGGGAAAAAAGGAATTGAAATACCGGAGATTGTATGTAAAAATAAGGTAAAAACGAAAATGGAGCAGCTATGGTACAAAAGATTTGGGAAGAGATTCTGGAAAAAAGAGAGGTAAGGCAGAATCTTAGTAAATTAAGAGAAGAAATTAAGGATAAAAAAAAGAAAGAAACCGGCAAAAAACTGGGAAGGGAAAATTCGCTTGTATTAGAGCATTTATTGGAAGATGATGATCCAAAGATTAGGAAAAATACAGCATTGCTTATTGGGGATTTAGAACTTTCCTTTTTACAAATGCCTTTGTGGAGAGCTTATGAAAAGGAAGAAACACTTTTTGTAAAAAGTTCCTATCTGACTGCCATGCAGAAAATGGATATGTCAGCTTTTTTAAATCCATTGAAGGAAAGAGTGCAGAAGCTGTCAGAAGAAACAGTAACGCAGGAGAATCAAAAGCATATCCGGGAAGAGCTTCAACAGTTGGATAATATGATAGTTTCTCTGGAAGGGAGGAAAAAGCATGTATTCACCGGCTGGCAGAAAGAAAGTGAAGTGATTTTGTTAGCAAATCGCAGACATTTGGAAACGGTTTTGGAGGAATTGAAAGAGCTTCCTGATGTGATTACCGGAAATGCCAAGCTTATGAATGCCGGAATCCGATTGAAAACCTCTGCCTTAAAGCAGATTATGGAGGTAAGAACCTGGCAGGAGATTTTGTTTCTGATAGAGGGAATGAAGACCTGTGAAAAGGATCCGGTGAAGGCTGCGGAAACGATTGCCTGCTCCGGTCTCATGAGATTTCTGGAAGAAAGGCATAAAGGAGAGGCTCCCTTTTATTTCAGATTGGAAGTGAAAATGCAGCCTCTTTTGGGAGATTTAAAAAACACCAAGGCAGTTTTGGAAGAAAAACAAAAATTTGTAAAAACTTTTGTACAGCAGTTGGAACAGGAAACCCGGCGAATGCTGATAAATTCTACTACGGATTATGAAATAGAACTTCGTCTGGTAGAAAATAAAGAGGGCAGATTTAATGTTATGGTAAAACTGTTTACTTTAAGGGAGGAACGTTTCACTTATCGAAAAGAAGTGGTTTCCTCCAGTATCCGTCCGGTAAATGCCGCCCTTTTGGTACAGCTGTCAAAAGAATATATGGCAGAAGGAGCCAGAGTGTTGGACCCTTTCTGTGGTGTTGGAACCATGCTTATTGAACGACAGAAGAAAATAAAGGCAGATACGTTATATGGACTGGATATTTTTGCGGAGGCAATTGAGAAAGCAAGAAGAAATACGGAAGCTGCAGGTCAGATAATCCATTATGTAAACAGAGATGCATTTACCTTTACTCATGAATATTTATTTGATGAGATTTTTACCAATATGCCTTTTG
Organism: uncultured Lachnospiraceae bacterium; assembly: GCA_964610665.1. Lineage (GTDB taxonomy): Bacteria > Bacillota > Clostridia > Lachnospirales > Lachnospiraceae > SFDP01. The sequence continues at coordinate 3,901 of CAZSWC010000032.1, forward strand.
CACAAGGGAAAAAAACACCATTGGAGATATACGAAATTTATTGCAGATTTTTTGAAAATGCAGGAAATCTTGTAAGAACCGGTGGAGTCATCGCCTTGTATACCCATGACCGGAGCTATGTCGACAAATTATTTCCTAAGGCAGGGATGGAGCTTTTAAAGAAATGCCAGATAAATGTCAAAGAGGATACCTGGCTGTATCTTTTAAAAAAGTAAGAATTATGATGGTTGAAAGGCCATAAAACAGGGTGAGAAAAACATACAAATATTTATGTTCTTATGAAAAATATATAAAGATGCATAAGGAAAAGGTTTTCCATACTGAAAAATAAGGGATTTTTCATAATTTTTTAAAATTATATTGCATTCAATGTGGGAATCATGTATGATGCGATAGTTGCAGAGAAAAACGTGTAAAATGAGAAGGTAGGAGAGACAAATGAAAAAAATAGTGAGTGACATAAAAGACAGGGCCATTAAATGGAAATTAAATTTTATGGCATCTGCCAGTATTGGTCTGATGTGTCTTTTAGGTTTGGCAGCTTTGTTTGGTGCATATGAGTTAAATGCCCAGACAAGAGAATTAAGTGAAGTCTGGATGAATGCCAATAATATTATTTCGGAATTAAACTATCTGACTTCCGAAGTGCGCTTACAGCAGTACGCACATTTAATTTCAGATACTAAGGCTGAACTTGAAGAGCATGAAGCAAACATTGCAAATCTTGAAGCACAGTTAACGGAATTGATTCAGGAGTATGCGAAAACCATTGACAGTGAAGAAGACCAGAAGTATTATGATGCGGCAGTAGAGGCGTTGACTGCATATTTTGAAGTATTGGGAGAAGATTTTTATTCTTTAAGCCGCAGTCAGAAGCTGGAACAGGCAAATGCGATCATGTTAGGGGAAGGGTATGATGCCTATCAGGAGTTTCAGGAAAATTTTGATGCTTTAATGGAGTTTAATCTTGAGGGAGAAGCAAAGGCAGTATCTTATGCTAATAAAGTATTCTGGGCAATAGTTGTTTTAATAGTTGTGTTTGTAGTAATTGCAGTTGTGGTGGCAACAAGAATTGCCAAAATCATTGTAGATTGTATTGTAACACCGGTAAAACAGTTAGAGTATGCGGCAGCAGAAATGAAGCAGGGGCGTCTGGATGCAGTGATTGATTATGAAGGCAAGGATGAGTTGGGAGCACTTTCTAATTCCATCCGTGAAGTACAGGATACCCTGGGAGCTTATGTAAGAGAGATTTCTTCTGTTTTGGATGTACTTGCAAAAGGAGACCTTACCATAGATTTTAACCATATTACAGATTTCCTTGGGGAATTTGAAAGCATTAAAACTTCTTTTGTTAATATTATCAAAGAATTTAATATTACTTTAGGCAGAATTCAGGATGGAGCAGCCGATGTAGACCGTGGCTCTGATGAACTGGCAGGAGCATCTGAAGATTTGGCAAGCGGCACCACAGAACAGGCAAGTGCCATTGAAGAATTGACAGCAACCATTACCACAGTGGCAGAAATGGCTGCGGAATCTGCTAAGAGTGCCGATGAGGCTTCTAATCAGGCAGCAGGTGCAGTAAAAGATGCAGAAGTGGAACGAGTACATATGAAAGAATTACAGGAAGAAATGGCACAGATTAAAGAGATTTCTAATCAGATTGAAGCCATTGTAACCAGTATTCAGGATATTGCATCCCAGACAAATCTTTTGGCATTAAATGCTTCTATCGAAGCGGCCAGAGCAGGAGATGCAGGAAAAGGATTTGCAGTGGTAGCAGACCAGATTGGAAAATTGGCTACCGACAGTGCCCAGGCTGTAGTAAATGCTAAGGAGTTAATCGGGAAAACTGTAGAAGCTGTGGATGAAGGAAGTGTAATGACGGAAAGAGCAGCAGAAGGTTTTGGAAAGATTATTGGAGAACTGGAATCCTTTGCGGATATTGCCCATAAAGTCAGTGAAGCAGCAGATGATCAGGCTCATTCTTTAGAGCAGATTGAGTCCGGCGTGGAGCAGATTTCTAATGTAACTCAGCAGAATGCAGCAGCTTCTGAAGAGTGCTCCGCAATTAGTGAAGAATTATCTGCGAGAGCAACAGAAATGACATCCCAGATTCATAAATTCAAATTGTTTGAAAATTAAGGATTGCAAATTTTTATAGAGGATATAGTTTTTATATTGTAAAAAACAGCAGCTATGTGTCTTAAAAACAACCTGATATAAGGTTGGTTTTGAGAACATATGGCTGCTTTTTTGATTGAAAAATTAAAAAGTAAATAAAATCCAAGTTATGGAAAACAAAATCCTATAAAAAGAAAATATAGTTATACTATAATAAAGAGGAAGATGAAACATTAAAAAATTTGGTAAATATGCTAAAAGAAAAGTTTAGAGACACAGAATATGAGAAGGAAAGGGAAATGGTTTTGTGAAAAACAAAATAGGGAATAAGAAAAAAGAACCGGTATCTTTAAGAAAACAGCTTTCCGGAATGATTATTTTCTGCTGTGTTACGGCGGTTTGTATTCAGGCAGTGGTGATGACTGCCATTACCATAAATCAGTATGTTACCAGAGAACGGGAAAATACAATATATATCTTGGAAAGCGACAATGTAAAAACGGATAATATCTTTCAATACGTGGAAGAAATTGCCTTGTCCATTCAGCATAATGTTGGATTAAGAAGTTTCTTTCGAGGAACGGTATTTAATGAAGAGATAATGGTACAGCAGCTGCAAAGTGTGACGAATCTTTTCTCAGAAAGAAATCGTCTGGAAATTTATGAACCTTTTGTGGAGAAAATATATCTCTATAACAGGTTGGATAAATCCATATATAATTTATATTATCCATTGACCATATCGGAAATGAAAAAATCACAGGAAACCTGTAATGTGCTGTACCAAAATTATAAAGAAAGTTCCAGTCCCTTTTACTTTCAAGTGGATGGAAAATATCTGAACCTATGCATGAGATTGTATGATACGCAGATGGAAGAGTTGGGAACCTGTATTTTTGTATTAAACAAAGCAGGAATTGAAGAAAATTACACCAATCTGAAAAAAATGAAGTATTACAGCTGGAGCATCAGTCAGGAGCAGGAGGTTTTACTTGGAGATGCCACTATTATGGAGAGACCGGATACCTTCTTTTTAGAGCATAGAATGTCCGCCGGATTTGGTCTGACACTGCATGCAGGAGTATCTGAATGGATGATTTACAGGTCCCTTTGGACAAGTGTAGGTACGATTCTGCTGATATCGGTGATTCTAATGGTGTTTTTGGCGTTTTTAGGGCGTGTTATGGCTATTTATTATGTGCGTCCCTTGGAGACCATAGCTGAGAAAATAAAACTGGTAGGAGAGGGGAACTTTGATACCAAGCTGGATGAATATGGAGTAGAAGAATTGCAGAACATCAGTAATACTTTTAATGAAATGACGGATTATATTGAACGTCTGGTAAAAGAAGTATATGAAACCCAGTTGATTGCGAAGCAATCCCAGATACAGTACCTTCAGGCACAGATGAATCCGCATTTTCTCTTTAATGTATTATCCATGATAGAAATGAAAGCGGCCATAAACCAGGACAAAGAAGTGCAGAATATGCTGTACAAGCTGTCGCGGCTTTATCAGGGAAAAATTTTTAGAAAAAATGAGCAGTTTATTTGTCTGGAAGAGGAAATGCAGATTGTAGATTTTTATTTGTCTCTTCAAAACAGCCGGTTTGGAGAAAAAATCAAATATGATATTTCTTATCAGGGGGAGAAGGAGGCATATCAGAACCTGCAGGTTCCAAGACTTAGTATTGAGCCAATTGTGGAAAATGCGGTATGCCACGGCTTGGAGCCCAAAGAGGAACAGGGACGGATCGATGTAAAAGTTTATCAAGAAGGAAAGATTTTAAAGATAAGAATTGAAGATGATGGTGTCGGGTTCGATTCAGATAAGCTTGTGGAAAATACGCAGGATAGAAGCCACAGCCATGTAGGGTTATGGAATACGAATAAAATGATACAGAATTTGTGTGGAACAGAATATGGACTTAACATAACCAGTAAAATAGGAAAAGGAACGGTTGTACTCATTCTTTTGCCTGTCAAAGGAGGAGAAGATAATGTGGAAGGTAATGATTGCAGATGATGAAAATTATATGCTGGAGGCCATGGAAAAACTAATCGATTGGAAGAAAATGGACTGTCAGTTGATTTTTCGTGCCAAAAATGGTCAGATGCTTTTGGATGAGGTGAAAAAGAATCCGCCGGACATAATTATTACTGACATAAAGATGCCTTTGGTAAGTGGAATTGAAATTGCAAAATATGTGTATGAGCATATGGTTCCGGCAAAAGTAATCATTTTGTCTGCATATGCAGATTTTGAGTATGCTCAGGAAGCGATTAAATATGATGTGTGCGGCTATATTATAAAGACTTCCGTGATAGAAATGCTTCCGGAAATGATACAAAAAGCCATTGGGAAACTGTCTGCACCATCGGAAACGGAAAAAGAAAATTCAGAAGCCTTTACGGATGATATTTTCGGAAGACTGCAAAAGTATGTTTCCGAGCATTATACAGACAAACTGACTCTGGCACAAATATCCTCAGAAATCCATGCTAATGGAAGTTATCTGAGCCGTTTGTATAAAATGAAGACAGGACAAAATCTGTTTGATGTGATTCATAAAATGAAGTTGGAGAAGGCAAAAGAATACATGAGTCAGGGAAAAAGAATTTATGAAGTAGCGCAGTTGGTAGGCTTTGATGATGTGTCATATTTTTCCAGAGTATTTCGTAAATATGAGGGATATCCGCCCAGAGATTATGAGAACAGGTTAAAAGAAGAAAATGAAATGTAAAATGAAAAAAACAGGAATAAAGATAATTTTATTGATAGGGCTGTGGGGACTTTTGGCAGGATGCGGCAGGCAAAAAGAGAGTAAAATAGAGATTACCATGATTCATGGGTGGGGCAGTACCGAAGAAGATCATGTGGCTATGCGTAAGATTTATGAGGATTTTGAAAGAGAGAATTCCCATATTCGCCTGAATTTAATTTCCATGCCTTCCTCTACAGATGTTATCAGTAAAGTGAGTGACCTTTTGACGGTAGGAGAGATTCCGGATATTGTATTTACCGGAGGATTGGGACGAGAATCTATTTATAATTTTATGGTACAAAAAGATTATGCATTGGATTTGTTTCCTTATTTGGAGGAAGACGAAGCTTTCGCGGAAAGTGTATCAGAGGTGGTTTTAAAGGACTGGGTTACTAAGGAGGGAAAACTTTATACCGTTTCTGATGCCTTGCTGATGGGGGGCTACTGGTATAATCGGAAGATTTTTGAAAAAGCAGGAATTTTGGAAGTACCCGGAACCTGGGAAGAATGGTTTGAAGCATGTGACAAAATTATGGCTTTGGAAGAGAAGGTAACGCCCATCGTTCTGGATGCGAATCACAGTGCGTATCTGATGGCGGCGATTTTGGCATATGAAAATCCAGTGGAAATGAAGGAGGCAAAAAATACCACCATAGATGTTGAGTCTTCGGCATTTGATGCCATGCTTGAAAAATTAAAGAAAATTTCCGAGTATGCCATTCTTGCAGGAGATTATGATTACCGGGATACGTTATCCATGTTTAACGAAGGGGAAAGTGCCATTTATATCAATGGTGTCTGGGCAAATTCCATGATTGATTCTGATTTAAATGTGGCCTATGCTCCCTTCCCTTCAAAGGACGGAGAAGGAATTGCCACTTTGTCTGCCTGTGTGGGCTATATTCTGGGAAATACCGGAGACGAAGAGCGGATGGAAGCCAGTGTGGAATTTTTAAAATATATGTTAAGCGATGAAGTGGCAGAAAGAATCTTAGAGCAGACGGGGCAGGTTCCATCAAATCCCAATGTTGAAGTAAACGAACAAAATGCAGGGGAGCGGATGCAGCAGGCTGTAAGCTGTGTGCAGAATGCCGGTCTTTTAATACAGACACCGGAAAATCTCTGGAATTTAAGCAAAAAAGAAGAATATGGTGAAAATGTAATGTTATATTTACAGGAGCGAATCAGTGAAAAAGAATTTCGCAAGAGAATTTCTGCTATGTAAAATTTTGCTTATGAGGTAAATAAAATCCCAAAAACAGGTAAATAGAAGTCCTGTTATAAAAAACAAAATCCATTCAAAAATAACGTTTCCCATGAGATAATTTTTCCAGAAACCAAGAGAAGTTTTCTTGAAAAATAAATATGGAGGGTTATGAACATGAAAAAGAAATTAATTTCTATGGTTCTTGCACTTACCCTGACGGTAAGTATGTTAGCAGGATGCGGCGGTGCAAAAGAAGAAACAGCGCCGGCAGAAGACGGAGCAGCAGAAACAAAAACAGAAGACACAGCAGAAAACACAGGAGAACAGGATGTATTACAGTTCTATCATGCATATTATCATGAAGAATCTGAATGGCCGGTAGCTGCAGTTATGAGAGATATCTATCAGCAGTTCGCAGATGCCCATGCAGATGGTCCTGTAAAATTTGAACCTGTAGTAGTAGAAGATGTACTGGGTGTGGCAACTAATGAAATCGCAGGGGGCGCTTTCCCAGATATGGTGGACTTCGCGGGAACCGCAGTTCCTATGGCTGCAACAGCGCAGGGGCTTGTGCTTGATATGAAAGAGTACATTGATGCAGAAGGCATTCAGAGCAAGGTTGGTATCAACTATACCATGAATCAGGTAGATGGAAAAATCTATACAGTACATGATCAGTTAACAAGCTTAGGTCTTTGGTACAATGCAGACCTTTACGAAGCAGCAGGTGCAGCTACTCCTGACAAATGGACAAATTATGAAGATATGGCAAAAGCAATGGAAGCTTTAAGAGCAAGCGGAGTATACGGATACAACGCAGGACAGGGTTCTGTTCGTTTGTTCAACTCTTATATGGAAATCTTAAATCCTGAATATGCCGCAAGTGCATTAACGGAAGACATTATTAATTCTGAAGAATTTGCAACTGCATTTAAGACAATTGCTGCCATGGATCAGGCAAATGGTTCTGCACATTCTACAAACAATGCCGGAGATTTTGGTGGAGACTTTACCACTGGTTTATGTGCAACATGGATGAATGGTGTATGGGCAGCAGGAAGCTTTGCGGAAGTAGAGTATGAGATAAAACCTGGCGTTTATCCGGGAAATGGTGCGATTCTTGATGCTGGCGGTGGATTAACAATTTCCAGCAGCTTATCAGAAGCACAGACGGAATTAGCATTAGAATTCTTAAAATATATGACCAGTGATGAAGTACAGACAAGAATCTTTTTGGAAGTAAATGCAAACCCATGTAATCAGGATCTTGATTTAGTGGCTCTTGCAGAGGGTACAGACAATGCAACTGTTCAGTTATTGGCAGAAGCTTGTTCTTTAGCAAATGCAGCAGATTCTTTTACAGCAACTACCGCATCTGTTTGGGGTAGTGATGTACAGGATGCTATCATTAACAAATTAATCGAATGTTCTGTAGAGGGAACAGATATAGATGCAAAATTAGCAGAATTACAGTCTGAATTGATTGCTTTAATCGGCTAATTGACTGGCAGGAGTATTGTAAAACAAAATCTTCTTATGGAACAATGCTCCGGTCTTTGAAAAGGTAAAAACAGAGGCTGTCGCATGTGTGACAGCCTTTTTTTCTTGAAGTGACAAGGGAAAAGTTGAACTTAAAAACTTTAAGTAAATGGAGAAAAGAGGATAAAATCATGAATAAAAAATGGAGTAAACATATTTTTATAATTTTATTTTTGCTTCCTTCCTGTTTATGTTTCCTGATTTTTTATGCTTATCCGATTTTACAGATTTTAGTAACTTCCTTCTGCAAGTGGGATTACAGTAATCTGGCAAATCCGGAATTTTATGGAAAGGGAGAATTGTTAACAAACTATAAATACATATTTACCCAATATCCCTATTTCTGGGAGGCACTTCGGAATTCGTTCTGTTGGGCGTTAGTGGGGGTGATAATTCAGGTTCCGTTAACATTGGTGGTAGCTATTGTAATTTCCAAAGGACTGAAATTTTCTAAATTTGCAAGAAACGTTTATATTATACCGAGTGTGATATCCAGTGCAGCTATGGGACTAGTATTTTTACAGTTATATAATGCCAGATATGGTCCCATTCAGCAGATTATCCAGATATTCAAACCGGATTTTAAAGACAGTATCCTGTTAGTGGAAGGTGTGAATTTCTGGGCCATTGTATTTGCTTATGTTTTTTTCTGTGGAACAACGGCAATTATGCTTTTAGGGCAGATTCATGGCATTGCACCGGAGTTATACGAAGCCGCAAAGATTGATGGAGCAACCGGATTAAAGAGGGAATTGTATGTAACCATTCCTTTGGTAAAACCTACCATTAAAACTGTAACTACGATGGCGGCAACCAGTGGTTTCCTGCTTTACAACGAAGTATATTTCTTAACCAATGGAGCAGCGGGAACAAAATCCATCAGTTTTATCATCAGAGAACTGGCAATTACCAGCAGCAGGACTCAGTATGCAAGAGCCAATACTGTGGGAGTGGTACAGATTGTGATTGGTCTGATTCTGGTAGGAATAATCAATCTGGTATTTGCAGAATCCAAAAAAGAAGAAAGAGGAGGAAAAGCATGAGAAGAAAAGCAAAAATAAAAGAAAGTAATCCCATGAGTGTACAAAAGGGCGAAGCTGTCTTCTGTTATATTGTAATGGCTGTAATCTGCGTCATTGCCTTATTTCCCATTGTATGGGTGATTCTTTCCTCTTTTAAAGCAGATTTATTGGCAGAACCAGGATTTTCTCTGCCTAAAAACCTTTGCTTTGACGGCTATATCCGGGTATTTACCAAGTTGGGGATTGGAAAATATTTTATCAACAGTTTTATTTGTGCAACAGCAGGAACCCTGCTTAGTATTACCATGTTATCCATGTCTGCTTATGTAATTGCCAGATACAAATTTAAGGGAAGAGGACTGATAACCGCCTGTTTTATGGCAACCATGTTTGTTCCTTCTTCTGCTCTTACGTTTCCTGTATATCGGCTGATTAAAAATATGGGATTGTTTGATACCAGAGCCGGTTTGATTTTTGTGTATGCCTGCAGTGGAATTGCGGTCAGTTTTATGGTAATCCGTAATTATTTTGCGACCATTCCGGTGGAACTGGAGGAAGCGGCAAGGATTGACGGCTGTACTTATTTTCAGACCTTTTTGAAGATTATGCTTCCCATTGCCAGACCGGGAATCTTTACGGCAGCCGTATTGGCATGGCTGCAGTTGTGGAATGAGTTCTACTGGGCATCTTTACTTATTATTGACAGAGGAAAGATGACAGTACCGGCGATTCTGTCTCAGTTTACCACCAGCTTTGGAACTGATTATAACGGATTGTTGTCTGCAGTAGTTGTAACTATCATTCCTCCGGTATTACTGTTTACCTTTGCCAGCCGGTTCTTTATTGAAGCTTTGTCCGGCGGTGCGGTAAAAGGATAGTACAAGAAGGCATGCAATGCCAAAAAAAGGGAAAAGTGAGTAGTAATTTTAGAAAGGATGACCGATATGGAACCGGAAAGAAAAAAAACAGTGACTGCCATTCTTTTAGGAGCAGGACACAGAGGGGCAGATGCCTATGCCTCATATGCACTGCAAAACATAGGAGAACTTAAATTTGTAGGTGTGGCGGAACCAAGAAAAGACAGAAGAGAAGACTTCCAAAAAAATCATAATATAGAAGAAAAATATGCGGTAGAAAGCTGGGAGGAACTGTTGGCATTTCCCAGATTGGCTGATTGGGTACTTATTTGTACACAGGATCATATGCATATGGAGCCTATGATGAGAGCAATGGAAGCGGGATATGATATTTTAGTAGAAAAACCGATTAGTCCCATCAAGGAAGAATTGTTGGAATTAAAAGAAAAAACAAAAAATTATGAAGGTATGATCAGTGTATGCCATGTACTTCGTTATTCTCCTTTCTTTAGAAAAATTAAAGAAATTCTAGATGCAGGCACTATTGGAGAAATCATGAATATCCAGCATATGGAAAGTATTGGTTTCTGGCATATGGCGCATAGTTTTGTAAGAGGAAACTGGAGAAACACCCAAGAAAGTTCCCCGATTATTTTGGCAAAAACCTGTCATGATTTTGATATTTTATTATGGCTGACAGGGAAAAGATGTCTTCGGGTATCCAGTTTTGGAAGCCGTAAATTGTTTCGGGAAGAGATGGCACCAAAAGGGGCACCCAAACGTTGTCTGGATGGATGTCCTCACAGAAGCAGCTGTCCGTTCTATGCTCCCAAATTCTATTTAGAACATCCGAAAGCCGTAGTAGATGGATTCCGCAAGGTAGTGACTATGGAGGAAACTACGGAGGGGCTGATGGAGAGTCTGAAAACCGGACCTTATGGAAGATGTGTTTATGCCTGTGATAATGATGTGTGCGACCATCAGATTGTAAATATGGAAATGGAAGGCGGTCTTACCATTAGTTTTACCATGAGTGCATTTACCAATGAATGTGAAAGAACCATTACCATTCAGGGAGGCCGAGGAGAACTGCATGGATTTATGGAGCAGGATAAAATTGTGGTAACCGATTTTGTAACCGGAAATAAGACGGAATATAAGCTGAACACACCAAAGGCAGGCCACAGCGGAAGTGATGCCGCTATGATGCAGGAGTTGGTTTTACTGATTGCCAATGGAAAACAAAAAGAAAATATCAGCAATGCCACACAGGCTATTGACAGTCATCTGATTGCCCTTGCAGCAGAGGAAAGCCGATTGGCCAATGGAAAAGTGATAGAATTGTAAATGGCAAAAGAAGATGGAATGTATGGAAGGAGAAAAAGATGTCACGAATGGAAGAAATTAGAAAACGTACAAAATGGTGGCAGGAAGACCGTTTTGGTATGTTTATCCACTGGGGATTATATTCGATTCCCGCCTGTGGAGAATGGATGATGTCGGAACAGGAAATGACGGTAGAAGAATACCGGAAATATTTTGATTTATTTGACCCCAAAGATTATGACCCGAAAAAATGGGTTCGGGCTGCCAAAAGGGCGGGCATGAAGTATATGGTTCTGACTGCAAAGCACCATGACGGATTCTGTCTTTTTGATTCTGCGTATACAGAGTATAAGGCAACGAATACAAAGGCAGGCAGAGATTTGGTAAAAGAATTTGTAGATGCCTGTAGAGAAGAGAACATGAAAGTAGGGTTGTATTTTTCCATTATTGACTGGGCACATCCGGATTTTCCTAAATATGGAGACCGTCAGCATCCTATGAGAAATAACAAAGCTTATAAAGAGGAAAAGATTAATTTTGACCGCTATTTGGAATATATGCATAATCAGGTAAGGGAACTGGTTACGGGTTATGGGAAACTGGATTTGTTGTGGTTTGATTTTTCATATGATGATATGTGTGGTGAAAAATGGAAGGCAACGGAATTAATTCAGATGGTGCGCAAATATCAGCCGGACGTAATCATTGATAATCGTTTGGAAGGAGCCGGGGACAACCATGGAAGCCTAATTACCGGAAATCCTACCATTTACAGCGGAGATTTTGTAAGTCCGGAACAGATTATCCCACCGGAAGGGGTGGTAGATATCCATGGAGAACCGGTTCCCTGGGAATTGTGTGCTACCATGAATAATCACTGGTGTTACTGCAATTATGATCATGAGTATAAGTCTTCCGCTATGCTGATACGTAAACTGGTAGAATGTGTCAGCAAGGGCGGTAACTTTATCTTAAATGTAGGACCGGATGCCAAAGGAAATATGCCTCGGGAAAGTCTGAGGATATTAGAAGAAATCGGGCAATGGATGGATAAAAATTCCGAAAGTATTTACGGCTGCGGCTGTTGTAAGCTGCCGAAGCCGGAATGGGGGCGTTACACCCAAAAAGGCAATACCATTTATGCTCATGTATTTGAAACTCCGCTAGGAGCGCTTCCACTGACAGGGGTAGCGCCAGAGTTGTTAGACAGTGTATATTATCTTTCAGACGGCACTCAGCTAAAACGGGGAGAAGCATGGAATACGGCTCTTTATACAGATGTTGCATTTGTGTCCTTTGGAGAGAATCCGGTGTTTACTTATCCGTTACCGGATGAGAAGGATACGGTACTTAAGATTGTGAGAAAATAAATGAAAATTTGGAAAACATATTAATATCCAATTGAATTACCACCTCGTCACTCGGTCAAAGTTCAGAGGTGGTTTTTCTATTCTATAAAACATAAAACAAAATAGCGATATAATGAAACACACTTCCTGCAACTACAAATAAGTGAAAGATGGAGTGCATATAACGGTGTTTCTTGCCAAGTCCGTAAAGAAGGGCACCTACCGTATAAGAAATTCCTCCCCATAACAGCCACAGCATGCCGGAAACGGAGAGAGCCTGTATGGTTGGTTTTAAGGCAAGAATAATGCACCAGCCCATGCCGATGTAACAAATCATGGAAAAGACAGCATATTTTTTCAAATCAATGGCCGTAAAAATGGCGGCTACCAGAGCACACCCCCACACAGCACCTAAAATGGACCATGCCCATAGAGGAGAAATAGGTCGTACTGCACAAAGCATTACCGGAGTATAGGTGCCTGCAATTAAAAGATAGATAGTGCAGTGGTCTATCACCTGCAATACTTTTTTTGCCATACCTTTCGGCAGACCATGGTAGACACTGGACATGGTATAAAGTAAAATCAAAGACGTTCCATAGATAATACTGGATATCATCCCCCAGACACTGAATTTTCTTATGGAAGCCAAAAGACAGGTAATAAAAGCTACGATTCCAAAGACAGCCCCTGCAGTATGGGAAAGAGTGTTGCACAGTTCTTCTCCTTTCGTATAATCCGGTAAAACCCGGTCGCATAATTTTGTTCTTGCCATAAAAACAGCCTCCTTAATCTATTTTTTAAGTAAGGAAATTTTCTGAAAAGAAAAACTTACTTCTTATTTTGCATGATGACAAAAAATTGACAGTTACAGTTAGTGTTTCCTACTAAGGTTAAGTGTAATCATCCGCTCTTTAAAAAGGCAACCTACCTTTAAATTCTACAGTTCTACCTACGGGAGAGTTAGGCGAATCTATTGAAAAAATCAGACCATCGGTGTTATAATCACCCTATTGAAAATGTGTGAGGTGAAAATGCAGGAATTAAAATTTATCATTGCAAAAAATATACAAAAGCTTCGCCAGGAAAAAGGAATGACACAACTGGAACTGGCAGAAAAATTAAATTATTCGGATAAATCTGTTTCCAAATGGGAGAGAGGGGAATCTTTGCCGGATATCGTGGTGTTAAAATCTGTGGCAGATTTGTTTGAAGTGACATTGGATTATCTGGTGGAAGAAGAACATATTCAAAAAGAGGTTTTAACGGAAAAGAAAAGTCAAAATGTACGAAAGAATTATTACATCATAACGGGAACCAGTATTTTTATTGTGGCATTGACTGCCACTTTGTTGTTTGCGATTCTTGCGAAAGTCCTGCCCGGCACAAAATATCCGTGGCTTTGTTATGCCTATGCAGTTCCTATGGCTTTGGTGGTATGGCTGGTATTTAATTCGGTCTGGTTTAATCCCAGAAAAAATTATCTGATTGTATCCGGATTGGTATGGTCTTTGCTTATGGCTCTGTATCTGACATTTTCCATGGAAGGTTATGATATCTGGCCGATTCTTTTGGTGGGAATTCCGGCACAGATGATTATCTGGATGTGGTCCAGACTTCATAAAGATAAGAAATAAATTAGAGTTATTTAAGAAAAATTTAATGTAAATAGAATGGAAAATAAAGTAAGATAAAAGATGGTATAAGATGTGAGTAAGAAGCATCAGGAAACGTTGGAAATATTGAAAGATTTACTAAAAAACAGAGATTAATGTTTAGAAACAATTGGGTTGGAGGATAATAGAAAAGGAAAGGATACCGTTAAATTTATGAGAACAAAAACATTATTAAAAGAGGCTGTTTTTTCTAAATGGGGAGGAGCCGATTCTCTTGTAAAACTTCCCCATACCTGGAATGCTTTTGATGGTCAGGATGGAGGAAATGACTATTTCAGAGGAAAAGGTATTTATAAGATTGCGCTGCCGAAGCCTACGGCAGGGAAAAAACAATTTATTGAATTTCAGGGAGCAAACCATATTGCAGCCGTTTTTTGCAATGGACAGAAAATAGGTGTCCATGAAGGCGGTTTTTCTACCTTTCGGTTTGAACTTACACAGGCAATGAAACCCAATGGAAATATGCTTATGGTGGAGGTGGATAATGGTATAAGCCATGTATATCCGCAAAGTGCAGATTTTACTTTTTATGGCGGTTTATACCGGGAGGTAAATTTTATAGAAACGGACCTGTCTCATTTTGATTTGTTAAAGCATGGCAGTGAGGGTGTATTTGTAACCCCCTATCATGTGGGAACAACCAGAGTGGATTTGTTTCCTATAGAGACCGGAGATTGTGAAATTACAGTTACCTTAAAAGATGAGGAAGGAAATATTGCAGCCTCGGAAAGAGTAGAGGCAATTCCTCATACGGTAGTAAAGCTTAAAGTATCCAATCCCCATTTGTGGCAGAGTATTACGGCTCCTTATCTGTATACCTGTGAGGCAGTGCTTCTGAAAGGGGAAGAAATAGTAGATAAGGTAGAAATAAAGTATGGTTATCGAAGCTTTCACGTTGACCCTGAGAGAGGCTTTTTCTTGAATGGAAAAAGTTATCCCCTTCATGGAGTATCCAGACATCAGGACAAATATGATAAGGGATGGGCAATCTCCAAAAAAGACCATGAAACAGATGCAGCACTGATAAAAGAAATGGGAGCTAATACCATTCGTCTGGCACATTATCAGCATGACGGATATTTTTATGATATCTGCGATAGGGAAGGTTTTGTGGTTTGGGCTGAGATTCCTTTTATCAGTCAGTTTATGGATAGTAAAGAAGCTTATGAAAATAGCCTTAGCCAGATGACAGAATTGATTGCTCAAAATTACAATCATCCGGCTATCTGTTTTTGGGGAATTGCCAATGAAATTACCATTGGTGGAGAAACAGAAAATCTCTACCGCAATTTGACAGATTTACAGGCTTTGTGTAAAAAAATGGATCCCATCCGTCTTACTACCATGGCACAGGTATCCATGGTGCCTATGGACAGCGAGCATAACTATATTACGGATGTCTTAAGTTATAATCATTACTTTGGATGGTATGTGGGGGAAGTGGAAGACAACGGACCCTGGCTGGATGCCTTTCATGCCATGCATCCTGACCGGGCATTAGGAGTGTCGGAATATGGAGCCGAAAATATTATAAAATGGCATAGTGCTTGGCCTCAAAATCATGATTATACAGAAGAATATGCTTCTTATTACCATCATGAAATGCTGAAAATTTTTGAAAAACGCCCTTACCTTTGGAGTACCCATGTGTGGAATATGTTTGATTTTGCCGCAGATGCCCGGGAGGAAGGCGGGGTAAAAGGAAGAAATAACAAGGGGCTTGTAACCTATGACCGCAAAATCAAAAAGGATGCTTTTTATATCTATAAGGCATACTGGACTAAAGAGCCTTTTGTTTATGTGGCAGGAAGACGTTTTGAGGACAGGGCAGAAGGGGAAAGAAAGATACAGGTATATACCAACTGCCAAGAAGTAACCTTGTATGTAAATGGCAGTAAAATAGCCACAAAAGCGGCGAAGGACCATATGGCTGTTTTTGAAGAAATCTTCTTACAGGACGGAGAAAATACCATAACTGCAAAGTGCGGTGATGTGCAGGATACGATTCTGTTAAATGGTGTAAAGGAACACCAATATGCGTATGACCTTCCGGAAGGAAATGAAGCAGCAAACTGGTTTCATGACCCTGCAGCCATAGAAGCAAGAAAGGCATATAAATTAAACTATAAAGAAGGATATTACAGTCTTAAGGATAAGGTGGGAGTGTTAATGAAAAATTCTGAGACTGCAGCTGTTTTAAAGGAGATTATGGAGCGGGCTTTGGAGAAAAATTCCATGGCAAAAAGTTTTTTGGCTCCCGGAGCAGGTATGGGAAAAGAGATGCAGGAATTTATGGCATTGATGCCCCTTGCCAACTTGCTCCAAATGACTGGAGATGCCGTTACCAGAGAAGAGAAATATGCATGGAATGAACGGCTGAATCAGATAAAAAAAGGAGAAAACTAGAAAGTACAGGTGGATTGCTGACAGAGGAAGGGCTGCTGCATTAAGAAAGGGAGAATGGGAATCTTAATGCAGCAGCCTTTTTTGTGTTTTAATATTATAAAAATTTCAAAAGATAAAAAGAGTAATTGTACACCGGTCAGCTTTCAGTAAGAGAATTCGTTTAACTGGTCTAACAGCGAAATCTTCATATCGTAAAGTCTGGGAGATAAATCTACATGTACTTTGTGGGGATTTACCAGACGTCTGGTTTCTTCCCACAGGGTATTTAATTCCTGTTTGCAGAAACTTTGGATTTCCATAACCGAAGGGGAGTGATATACACATTTACCTTTCTGGAAAACAGGAACTAACAGTTCTTTCATGGTATAGGTGCCGGCTGCCAGTTTGGTTTTTTTCCAAGGCTCTGCCGGGTCAAATAAAAGTAAGGGCTGGTTTTCATCAAAAACATCATCCGTAAGACAGATGAGATCTGCTTTGATTTTGCCGCTTGCCTTTTCATAGATTCTATAGATGGTCTTATTTCCCGGATTGGTAACTTTTTCCGTATTTTCGGAAAGTTTGATTTTAGGGATAAAAGAACCATCTTTGTTCATAATGGCTGCCAGTTTATATACCCCTCCAAAGGAAGGACAGTCTTTGGAAGTAATCAGATGGGTTCCCACACCCCAGGAAGTAATGGCTGCTCCCTGCGTCTTTAAGCTATCTATCAGAAATTCATCCAAATCATTGGAGGCAGAGATGATGGCATCTGTAAATCCTGCATCATCTAACATCTTTCGTGCTTTTTTGGAAAGATAAGCAAGGTCGCCGCTGTCCAAACGGATGCCATAGTTTTTTAAAGGAATGCCGGAAGCTTTCATTTCCTGAAATACCCGGGTGGCATTCGGCACACCGCTTTCTAAAGTATCGTAGGTATCCACCAACAAAATGCAGGCATCAGGATACATACCGGCATAAGTTTGAAAGGCGGTATACTCATCCGGAAAACTCATAATCCAGCTGTGGGCATGGGTTCCCTTGACAGGAACATCGAAAAGCTGTCCGGCCAGTACATTGCTGGTTCCGATACAGCCACCGATGATGGCAGCTCTGGCACCATAAATACCGGCATCGGGACCTTGGGCACGACGAAGTCCAAATTCCATAATGCCGTCTCCCTTGGCGGCATAGCAGACACGGGAAGCTTTGGTAGCAATGAGACTTTGGTGATTGATGATATTTAAAATTGCAGTTTCAATCAGTTGGGCTTCCATAATGGGTGCAATGACTTTTATCATGGGCTCTCTTGGAAACATAACACTGCCTTCCGGAATTGCATAAATATCACCGGAAAAATGAAAAGAGCCAAGATACTCCAAAAAACTCTCTTCAAAGATATTCAGGGAACGAAGGTAGCGGATATCATCCTGTGAAAAATGAAGATGATTGATGTAATCAATGATTTGTTCCAGACCGGCGCAGATGGCATAACCGCCTTCTTGGGGATTGTTTCGATAAAAAGCATCAAAAATGACGGTTTCATTTTGGTCTTTGTTGCTAAAGTATCCCTGCATCATGGTAAGTTCGTAAAAGTCAGTAAGTAAAGTTAAGTTGTCTGCTGCCATAAAAATCACACTCCCTTTTTGTTTTTTAACATAGCACAAACCGTGGTGGTTTACAATGTTTCCCTTGACAAAATGGGCATTTATAGTGTATTTTATTGCATAGAGCAATGACGAAGACAGTATTATTTTTCCAAAAGGCAAAGCGAATCAGGGAGGGTGAGAGCCTGATGCAAGTAGGAATTGTAAGAAGATCCCTTCTGAGCTGCCGGCTGAACGCCATGCAAGTAAGTCAGGCCGGTTCTTCACCGTTAAAGGAAGAACGTATTATTTCCGGCAGAATGCAGATAAGGAAACGTACGAATGGTAACAGGTGGTATAACGAGATTCATGCCTCGTCCTATTACAGGACGGGGCTTTTTGCGCGATAGGCAGAGCCAAGTATTTTTATTACTGCGGCAAGCTAAGCTTGCTTAAAGCTTGCCGCAGTAATAAAAATATTTGGCGAGCAACGCGAACGAGAAATGCGAGAGCATTTCGAGTCTGCCGCAGCAGAAAGCAAAGGGAAGGAAGAAATGCGAGAGCATTTCGAGTCTGCCGCAGCAGAAAGGAAAATAAATATAGAAAGGAAAACAGTCATGTATCAGAAAGTAGATACCAATCTTAATTTTGTAGACAGAGAAAAAGAAACTTTAAAATTCTGGCAGGAAAATGATATTTTCCAAAAAAGCATGGACAGCCGTAAGGAAGGCGAGACCTACACTTTTTATGACGGTCCTCCCACAGCCAACGGAAAACCGCATATCGGTCATGTGTTAACACGTGTCATTAAGGATATGATTCCAAGATATCGTACTATGAAGGGCTATATGGTTCCCAGAAAAGCAGGATGGGATACGCATGGTCTTCCGGTAGAATTGGAAGTAGAAAAGTTATTAGGCTTAGATGGAAAAGAACAGATTGAAGAATATGGTCTTGACCCTTTTATTACAAAATGTAAAGAAAGTGTCTGGAAATATAAGGGTATGTGGGAAGATTTCTCCGGTACCGTTGGTTTCTGGGCGGATATGGATGACCCATATGTAACTTATGATGATAATTTCATTGAGTCTGAATGGTGGGCATTAAAGCAGATTTGGGAAAAAGGGCTGTTATATAAAGGATTTAAAATTGTTCCTTATTGTCCTCGATGCGGAACCCCTCTCTCCTCTCATGAAGTGGCTCAGGGCTATAAAGCCGTAAAAGAACGTTCTGCAGTGGTTCGTTTCAAAGTAACAGGGGAAGATGCTTACTTTTTAGCATGGACTACCACACCATGGACCCTGCCTTCTAACGTAGCACTTTGCGTGAATCCAGAAGAAACTTATGTGAAAGTAAAAGCAGCTGACGGATATACTTATTATATGGCAGAAGCACTTTTGGATAAGGTATTGGGCAGTCTGGGAAGTGAAGAAGAAAAAGCCTATGAAATTTTAGAAACTTATACCGGAAAAGATTTGGAATACAAAGAATATGAACCTTTATTTGCCTGTGCAGGGGAAGCTGCTGCAAAACAGCATAAAAAAGGACACTTTGTAACCTGTGACACCTATGTAACCATGTCAGATGGTACCGGTATCGTTCATATTGCTCCTGCCTTTGGTGAGGATGATGCCAAAGTGGGAAGAAACTATGACCTTCCTTTTGTACAGTTTGTAAACGGCAAGGGAGAAATGACAGAAGAAACTGCTTATGCAGGTAAATTTGTAAAAGATGCAGATAAGGACATTCTGATCGATTTAGAGAAAGAGGGTAAATTATTTGCAGCACCAAACTTTGAACACGATTATCCTTTCTGCTGGAGATGTGATACACCGCTGATTTACTATGCACGTGAGTCCTGGTTTATCAAGATGACAGCAGTAAAAGAAGATTTGATTCGTAATAATAACACCATCAACTGGATTCCGGAATCTATCGGAAAAGGGCGTTTCGGAGACTGGCTGGAAAACATTCAGGACTGGGGAATCTCCCGTAACCGTTACTGGGGAACTCCTTTAAATGTCTGGGAATGTGAAGAGTGTGGTCATCAGGAATCCATTGGAAGCCGGGAAGAACTGGCAAGTTTAAGTGGAAATCCGGCGGCAAAGACTGTGGAACTTCACAGACCTTATATTGATGAGATTACCTGTACCTGTCCAAAATGCGGAAAGACCATGAAGAGAGTACCGGAAGTTATTGACTGTTGGTTTGACTCCGGAGCGATGCCTTTTGCACAGCATCATTATCCTTTTGAAAATAAAGACGTATTTGAAAAACAGTTCCCAGCACAGTTTATTTCTGAGGCTGTGGACCAGACACGAGGATGGTTCTATTCTTTACTGGCAGAGTCTACCCTGTTATTTAATAAGGCACCTTATGAAAATGTAATTGTATTAGGTCATGTACAGGATGAGAACGGACAGAAGATGAGTAAATCAAAAGGAAATGCAG
>CAZSWC010000033.1:0-23988 GCA_964610665.1 uncultured Lachnospiraceae bacterium
TAAATCCTTCTTTCTTTATAATTTCTAAATATCAAAAGCTATATAATATATTAATATTCAGAACAAATTCTGAATACAAATAAAATCTTATTTCAGTTTAGGTCAAATTTTAGAATGTGTCAAGATGGCAGAATTACTGCATTTATTCATTTCAAATAAATGTAGGGAAAGAGAGGACAAATATACATAATAATGAAAGGAAACAGGTTAATCTATACCATAAGAAGAAAGGATAAGGGATAAAAATGAAAGAAATTAAGAATATTATTTTTGATATGGGAAGAGTGTTGCTGCAATTTGACCCATATGTATCTTTAAATACTTATTGTGAAAATGAAGAAGACAAAGCTATAATCTACAAAGAATTGTTTTGCGGTCCTGAGTGGATTATGGGGGATGAAGGGAAAATTACCAATGGGCAGAGATTTTTGCTTGTAAAGGAAAGGGTGCCGGAAAGACTGCATCCGACATTGAAACTGGTGGTAGAAAATTGGGAAATGTGTATGAAGCCTGTGGAAGGTGCTTTGGAATTTTATTCTCTTGTAAAGGAAAAAGGATATCATACGTTTGTGTTGTCCAATGCCTGCAATCGTTTCTATGGGTATTTTCCGAGGTTTTATGATATGAAATCTTTTGATGGAGTAGTGGTATCTTCTGATGTGAAAATGATAAAACCTAATCCGGCTATTTATGAATATATTTTACAGACTTATCATTTACAGCCATCAGAATGTCTTTTTATTGATGATTTGAAAGAAAATATAGAGGCAGCACGTAAAGCAGGTATGAAGGGATTTGTGTTTCAAGACAATTATAAGGATATTAAGGATTTTTTGAAATTATAATCATTAAATAATGTGCATATATGGTGTTAGGATAGAACGTGGATTAGTTTCTCGAAAGAGAGAGTTTTATATCGTGCATTGGTAATGTTTTAGTGGAAATGAAAATAGAATAGTATATTGCGTCATAAAAATCTCATCTGACTTTTAAAAAACAGATGAGATTTTTATGTAAAGATTATTATGTGTATGATTTGTATTTGTTTACGAACTTCGCTGGCAGCCCTTTTGAAGGGAAGCTAATATTTATGGAACTGGCAAATTACAGTTCTTCTACATCTGCACGTAATCCATTTGTCATCTCTTTTACATCAGAAGTTTTGGCTGAAATCTCTTCTGTGTTAGCAGCAATAGCAGTAACCTGATCGTTCATTTCATTCATATTTTTTACAAGATTTTTAATAGCATTTACACTTTCGTTAATTTTAGGAAGAATAGCTTCTGCCTGTTTATCGTTTTGTACCAGAAGTTCTTTCGTAGAATCAGAAAGATGACGAATTTCTTCTGCAACAACTGCAAATCCCCGGCCATGTTCCCCGGCACGTGCTGCTTCAATAGAAGCATTCAGGGAAAGCAGATTTGTCTGACCTGCAATACTTGAAATATCTTCATTGCTTTTTTTGTAAACTTTAATAAATTCAGACATTGTTGTAATGGAAGCATTTAAGTCATCACATAAGTCCACGATTTCCTTAATATATTGGGCAAGCTGAGTAGCTTCATAGGCAGACATTTCATTTGCATTGTTTAGTTCTTCGATATTTTCACTAAGGGTAACAAATCTTTCTGTAATAACCTCTAATTTCTTAAGATGAAGTTTATGTTCTTCCTTTTCCTGTTCGTGCATCTGTGCTAGTTTTTTTGTTTCTTCATCGGCAACACTTCTTATGTAATATACACAGTTATCTTTAATATTTACATTATTATAAATGGCCTTTACCATATTTTTGCATGTGGTATAACCACAGCATTCACAATCCCGATTTTGTTCTTCAAAAGTATCTTTTTTTAGTTCTGCAAAAAGATTTGCTTCTTCTTTTGCAGAAGGTTCTTTGATTTCGACTTTACGATTGGTATATTTACGCATAAAGTCTTCTATTTTTAAACCGGAAAAGGCATTCATGAGATTTTCCAGACGTTTCTTTGGCGGAAGAGAATCGCTCCATGGACTCTTATCCTTATTTTTCTTGCTGAAAATAGAACCATCGGAAGTTTTGGTAAGTTTGGAATGTCTCATTTTGGACAAAGTAAGCATAACATCATCTGTATTTCGGGAAGGCTCTGTTGCGGTTCCGTAAATACAGCCTTTGGCACAGTTTAAAATATCAACCATAAATGGAAGTTCTTTGCCTGCCTGAATACGTTTGGAATAATCATGCAGATAATGATAAGCTTCCTGTTCCCCTTCCACCTGACGGACAACAACTTCTTTTCCTAAGAAAAATTCTACATTTTCACGCAATCCGCCGGGCATAGGATAAAGAGAACCCAGCCCATATTCTAATTCGTCTGTATAAGGCTCGCAGTTTTCAAATTCATGACCGATTTTCTTCATTAATTTTTCAAAGGTAACATTATAAGAAATATACCCGGCGCAGTTAGAATCTGTGATTTCTATCTTTTTTGCAATGCATGGACTAATGAATGCAATCTGGTCTGTAATATTTAGGTATTTTTTCATATAGATTGCAGTACACATCATGGGACTATGAATCGGAACCAGTTTAGAAATCAGTTCAGGGATATATTTTTCCACATAATTAACAATGGCAGGACATGGCTGGGAGATACCGCCCAGGAAGTTGTGTTCGGTTATATATTTTAAGTATCCCCATGTTGTAATATCAGCACCGAAGGAGACACTGTAAATATGATTTACACCTTTTTTCTTTAAATACCCTAATATCCTTTGGTATTCTTTTGGATAGTTTGCCAGAAAAGCAGGTGCTAATATAACGGAAATTTTTTTACCGGAAGCTAAATCTGTAAAAAAAGATTCTGTATCATCATAATAGTCTCTTGACTCGTGAGGACAAGCATCAAAGCATGCGCCACAGGCAATACATTTATCAGCATCTACAGTCACTTTTCCTATTTCAGTTGCAATGTTAGCTGTTAAAACCGGACATTCACGTACACATTTATTACATCCGGTACAGGAATCTTTGGTATAAATCAGTTCCATTCATCTTCTCCTTTGTTTGTTCAAGTAAATATGTTTCTAATTTTTCATTATAACACTAAAAAAACGTTTTCTATTTTTGAAAAAATTAAATTTTTATAAAATATGTTACAATTCCTAGAAACCTTAATTTTAAAGACTTAGTTGGAATGGAACAATCTGTAAAAATGTTTTTAAATGTGTTGAAAATCTGTCCTTTGGAATGGATGACGGAAGAAAAAGTATTTTCTTAAATACCCATGGAAGGAACCGGGAAGAGACTCCGGAGGAAATCGTAACGTTTCTGGATTTTGTAAGAAAAAGCACCCCGGAAGATACAACGGACTATGACGATGCGTATGTAAAACAGCTTCAAAGATTCATAAAAAAGGTAAAGCAAAGCAGGGAAATGGAGAGACAGTATATGTTGTTTGAGGACATGATCCGATGGGAGAGAAAAGAAGCAAAAGAAGAATGCATGCTGGAAGGAGAAAGAACTACTCGTCAGGATGATGTGTTGGAACTTCTGGAAGAACTGGCTCCTGTTTCTGAAAAGCTGCATAATCGCATCCTGTCTGAAACAGATATGCATGTTTTAAAACAGATGCTGAAAATAGCTGGAAAAGCTGGTACCATGGAAGAATTTGAAGAAGCAATTTCTAATCTATAACATGTCAGGAAAATGAAACCAGGATAAAAGTCAAATCCATACAGGACTGTTTATCAGAACTGTATCTGTACAGAGCATTTATGAAAATCAAATCTTTTGCAGGTATGTGAAGCTTGAGAACGAAATGTTTTGTGTCAGAATCTTAACAACGAAACGAAATCGTTAGTTATCAAAAACAAATCAAATTTACACCGACAGAGGAATTCTGATTTAATAAAAATAGAATAGAGAAATTAAGTAAAATTCAGTTGACAGAAAGAGAAAGTTATGATTAACTTAATACAAGTTGTACGTCAATTTGGAATTATATTTATTGAGTGCAGTACAATATAATTATAGAAGCTCATATAGTCATGTTTCTATAAAATAAAAAGAAAGAGAGGTAATGATTGTGATTAAGACTAAAAATAACCAGAACAAATTAGATAGAAATATGTATGATATTACCTCGGTTTTAAATATGGCTGTATGATTGTTTGCAGAGCAAAAGGTGCAGGCTTTTTGAACATATGAAAATGGATGATAAGAACCTTGGTGAATCACCAGGGTTTTTTTGTGTCTGAAAATTTTATATGCAAGACAGCAGATTTAAAATCGAAAATTCATATTCTAAGGAAGGTGGAGAGAGAC
The DNA here is from genome assembly GCA_964610665.1 of uncultured Lachnospiraceae bacterium. Taxonomy (GTDB): domain Bacteria; phylum Bacillota; class Clostridia; order Lachnospirales; family Lachnospiraceae; genus SFDP01. The sequence continues at coordinate 4,304 of CAZSWC010000033.1, forward strand.
ATGAAAAAATTACATACTTATATTGGCAGGCACTGGCTGGCTTATCTGTTCGCCATTGGCTGTATGGTAACAGCTATTGTTTTGGATATGTTGTCGCCTATGATAACACAGAGTATTATAGATGATGTAATGCTTGGAGGAAAAACGGAACTGCTGACAGGACTTCTTGCAGCAATCCTCATTGTGGGAATCGGGCGAAGCATAGGAGAATATTTTAAGGAATTTACTTTTGACAAATTGGCATCAGAGATTGGTTCTGAAATGAGAAAGGACTTGTTTGATTATATTCAGAGTCTTTCCATGAATTTTTTTGCCAAAACCAATACGGGAGAGCTGATGGCAAGGGTAAAGGATGATGTGGATCGGGTCTGGGATGTTTTAGGCTATGTGGGGATGCTGATAATTGAAGTCATCATTTATATCGTAATCGTTCTTTATTGTATGTTTGTCCGTAACTGGAAACTGGCACTTTTACCGCTTGCAGTTATGATGGTCAGTGGTGTCATGGCTGTGATTATGGAAAAAAAGTTGGATAAGGTTTATGAGGATATCAGTGAAGAGAATGCCCGGCTTACCACTATAGCAGAGGAAAATCTTGCGGGAGTACGTACTGTAAAAGCATTTGCAAGGGAAAAATTTGAAATTGACAAATTTTTATCTCATAATAATCGTTACTATGAATTAAATATTACACAGTCTAAAGTTATGGCAAAGTATTATCCTTATTTTCAATTTGTAGGAAAGGCACTTCCGGTCTGTACCTGTGTATTGGGTGGAATTTCAGTTATGAATGGAAATATGTCACTGGGAGCTTTGGTTGCTTTTGTGGAATACTCAAGAAACTGTACGTGGCCCATGGAAATGATGGGCTGGCTTACCAATGGGTTGTCCTCCGGGATAGCTTCCTATAAAAAAATTAAAAAGATTTATGACAGACAGCCGGAAATTTTTGATAAAGAGGATGCTCTAATTCTGGAGGAGATAAAAGGAGAAATAACTTTTGAAAATGTAGGTTTTGCGGTAGAAGGAAAAGAAATTTTAAAGGACATTAGTTTTCATCTTCCAGCTGGAAAAACTTTAGGAATTATGGGAGAAACCGGTTCCGGGAAATCTTTGGTGGTTCATTTATTACAGAGATTTTATGATGTTACGGAAGGCAGAATAAAAGTAGACGGTGTGGATATTCGTAACCTTACGTTAAAGCAATTAAGAAGCAGTATTGCAGTAGTGCTGCAGGATGTATTCCTTTTTTCGGATTCCATTGAAGAGAATATAAAAATGGGTCAAAGAAATGATATGACAATGGAAGAGATTAAGGATGCGGCAAACCGTGCTGAAGCCAGTAATTTTATTGAAAAATTAGAAGAACAATATGAAACCATTATTGGTGAGAGGGGAGTAGGTTTATCTGGCGGGCAGAAACAAAGAATCAGTATTGCCCGGGCATTTTCTAAAAAGAGCCCTATTCTGGTATTGGACGATTCCACTTCCGCACTGGATATGGAAACAGAGGTAGAGATTCAGAAAAATCTGCGTAAGTTTGTACAAGCCACAAAGATTATTATTGCTCACAGGATTTCTGCCGTTCGTCATGCAGATGAGATTATTTATCTGGAAAACGGAAGAATTGCAGAAAGAGGAACGCATGAAGAACTGCTTTCAAAGAAGGGATTGTATTACAGGACCTATCAGGCACAGTATGGAAACAGACAAAAATAAACAGTGGTTTCATGAGTATTGATATTAGATAGAGAAAGGAGAAACCATGGCAGTAAATTCATATCGTGAAGACGAATTTATGGAAAGTACGGATAAGAAGAAAATCTTAAAGAGACTGCTTTCCTACTTATTAGAATATAAAGCCGCAATTGTGTTTGTGCTTTTTTGTATGGCAATTACAGTGACCATTTCACTTGTAAATCCTTTAATCATTGAGGAAGCATTGGATAATTATGTGGCAAACAAGGATATGCCCGGACTGATAAAGCTGGGAATATTTGCTTTGGTCATAAATATTATATTTGTAGTTATGGTAAAAATCCGCTTGCTTGTTATGGCAAAAATTACAAATAAGATTTTGCTGAAAATAAGACAGGATTTGTATGAGCATATTCAAACCTTATCTTTTCAGTTTTTTGACGGCAGACCTACGGGTAAGATTTTGGCAAGAATTATCGGAGACGTAAATTCCTTAAAGGATGTTTTAAATAATTTTGTCACTACCCTGCTGCCTGAGTTTGCAACACTGATTGGAGTGGTGGCAATTATGCTGTATAAAAATATATGGCTGACAGTGGCTTCTTTATGTACCTTGCCGCTTCTGATGGCGGGAATTTTTCTGATTCAGAGGACAGCTCATAAACGATGGCAGGTATTTCGGAAAAAATCATCCAATTTAAATGCTTATGTACATGAAGATATTGCAGGGATGAATGTGGTACAAAGTTTTGGAGCTCAGGAGGAAACCAGAGAAATTTTTGCTCATTTGACAAAAGAACATATGATGGCTTTCTGGGATGCCTGTCGGTATGCAGACCTGTTTGGTCCGGTAGTAGATACCTGTTGGGGCATCGGAGCCATGATGTTGTATTTAACCGGGATTACAATTTTGGGAAAGGATACGGTGTCGGTAGGAATCTTGGTGGCTTTTGGCGCATATATAAATATGTTCTGGCGGCCTATTATGAATCTTAGTAATTTTTATAACAGTCTGGTAACAAACCTGACGGCGGCAGAACGGATTTTTGACATTTTGGATACCCAACCCGATATATATGATAAAGAAAATGTGACAGATTTGCCGGAAGTAAAAGGTCAAGTAGAATTTTCTCATGTAAGCTTTACCTATGACAGGGGAACCAAAGCAGAAACTAAGGTATTAGAGGATGTAAATTTTCAGGTAAAGGCCGGCGAAACGATTGCTTTGGTAGGTCCCACAGGAGCGGGCAAGACAACCATTGTGAATCTTATCAGCCGCTTCTATGATATTGAAGAGGGAAAAATTTTGATAGATGGATATGATCTGACCAAAGTATCCATAGAAAGTCTCAGAAAACAGATGGGAGTTATGACGCAGGATAACTTTATTTTTCAGGGCAGTGTCAGGGATAATATTTTGTACGGAAAATTGGATGCCACAGAAGAAGAAGTGATTCGGGCGGCAAAAGCGGTCAATGCCCATGAGTTTATTATGAAGATGGAAAATGGGTATGATACTCAGCTAAAAGAGCAGGGAGCAGGGTTATCTATTGGACAAAGACAGTTGATTGCTTTTGCCCGAACCATGGTTTCTATGCCAAAAATCCTGATTTTGGATGAAGCAACTTCCAGCATTGATACCCATACCGAGCTTATGGTGCAGAAAGGAATTGAAGCTTTACTAAAAGGAAGAACCAGTTTTGTAATTGCTCACAGATTGTCTACCATTCAGAATGCAGACCGTATTTTTGTTATCAATGATGGTGGGATTGTGGAAGAGGGAAGTCCGAAAGAACTGATGGAAAAAAGAGGTGCTTATTATCATCTGTATATGGCACAGTTTGCGGATGTGTAAATTTTAAGTTAATGTATGGAATCATAAGACCTTGTTTTGATACCCCACACGAAAATTATCTTTGATCACTTATCGCCTATAAGATAATTGACATATTTTGAAGCAGTAAGTACAATTTAAAAAACGATGAGTATTTTGTCAGAAAGGAGCTATTATGAAGCAGATAGAGGTAACAGCTTTAGGAGAATTACTGATTGATTTTACACAAAATGGAAAAAGTGAACAGGGGAATGCCTTGTTTGAAGCAAATCCCGGTGGAGCACCCTGTAATGTACTTGCCATGTTATCCAAATTAGGACATAAAACAGCATTTATTGGAAAAGTAGGAAAGGATTCCTTTGGAAAAGAATTAAAAGGGGTACTGGAAGAAGCGGGAATTGATGCCACACATTTATATTTAGACGATTCGGTTCCTACCACCCTGGCTTTGGTACATACTTTCCCGGATGGAGACAGAGAATTTTCATTTTACAGAAGCCCCGGGGCAGATATGATGTTAAAAGAGGAAGAAATTCCAGAGGATGTACTCCAGAATACAAAGATATTCCATTTTGGAACGTTATCCATGACCCATGAAGGGGTACGTGCTGCAACCAAAAAAGCTTTGGAGACTGCAAAAAAAGCAGGAGCCATTATTTCTTTTGACCCGAATTTAAGAGAGCCTCTCTGGGATAGCCTTGAAACTGCAAAAGAACAGGTTTTGTATGGTTTGCATTACTGTGATATTTTGAAAATATCTGACAATGAGATTCAGTGGCTTACGGGGGAAGAAGATTTTACAAAAGGAGTAAACTGGATTTTGGATAAATATCAAATTCCTTTGATTTTGGTATCCATGGGCAAACAGGGAAGCCAGGCATATTATAAAGGGATAATGGTAGAAGCGGCACCATTTTTGCAGAAAAATACCATAGAAACCACCGGTGCAGGAGATACCTTTGGGGGCTGTGTTCTTCATTATATATGTGAACACGGACTGGAAGACCTTACAGAGGATAATCTAAGGGAGATGCTGCAGTTTGCGAATGCGGCAGCTGCTTTTATTACCACCAGGAAAGGGGCATTACGAGTGATGCCTTCTTTGGAACAGGTGGAAGAAATCCTAAAAGACCGTCAGAAAAGTAAGTAAGGGAAGATATTTACAAAGAAAACAGCAGAAAGATTTTGTTTTTAACAAAACTTTAACAAAATAAAAATAATTCAAAAATATATGAGATATAGAATAACATCATCAGGTAACAAACACGAAGGAGGTTTGGGTGATGTATTTTGAATTTATCTATAGTATTCTTTATATGTTTCATATGGTATAAGAAAACCATTAGTAGTAAAATAAAAATTAGGAAAAGGCAAGAAAGACACTTACATGGTGCCTTTTTTGCCTTGTTTTATTATTCACAGCAAAGAGTACAGTTTTCCGAAATAGAAAAATTAGAGTTATTGCCGGTAATGCCGTTCTTTTCATAATAATTTAGAATGGCTTTTTTGATGGCTTCCTCTGCCAGTACAGAACAGTGAATTTTGTGTGCAGGCAGACCATCAAGAGCTTTAACAACAGCTTTGTTGGTAAGGGAGAGAGCCTCTGAAAGAGGTTTTCCTTTAATCAGTTCCGTTGCCATGGAACTGGATGCGATTGCACTGCCGCATCCAAAGGTTTCAAATTTAATATCAACAATAATATCGTTTTCAATCTTAAGATAGATTTTCATAATATCTCCGCACTTGGCATTGCCCACTTCTCCTATACCATCTGCATTTTCAATGATACCAACGTTACGGGGGTTTCTGAAATGCTCCATTACTTTTTCGCTATATAGTGCCATAAGGATTCCTCACTTTATTATAAAATTTTTCTTTCCGCTTACAAGGTCACGCCATACCGGAGATATGCTTCGCAGATAGGCCACAACTTCTTTAACGGATTTAATCGTGTATTCGATTTCTTTCTGAGTAGTTTCCTCTGATAAGGTTAGTCTTAAGGAGCCATGGGCAATATCATGAATTCTGCCAATGGCAAGCAGCACATGACTGGGGTCAAGGGAACCGGAAGTACAGGCAGAGCCGGAGGAAGCACAAATCCCCTTATCGTCAAGGAGCAAGAGCAGGGATTCTCCTTCAATGCCTTCAAAGCAGAAATTTACATTCCCCGGGAGACGATTTGTTTTGTCACCATTTAAAATAGAATGTGGAATTTCTGAAAGACCGTCTATCAGTCGGTTTCGTAAGGCAATGATTTTGGTATTTGTTTCCTTCGGTAAATTGCAGGCTTCTTCAAAAGCTGCTGCCATTCCCATAATTGCGGGAATATTTTCTGTGCCTGCCCGTTTGCCTCGTTCCTGAGCGCCACCTTGGATTAAGGATATTAAAGGAAACTCTTTTTTGGCATACAGGACACCAATGCCTTTGGGACCATGAAATTTATGAGCAGAGAGAGAAAGCATATCAATATTTTGTTCCTGTACATTAATAGGCAGATGACCTGCTGCTTGAACGGCATCTGTATGAAATATTATGCCATTTTCACGGCAGATTGCACCGATTTCTCTTATAGGCTGAATGGTGCCTATTTCATTATTAGCATACATAATCGTAACGAGACAGGTATCTTTGCGGATAGCTTCTTTTAACTGCTCTGGCAGAACAATACCATTTTCGTGAACCTCCAGAAGGGTTACCTCAAATCCTTCTCTTTTTAATTTCTCCAAAGTATGCAAAACTGCGTGGTGTTCAAAAGCAGTAGAGATAATATGTTTTTTGCCCTTTCTCGCTCCAATATTGGCTGCAGAAAGAATCGCCTGATTATCTGCTTCACTGCCGCCGGAAGTAAAGGTGACTTCTTCTGCAGCAGCCCCAAGACATTTGGCAATTGTTTTTCTTGCATTCGTTAATGCCGTAAAGGCATCTTGGCCGGCTGAGTGCAGACTGGAAGGATTACCATAAACAATGTCCATATAGGGAAGCATGGCATGGATGGCTGTTTGGCTCATTTTGGTTGTTGCGGCATTATCAAGATAAATATTCATGTATGATTTCTCCTTAATTTTATATGGCATCAAAACCATTTTGCAGATCCGCAATGATATCATCAATATGTTCCGTACCAATAGAAAGGCGGATAGTGTTAGGCTTGATTTTCTGGTCTGAAAGTTCTTCCAGGGAAAGCTGGCTGTGGGTAGTGGTTGCGGGATGAATGACCAGACTTTTAACATCAGCAACATTAGCCAGCAAAGAAAATATTTTCAGGTTGTCAATAAACTTATGAGCTTCTGCCTGTCCGCCTTTTATTTCAAAGGTAAAGATGGAACCGCCTCCGGAAGGAAAGTATCGTTTATATAATTCATTGTCAGGATGAGCAGACAGCGATGGATGATTGACTTTTTCCACTTTCGGATGATGGGCAAGAAATTCCACAACCTTTTTGGTGTTTTCTGCGTGACGTTCCAGACGAAGGGAGAGAGTTTCTATCCCCTGTAAGAGCAGAAAAGCAGAAAAAGGTGAAATTGTGGCACCTGTATCACGAAGCAATACCGCACGAATATAGGTAACAAAGGCTGCCTTTCCGGCAGCTTCTGCGAAGGAGATGCCGTGATAACTGGGATTGGGTTTTGAAATGGCAGGATATTTGTCACTTGCGGACCAATCAAAATTTCCGGAATCTACAATAATACCACCCAAAGTTGTGCCATGACCTCCGAGAAATTTTGTTGCGGAATGAACAACAATATCGGCACCATGTTCTATGGGACGAATAAAGTAGGGGGTGCCAAAAGTATTGTCGACTACAAGCAAAATCCCATATTTATGAGCAAGTTTTGAAAGTGCATCGATATCTGGAATATCGCTGTTAGGGTTGCCAAGTGTTTCAATATAGATGGCTCTTGTGTTGTCATGAATTGCGGATTCTACTTCTGCAAGATTATGGATATCTACAAAACTTGCTGTAATCCCAAAATTGGGAAGAGTATGTGCCAGCAGATTATAACTGCCTCCATAAATGGTTTTTTGGGCCACAAAGTGTCCGCCGTTTTGCCCCAGTGCTTCAAGAGTATAAGAGATTGCTGCGGCACCGGAGGAAAGAGCTAAAGCAGCCACTCCTCCTTCAAGAGCGGCTACACGTTTTTCAAGGACATCCTGTGTAGGATTGGTAAGTCTTCCGTATATGTTACCGGCATCCGTGAGACGGAAACGAGCAGCGGCATGTTCACAGTCATGAAAAACATAAGAAGTAGTTGCATAAATCGGTACTGCCCGGGCATCTGTTGCGGGGTCGGGATTTTCCTGACCGACATGGAGTTGCAGAGTTTCAAATTTGTAATTAGACATAATGGTTAATTCCTTTCGTTATGAATGTATTGTGTGTAAATTTTTTATTCATTACATTGACACATTCGTCCAAATCGAAAATTTGCTCTGACAAGTTCTTCAAAATACTTTTCCATAATATGAGCTCCTCCTGTCATGACAGGCTTACAACCTATCTATTTAGTAGGTATTATAATAACAGGAAATACCTACTGCGTCAATAGGCGAATAAAACTTTTGTTTTCTATTGAGAAAGAGATGGAAAAATGGTAGTATAGGACTAAAAAATAACCATATAAATGGGAAAGTTTGGAATATAGAGAGGATTGCCAATGAAAAAACATGCATTTATCATTACTGCATATCGGGATTTTGAATGGATTAAGGAAAGTGTAAACCATTATATCAAAAAAGTTGATTGTTATATTCATGTAGATAAAAAAGTAGAAATGCCGAAAGATTTTATTGAATGGGCTGAGAAAACACAAGGGGTATATTTATATTCGAAATATAAAGTAAATTGGGGAAGTTATAAGCATTTAAGTTCCGTTATTTTTATGTTGAAAAAAGCAAGAGAAAATAAAGAATATGATTTTTACCATATCTTGAGTGCCAATACCATTATTACAAAACCTTTGGAAGAGGTTCTGGCATTTTTTGAGGAAAATCCTGATAGAAATATCTTGATATGGTAGCATTAAAAGATGATTATAGGACATTGATTGAACCATGGTATATTTATTATCATTTTTTACATTTATATGATAAACGCACTAATTTTGGAAATCAGTTTGATTGGTATTTCTGTAAAGTGCAGAAAAGGTTGGGAATTAGAAGAAATTTGTCATTTCAGTATAGAGGACTTATCTATTCTCATCTGACAAAAGATTTTATTGATTATGTATTTAAATATATGAAACAAAATCCTAAATTTTTCAGAAGCTTAAAAACCTGTAATATCGGAGAAGAATTTTTCTTTCAAAATATAATTGACGATTCTCCATATAAGAATACTGTAGTAAATGAACATAAGATTTTTACCAAGTGGACGGAAGGTGGAGTTGCCAAGTTTATAGCAGATGAGGATTACGAAGATATTGTGAATAGCGATTGCTTATTTGCCAGAAAATATGACGAAAACAGTAAAGAACTTATTAAAAAACTTGGTTCTTACATATGACAAAAAAATAAAAATGTAATAAAGGAATAGAAAATGAAAAATGTAAAAAAAGATATCTCCAGACAAATATTTTATATTGTGATTATATTCAGCTTCTTAACAATATTTGTTTACAATCTGTTGACTCCGTATATGTCTGATGATTTATTGGTGGATAAAAGTATTTATAAATCTTTTGCAGACATTATCCGACAGGAATACTGGCAGTATCACAACTGGAATGGAAGGAGTGTTTTGCAGATTATATTAAAGATATTTATGCTGGTGCCAAAGCCTGTGTTTGATTTTTTTAACAGTCTTTGTTATGTGGCGACTATGCTTTTGATATATTGGAATGTGAATAATAAAAAAAAGTATGATGTTTTTTTATATATTTTAATTAATTTATGTACCTGGTGTTTTGCAGTGGAGTTTGACCAGACAATTCTCTGGATTGCAGGAGCCTGCAATTATTTATGGGGAGTTTTTATTATTTTGGGATTTATTTCAATTTATCACTATTATCTGCAAAAGGGAAATGAAATTAAAAATAAGCCCCTCGCCTGTGTTCTATTGTTTTTGATGGGTATGCTTGCGGGATGGGGGAATGAAAATACATCCGGGGGAGCAATTTTGATTATCGGATTGTATAGTCTTTATTTCTATTTAAAAAATCATACCTTTAATAAGGTGATGATTTCAGGTCTGTTGGGAAGCTGTATCGGATTTCTGTTTTTGCTTCTGGCTCCGGGAAATGCCGTCAGGGGTGCTATGGTAAAGGCGGAAGAGACTTATAGCGGATTAGCAGCTTATATCAGCAGGGGATTAAAAATACTGAAGGCCATCGATGAATATTTCTTAATTTATATAGTAGTCATCTGTTTGTTGGGAGCATATTTTTATTATAAAAAAACATATCATATGGAACAGTTTATAGACACTGCTATTTTTGCATTTGCGGCATTGGCAACCGCAGGTGTGCTTATTTTTACACCGCAGCCTATGGACAGGGCATATTTTGGTGCCAATATTTATATGATGATGGCAGCTTTGCAGATGGTGCAGCTGATTCGTGAAGAAGATATTTTTCTGATTTCCTTAAAAACTGGCGGTATTCTTGCAGCTTTTATTGCCATGATATTTGTATATGTAGAGCAGGGTGCTAATCTGGCAAGAATCAGAAGAGAGGTTGCCATTAGAGAAGAATATATTCTGGAACAGGTTTCAAACGAAGAAACAAGTCTGGTACTTCCGCAGCTTCGTACGGAGTTTGCATCCAAATACAGCATGGCTCATTTGTCGGATATTTCAGATGATGAAACAAACTGGAATAATGAGCTTTATAAAAATGCATATTCTTTTTATGAGATTACGGTTTTACCCTGGGATGAATGGGAAGAGTATGTGGGTAAATAAAGAAACAGGGACAAACTTTTTCCGGTTCTTTGCCAAGATTTGTGGCGGCTTTTACCAATAATCGGAAACTGAGTAAAAAGGAAGTTGAAGAACTAAAAAAAATTATTGAGGGCATTTGAAGTCGTAGATTTTCTTTTATTGCATTCTTTTTTCAACTGTGATATAAAAGACTTTGTTCGGGGAAACAGGTGAAAATCCTGTACGAGCCCGTCGCCGTGACATACGTGGATAAGAAATCTTACTTAAAAGCCACATATTAAGGACAAGACCATTGAAGGAACCGTAACAATGTGTTGAAAAACAAAAGGTTAGGAAGCTTTGAGAAGGTCGGTTTCTTAAGTATGAAGTCGAAATATCCGAACAAAGAAACATTCTTTAAGACAGCCGCGAGTGCCGGCGAAAAGAATGGTGCTAATTTAAAGATGGAAAAAGGAGAAAAGAAGATGAACATGAAACAGATGAAAAAAACATTGTCATCCATCCTTTGTATGATGCTGATTGTGGCTATGGCATTATTTACAGGCGGTTGTAATGACAAAACAGCAGAGTCTGAAACAAATGCAGTGAAACAGGAGGCAGAAGCCCCTGCGGATACCAAAGAAGATGCACAAGAGTCAGAAAACACTGAGGAAACAGAAGATACTGCATTAGAAGAAGCAGAGGTTATGGTACTTGGTGAAGGTGAAACTAAGTTTTTATTTACGGTAGTAGATAAAGAGGGTGCTGAGACAGTTTTTGAAATTAATACAGATATGGAAACAGTAGGGGATGCCTTATTAGAACAGAATCTGATTGAAGGTGAAGATGGTGACTTTGGTCTTTATGTAAAAACAGTCAATGGAATTACCGCAGATTATGATACCGATGGTACTTACTGGGCATTCTACATTAATGATGAATATGCCATGAGTGGCGTGGATACGACGCAGGTTGAAGCGGGAGCTTCTTATAGTTTTAAGGTGGAAAAATAGTGAGGCTTACGACAAGGGAACTAACGGTTTTTTCTATGCTGGGAGCTCTTATGTATGCTTCTAAAATGATAATGGAATTTGCTCCAAACATTCATCTTTTGGGAGTGTTTATCATCGCGTTTACCGTAGTTTACAGGAAAAAAGCCCTGTATCCAATTTATATTTACGTTTTTTTGCTTGGGCTTATGAATGGGTTTGCAACCTGGTGGATTCCACATTTATATCTGTGGACTGTGCTGTGGGCGGTGGTGATGGTGCTTCCGAAAAAGATGCCTAAAAAAATACAGCCTTTGGTTTATATGATAGTATGTGCCATGCATGGTTTTTTATATGGTACACTTTATGCACCGGCACAGGCGATTCTTTATGGATTGAATTTTAAAGGAATGATTGCGTGGATAATCGCAGGGCTTCCCTGGGACGGAATCCATGGAGTCAGTAATTTTTTCTGTGCTGTTTTGGTAGTGCCAATTGTATCTACCTTACGGCTGGCAGAAAGAAATATAGAAAAATGTAATTAGAGTTTTTTAATGATTTGCATTATGTACAAGTAAAACAGCTTTGAATAGAGCAGGATTTCATGTACATAATGCTTTTTTTTAGTAAAAAATATGGTATGATAATAAAAAGTCAAAATTTGTGAAAAGGTTGGTTTTAAGTATATGAGGTGGAAAGAATTAAGCAGAAGCAGAAAATTAAGGGTGGTATTTACTTTTATATGTGTATTGATTTCAGGGTTTTTACAGGCTTCCGTCATTCAGGTGTTTATGCAGCCTATGAATCTGCTTTCCAGCGGGTTTACCGGTGTTGCAATCCTGATTGAGAAGATTACATCAACCTATTTGGGGTTTTCTTTTCCAACATCCATCGGTATGCTTGCCTTAAATATACCGGTAGCATTATTTTGTAAAAAAAGTATAGGAAAAAGGTTTACCATTTTTTCCATGCTGCAGGTATTCTTTGCCAGTTTTTTCTTAAAGGTGCTGCATCTGGAGCCATTGTTTGAGGATGCATTGTTAAATATTATTTTCGGGGGGTTTGCCAATGGTATAATGTGTGTGATTGCATTAAAAGGAAATGCATCTACCGGCGGTACGGATTTTATTGCTTTATTTGTATCTAATAAAATCGGAAAGTCCATTTGGGGCTATGTATTTATTTTTAACTCCTTTATTTTGGTGATATTTGGTGCCATGTTTGGATGGGAATATGCAGGATATTCTATTTTGTTCCAGTTCATTTCCACAAAAACCATAGATTCTTTTTATCATCGTTATGAACGTATGACTATGCAGATTACCACATCTAAGCCGGATGAGGTGATTGCTGCTTATATGAAAGAGATTCGTCACGGAATGTCCAGAGTAGATGGTATTGGAGGATATAGTAAACGACCGGTAAGTCTTTTGCATACGGTAGTATCCAGCTATGAAGTGCAGGATGTGGCGAAAGTGGTAAAGGAAACGGATCCGGGAGCCATTATTAATACATTTAAATCAGAGGAATTTTACGGTGGTTTTTATATGAAACCTATGGAATAAAAAACATCCGGCATTGGAGCTGCATGTGCAGGAAATGCAAATGAGGAAGAAAATTGCAGAGTACAAAGAAATTGTATTTGAAGAATAGCGGCAAGTATACAGCCGCTGTTTTTTTAGGTTGACATATACCCCTAGGGGGTATATTCTATTTGTTAGATACGGCTAACAAATATGGATTACAATATAAGATGAGAAATCAGAGGAGTCTGTTAGGAACCGGAAAATTCCAATAAGGAAATGAGGGAAGAAATGAATCAGGAAAAGAACAAAGAATGTTGTAAACACAAAAAAAGAGAAGAAAAGGAATATAAGGATTTGATTCATCGTCTGAACCGTATAGAGGGACAGATAAGAGGAATCAAAGGCATGGTGGAGGAGGAAGCTTATTGTCCTGATATTTTAATGCAGGTATCAGCGGCAAAAGCAGCATTAGACGGATTCTGTAAAGAACTTTTGGCAAATCACATAAAAACCTGTGTGACAGAAGATATTAAAGAAGGAAAAGAGGAAACCGTAGATGAGCTGGTAAAACTATTGCAAAAGCTTATGAAGTAGGAAAATATCCTGCGAAAAAGCTGGTTTAAGATTTACGATTGGGGGCAGTTTGCCCATTATCCTAAAAAAGAACGAAAAAGGAGAAAGGAAAACAGCAATGAGGAAATTTCAAGTAACAGGTATGAGCTGTGCCGCCTGCAGTGGGAGGGTGGAAAAAGCAGTAGGTTCTCTGGAGGGAGTCTCTTCCTGTGCAGTAAGCCTATTGACAAATTCTATGAGTGTGGAAGGAAGTGCCACAGATCAGGAGATTATACAGGCAGTAGAAAAAGCGGGATACGGAGCTTTTAGTGAAGAGAAAAAGGAAATCTCCATACAGGAGGGAAGAAAAGAAGATGCCTTAGCAGATAAGGAAACTCCTATTTTAAAGCGACGGCTGTTTAGCTCGCTTGGTTTTTTAATGGTGCTGATGTACTTTTCCATGGGACACAGTATGTGGGGATGGCCGGTTCCTTCCTATTTTGCATCCAATCCGGCGGCACTGGGGCTTTTGCAGCTTTTACTGACCATTACGGTTATGGTGATTAATCAGAAATTTTTTATCAATGGTTTTAAGGGGCTGCTTCATAAAGCACCAAATATGGATACATTAGTTGCCCTGGGTTCCGGTGCCTCTTTTGTATACAGTGTATATGCTTTGTTTGCCATGACAAACGAAATGGCAAATGGAAATATGGAGACGGCACACCATTATCTGCATGAGTTTTATTTTGAATCCGCAGCTATGATTTTAACTCTGATTACGGTAGGAAAAATGCTGGAGGCCAGAGCCAAAGGAAAGACCACGGATGCTTTAAGAGGACTTATGAATCTGGCACCCCAAAAAGCTGTATTATGGGTACAGGAAGCAGACGGATATGTGGAAAAGGAAGTTCCCATAGAACAGGTTAAAAAAGGAGATATCTTTGTGGTTCGACCGGGGGAAAGTATTCCCGTGGATGGCATTGTTATAGAAGGTCATAGCGCGGTAAATGAATCTGCTCTTACAGGAGAAAGCATACCGGCAGACAAGGAAGCAGCGGATGCGGTTTATGGAGCTACCATAAACCAGTCCGGTTTTCTTCGCTGCGAAGCGGCCAAGGTAGGGGAAGATACTACTCTGTCTCAGATGATTCGCCTGATGAGTGATGTGGCAGCTACAAAAGCTCCCATTGCGAAAATTGCAGATAAGGTTTCCGGTGTCTTCGTTCCTACGGTTATTACCATAGCAGCCATAACGATTTTAATCTGGCTTATTTGCGGTCAGTCTATAGGATTTGCTCTGGCAAGAGGAATTTCTGTATTGGTTATCAGTTGTCCCTGTGCTTTAGGACTGGCAACGCCGGTAGCCATAATGGTAGGAAACGGCATAGGTGCAAAACATGGTATATTGTTTAAAACGGCTGCTTCATTGGAGGAAACCGGGAAAGTACAGGTGGTAGCCCTGGACAAGACAGGCACCATTACCAAGGGGGAACCTTATGTAACAGATGTTCTTCCTGCAAAAGGCATTTTGGCATCGGAACTGGCAGAGGCTGCTTTGGGTCTGGAGGCAAAAAGTGAGCATCCTCTGGCAAAAGCCATTCTGCAATATGGAGTAGAAAAAGGACTGCTGCAAAAAGAAGTGACGGATTTTAAAGTGCTGCCGGGAAATGGACTGATGGGAACCATGGATGGTAAAAGGCTGATGGGCGGAAATCTACACTTTATAAAATCAAAGATTAAGATAGAGGCCTCTTTACAGGAAGAGATACAAATACAAGCCGCTAAGCTGGGAGAAGAAGGAAAAACCCCGTTATTCTTTATCAGGGAGGAGAAATTTTTAGGTACCATAGCAGTTGCTGATGTGATAAAAGAAGACAGCAGACAAGCTATAGAGGAACTAAAGAATATGGGAATCCATGTGGTTATGCTGACCGGAGACAATGAGAAAACGGCAAATGCCATTGGAAAACAGGCAGGTGTGGATGAAGTAATCGCGGGGGTGCTTCCGGACGGAAAAGAAAAAGTGATTCGCACCTTGCAGGAACAGGGAAAAGTTGCTATGGTAGGTGATGGAATCAACGATGCTTTGGCATTGACCAAGGCGGACATTGGTATTGCTATTGGCGCAGGAACGGATATCGCTATGGATGCGGCAGATGTGGTATTGATGAAGAGCCGCCTTTTGGATGTGCCTGCGGCGATACGTCTGAGCCGGCAGACAAGAAAGAATATCCATGAAAATCTGTTTTGGGCATTTGCTTATAATGTTTTGGGAATCCCGTTGGCAGCAGGCCTTTGGATTCCGGTGTTTGGTTGGGAAATGAATCCTATGTTTGGGGCATTTGCCATGAGCTTATCCAGTTTTTGTGTGGTAACAAATGCACTCAGATTAAATTTTTTTGATATCAGAAGTACAAAAAAAGATGGAAAAAAAGACGTCAGTAGAAAACAGAATTGCTGCAAAAAAGAAGAAAAGGAGAAGAAAAACATGACAAAGAAAATGAACATTGAGGGAATGATGTGCGGACACTGCTCCGGCAGAGTAAAAAAAGTATTGGAAGAGCTTGCACAGGTAGAAGAAGCAGTGGTAAGTCATGAAGAAAATTATGCCATTGTAACTTTAAAGGAAGAAATTGCAGATGAGGTATTAAAAAATACAGTGGAGGCAGAAGGTTACAAAGTAATCGGTATAGAATAAAATGAAATTGTACAAGGAATTTATTCGTTATGTAATTCCTTCCATGCTGGCCTTTGCCTTATCAGGTCTTTATGGCATTGTAGACGGTTTCTTTTTAGGAAATGAGATGGGGGATGCTGCATTGGCTGCAATCAATGTGGCATACCCTATTACTGCGTTTATACAGGCATTGGGAAGCGGCATCGGCATGGGAGGTGCCGTGCAGTACACCATTCATAAGGCACAGAAGAAAGAAGAGGACAGCGCAAGATGTCTGGGACTGACACTCCTATTGTTACTGGGATTAGGATTGATTCTGACTCCTTTACTTATGACAATGAATGTTCCCATGCTTCGTTTCCTTGGAGCCAAGGGAGATTTGCTTTCTTTGGGAAGTGAATATATCGTCTGGATTGCTTTTGGAACCTTATTTCAGATTCTGGGAACAGGTCTGGTGCCATTTATGCGAAATCTGGGAAATGCCTATATATCTACCATTGCCATGGTGGCGGGTGCGATGTGTAACATTTGGTTTGACTATTTATTTATCTGGGTGTTTCATCAGGGAATGAAAGGTGCGGCTATTGCTTCTGTAATGGGACAAATAGCCGCGTTCATCCTTAGTATAAGTTATATATTCTGGAAAAAAGAGAGAATAATTTTAAAAAGGTTATCTCTATCTTTGCTGAAAAAGATATTGTTGGTTGCATGCTCACCTTTTGGTTTGTCTTTTGCCCCGAATATTACATTGATTCTTGTGAACCTGAATGCTCTAAAATATGGCGGAGAATTTGCGGTAACCTGTTATGCTCCCATCAGCTATATTACCTATACGGTGATGCTTTTGCTGCAGGGAGTCAGTGACGGATGCCAGCCTCTGGTCAGCCTTTTTTACGGAAAAGGGGAGAAAACGCAGGCAAAAAAGATATACCATATGTCCCGTAATTTTTCTTTTCTTGTGGGAATCCTTTGTCTGCTCCTTGTAAGCTGGCAGAGTGAAATGATAGTTCATCTTTTTGGAACCTCCAAAGAAGTGACGGAATACGTAGTAAAGATTTTACCGATTTTTTTATTGGGACTTGTATTTGCAGGGATTTCCAGAGCGGTAACTTCCTATTTTTATGCCACTGAAAAAAATAGAAAAGCCTATGTACTGATTTATGGTGAAGCTCTCTTTCTGGCAGTTCTTTTACTGATTTTGCCAAAAAATATGGGAATAGTGGGGACCTGGGTCTCCATTATGCTCAGCCAGCTTCTGATTGCAGTGCTGAGTCAGCTTTTATTAAAAATAAAATAAGTCATTTGTTGCTAAAAAGTGTGAGAAATACGCGCACAATTATTTCTTGTCTGGCGAATAGAATAAAAAATACAAATAAACTGTATATGTCATAGAAAATGAAAAAAAATCTTACAATTTTTAATTAAAAGTGTTAAAATAAGGGAGTAAGAATGGTTTGTGAGATAAGAAATGGAGCGTGAAGTATGTTTCAAGTCGATGAAATGATAGTCTATGGAAAACATGGAGTTTGTAAAATTGTGGCAA
Organism: uncultured Lachnospiraceae bacterium; assembly: GCA_964610665.1. Lineage (GTDB taxonomy): Bacteria > Bacillota > Clostridia > Lachnospirales > Lachnospiraceae > SFDP01. The sequence continues at coordinate 21,982 of CAZSWC010000033.1, forward strand.
AGGGAAAAATCAATATGCCTATGATTGATAAAAATAAAGAATATTATACCCTGCTTCCCTGTAAAGAGAAGGCAGCGGTAGTATATGCTCCGGTAGAAAATAACAAAACAGTTATGCGCAATGTCTTAACGGTAGAAGAAGTGAAGCAACTGTTAAAAGAGGTGCCTGAACTGGAAGAAATCTGGATTGGAAATGAGAAAGAGCGGGAAATTTGTTATAAAGAAACTTTGGGAAGCTGTGACTGCCGGGAATTGGTTCGGATTTTGAAGACTCTTTATTTGAGAAAGAAATCCCGTATGGAAAATGGGAAGAAGACGACGGCCGTGGATGAACGATATTTTCATCTGGCAGAGGATCAGCTTTATGGTGAATTAAGCTTTGTTTTGGGAAAACCAAAGGATGAGATATTAAAAGAGATTTGTTGGGAATAAGAGAACGAAAGCTTGGGTATGAACCTGAGTCTGAAAAAGCATTATGCAAAAAGGTGACCTTGTAAAAGGAAACTTTATTTTGCACAATGCTTTTTGTTTTTTAAATTTCAGAAGATGCACTAGAGGGACAGGATGAACCAAATGAGCAGTTAGGCATTTCAATATTTAAATGAGATATTTACAAATTCTTATGAAAACGGATTAAATGCTTCCAAAGAATACAGTGAAAGAAGTTCAGTATGGACAAAGCCTGAGCAGTCATGTATATTCCAAAATTCCTAAAAAGTAAGGTTACTATGTAGTTTGGGATATAACAGACCTGCAGAACCTAAAAAAGTTAATTGTCCCGGCTGCATGGAAAAATATATTCTTCCCGGTGTTCTAAGGTTTCAAAAGTGTAGCCTTTTTCTTTGACCTTTTCCAAAATCCGGGGCAGAGCTTCTGCTGTAGTATCTGCTATGCTGGAATCGTGTAAAAGTACCACAGGTTTTTCGTAACGAAAGACACGGTCGAATACATTTTGCTGAATGGAATCGGTGGTGGGATTTCCAACGGAATCTTCTCCGGTAACATTCCAGTCAAAGCAGGAAAATCCTCTTTCATGCATTTTTTGGACATATTCTTTTCCGTTTCCATTAAGATATTTACAGGCACTTCCGCCCGGCAGACGAAACAGGGCAGTTTCAATTCCATACTCATTTTTTAAGGTTTGATAAAGGGTTTCATAGTCCTTTAAAAAAGAGTTCTCATCAGCATAAAATTTTTGGTATACATGATTGTTCGCATGCATTCCAATAGCATGCCCTTCTTCAAGGATACGATTTAAAATTTTTCTGTTTTCTTCGCAGACAGAATTTCCGATTACAAAAAAGGTTGCTTTGGCATCATATTGTTTTAAAATGTCCAGTATTTTTAAGGTGTTTTTGCTGGGACCGTCATCAAAGGTAAGGTAACATATTTTTTCCCCCTCCACCATATTGTTGATCTCTCTTTCCGGAGCCATGAGTTCGTTGTAAGAATAGGAACTTAAGGTTTCTGTCCACATATTTTTGGAAACCAGGATAGGCAGGCATACCATGATTAAGAGAAGAAAAAGAAGGAGGAAAGGTAATTTTTCAGACAGAGAATGTTTCATGGATTTTCCTAAATTTCTTTTTTATAGTTTATGATAATGAAAGAAAAAGATACATGGGAAGATGAGAAAAGGAGATAGGGATTTATGGATTTGTTTTAAGAAACAGGTAAAAACAAACAGCTTGAATTTAGGGGTACAAAAAAAATAAAAACTATAGTAAAATAACTGTGTGTGTATAGTTATATATATACAAGGGGATAATAATTAAGATAATTGGGGAAAACTTATCAAGGTCAGGGTTACATACGCAAAGGCCAGGCTTTTGTGATAAATGAAAGTGATAAGGAGATATTATGAGAAAAACAAAAATTGTCTGTACCATAGGTCCGGCATCCCAAAGTCCGGAAAAAATCAAAGAAATGATTGAAGCCGGCATGAATGTATGCCGTTGTAATTTTTCCCATGGTTCTTACGAAGAACAGAAAACAAAAATGATGAATG
>CAZSWC010000034.1:0-22502 GCA_964610665.1 uncultured Lachnospiraceae bacterium
GATATTAATAGTGTAAAAACTATAATAATCTTATGAAACAATTATAGTTTACAGGGTTTCTATCGTCAAGTGACGAGATGTACTTTTTTCTATACAAATTAAGGGGTTTGGGAAAGAATACCCTCTGTACATTTGGGATAAAATATATTATACTGAACAGGTTGGTAATTATGAAGTGTTTCAATAGTTACACATAGGAGAATAAAGGAGGAAATATAGATGGCAACAATCACGAAAGATATGACAATTGGTGAAATTTTAAGAATCAACCCGGAGGTAGCACCTGTTCTTATGGAAGCAGGAATGCATTGCCTTGGATGTCCTTCAGCGCAGGGAGAAAGCTTAGAAGAGGCAGCTATGGTTCATGGAATGGACATTGAAGATTTAATGAAAAAAATTGCTTCACTGTAAAAAGCAGACAGAGAAGTAAAGCTGCTGTGATAATCGGAACAAAAAAAGAGACTGCTGCATTTTGATGCCCAGTCTCTTTTTTTGTTAAAAATAAAGAATCTTACTTAAACGGATTGTTTTTCCAAAAGCACTAAAGAAGCAAGGGCATGATCTTTAATCATGACTTTAAAATGCTCCTGCATATAGGCTTCTCTGGCATTGGAAAAACGTTCCAAATGTCCGTGTTCTGATAAAATATTGCATAAACGGTTAAAATCTTCCGGGGAATGTCCTGTCTGGGAAACTACCAGATAAAACTTCTGCTCGGAAGGGCTTTTATATAACGAATTGTTCCCCTGATAAAAAGAAGACAGCATACCTGCCAGGGAAGATAATGTATCCAAAGAGGTAAAGGAAACCATCTTTGTAACATTGGTAGGAAGTTCTTCCGCGGAAGAATCCTTTTCTTTGGAAGGAGCGGAAATTTCTTTTGGGGCTTCCTTGGAATCCGGTAAGGTTTCCGGTTCGTAATCTAATTGATTTAAACGTTTTGCCAGATGGCTGTTTTGCACTTTCTTAAATAAATCCAGAATTTCATCCGTATTTTCCGGTAAATCAGAAAGCACTTCTTCCAAAGAATCGTCCAATTCCTGTAAAGAAGGAGCAAATTTGGAAAAACGAGTATCCAATTCTTCCGGGTCTTCGACCTTGGTAATGATGAGTACGATGCAGTCACCGCTTAAAGGAATGGCCTCAATCATCAGAGGAATATCTTCGGCTTCAAAGCCAAATTTTAAATTTGCCTGCTGCATCATATCCCGAAATAAATCTTTTGCTTTTTCTGTGCCGTAAGCCAACTCGCTTAATTTCAACTGACGGTCAGCCAAATCATCTTTGGTCAGAGTACAGCGAATTTGATGGTCGTTTACTTTTTCTATTTTCATATCTGTCACCAGGATCCTTTTTTTAGTTTCAAGAAAATAATTTTTCCTAATTTAATATACGATAAAACTTAAGGTAAGTTACGTAGAAATATAAAATAAAAATCATTTTTTATTGCTTAGATTGTATACATCTTAAGAAAGGAAGTCAAGTTTACAGTGACGAGAATTGTCAAATTTAATAAAAAAATAAGAAAATGGTTGCTATTTCGTCTCTGTATGGCTATAATTAGAGAAGATGCATCGGATAGTCCGTACAGGGAGGAGGCTAAGCCGTACATCACATATTCTAAAAAATGATATCTAAATCAAATAAGGTTGTTATAACAACTGTCTAAACATGATTAGTATATAGCACATAATCATGTTAAGTCTTACAAGTTTCCATTACTTGTTCGAAATAGTTATCCTTGATAAAAGTTAGTACAATTCAAAATTATTTAAAATTTAGGTACAAGTTCGATGCATTTTTCTCTTCGCATTCCCTATTTAGTCTGCTGAATTTAGTATGGACAAAAACTAAAAAAATACACGATAAATTACTGAAAACATTATTTCAAATTAATATATCACAATGCGATTTATCTTGAATTAATAGGTTCAGAAAATGAGAAAGGACAAGATTATGAATGAATATCGTAATGAAGTTTTAAAGCGTTTACAAAGAGTTTCTGAGGAAGGTGTGCTGTTGTATAAAGAAGAAAAATTAGCTTCACCTGCGGATATTGCTAAAGTTTCAGGTGTGAAAGAGGATGCTTTTTACAATCTGGAATTTATTGTAAAGGATGAAACCGGTAAAGTAAGAGAAATGTGGTTCGGCAATGACAAAAAAGCTGAGGTAGATAAGTGCCGTAGAAAATAAGAAAGAGGAATTCCCCAAAACCTGTTGTGTTTCCTAAAAAAGGAATCGTTTTTTGTCAAAATAGGTAATGACTAGGGAGAAATAGTTTGCTATAATTAAGGGCAATGAAAACAATGCCGGAAAAGCGAAATAAATGGATGGACAAAGGAGGCAGCATGGCAAAAAAGAAACGTAGAAAACCAAATAAATTCCTTCCTGTGTTGGTGGCAGTTGCCCTGATTATAGTAATTGGAGGCGCAGCATTAGGAAGTGTATTCTTAAGTAAATACTCCTACTCTGAGGAAAAGATGGATTTACAGGAATACTATGGACTTACAAACGCAGATGAGGTTGCAATCGTACTTGGGAATGAACAGATTGAAACAAAAGCAAAATTATATCAGGGAACATATTACCTGGATTTTGATGCCGTACAAAGCCTGTTAAATGCCAGATTTTATCATGATGTTACAGAAGGGCTGTTATTATATACTACCCCGACGGATATTGTCAGAACCGTAATTGGAAAGGAAGATTATACCGTAGGAGGAGAGACAATAGAAACCGCATATATTCCTGCTTTTTATGAAGGAGATGTTTTGTATGTTGCCTTGGATTATGTCAGAAATTATACTTGTTTTTCTTATGAAACATATACGGAACCTAATCGAATGCAGCTGACAACACAGTGGCCTCAAACCACAACTGCAGTGGTAAAAAAAGATACCCAGATTCGTTATCGGGGCGGAGTAAAGAGTGAGATTTTGCGAGAAGTAGGCAAGACAGAAACAGTAACCATTCTGGAGAAAATGGACAACTGGACGAAGGTAAAGACTCAGGATGCGTTCATAGGATATGTTCCCAACAAAGTTTTAAAAGATGAGGAAACACTGACGCCGGAAGCGGAGCAAAATTATATAGAACCGGAGTATACTTCCCTGACCAGAGACTATAAGATAAATTTAGGCTGGCATCAGGTAATGAGTGAAGCTGCAAATGATACTTTAAGCAGTGTGGTAAAGGAAAACAGCGGTTTAAATGTGATTTCTCCTACTTGGTTTTCTTTAAAGAGTACCGACGGAGACATCCGCAGTATTGCCACACAGGATTATGTGGACAAAGCGCATAATATGGGATTGGAAGTGTGGGCATTGGTGGATAACTTTGATAAGGAAGTCAGTACCTTTGAGACTTTGTCTAAAACCAGTTCCAGAACGAATCTGATAAAAAATCTTATGACGCAGGTTCTAAAATACGGAATGGACGGAATTAACGTGGATTTTGAAGATGTAAGTTATGATGCAGGAGAACCCTTTGTGCAGTTTCTTCGGGAATTATCCATTGAATGCCGGAAAGAAGGAGTGGTTCTTTCTGTGGACAATTATGTGCCAAGAGAATCCACTGCCCATTACAATCGAAAAGAGCAGGGAATCGTGGCAGACTATGTAATTATCATGGGATATGATGAGCACTGGGGCGGCGGTGGTGTTGCCGGAAGTGTGGCTTCCCTTGGTTTTGTGGAAGATGGAATAGTGCAGACATTAGAGGATGTTCCGGCCAATAAAGTTGTGAATGCTCTTCCTTTTTATACCAGGGTATGGAAAACCAATGGTGATAAAGTTACCAGTGAGGCTTTGGATATGGTGACAGCACAAAACTTTATTAAAAATAATGGTCTTTCTATGGCATGGAATGATGCAGAGGGGCAAAATTATGGTGAAATTCAAAAAGGAGATACCTTATACCAAATTTGGATGGAAGATAAAGATTCCATGGAAGCAAAACTGGCGGTTATGAAAAAATACAATATTGGCGGAGTTGCTGCCTGGAAACTGGGATACGAAACGCCGGATATCTGGGAGGTAATCGGTACATTTCTGAAGGAATAGAAAGAAGCTGCTTTTTGACGGAAAGAGATTGCGTCAGGAGGCAGCTTTTATATATTTATAGGCTTATTATTGCAGATTTAGAAATTGCAGTACACCCAGAGAAATTGCCCATGCCATTTTCCTTTGGTATGTTTCTTCTGACAGAAGTTGTTCTTCTTCGGGATTGGAGAGGAAACCGCATTCGGCAATTACAGTAGGAACGGGAGAATGCTTTAATAAATAGTAATCGCTGTTTTCTTTGATTTCTCTTATTTTAGTCTGATTTGTAGATTGAATGATCTGCTCCTGAAGAAGATTTGCCAAAATCCTGCTTTCTTCGGAATTGGTGTAATAAAAGCACTGAGCTCCGCAGACCTGGGGAGAGGGATAGCTGTTTTGATGAATGCTGATTACCATATCTGCACTGCATTCCTCTATCAGGGAAATTCTGTTTTTCATATCAGAAATTTTAAAGTGATGGGGGTCGGTAGATAAATCTTTGTCCAGAACTCTTGTCATAATGACTTTTATATTCTGGGCTTCTAAAATTTCTTTCAGATAAAGAGCGATTTTTAAGTTTATCTCTTTTTCCAAAGTTCCTGCTGCGCCTATTTTACCCGGGTCATCTCCCCCATGTCCGGCATCAACCACAACCACCGGAAAGGGATGGGGGATAGTCGGAACTTTTGACTGGGATAGTGTGGATAAAAATGTGGTGGGAACGGAAAAAGAACATGCGTTTAAGAGTAAGAAACTTATTATGAGTACTGGTATGAAAGCAAAGTTAAAGAAACAGGAACGGCGTTTGGGTTTGAACATAGGAGAAAAAGGGCTTCCTTTGTTTTTTATATGTATATGTGTAAAAAATAAAAATATGAAAGATAAAATGTGGAAAGACCATATTGTTGAGAGAAGATTCTTGCAATATTGCCGGATTTAAGGTAGTATTAAATTGCAATAAAATGCCAAATTTTATACACTATTTTAAATAAAACAGATTGGGATATAGAAGTTAATTAAGGAGGACAAGGCATTGAAGTGGACAAAAATTCAAATAAAGACAATTACAGATGCAGAAGATATCATTATTAGTTCTTTATATGACATTGGACTGGAAGGAGCACAGATTGAGGATAAGATTCCGTTGACTCCTTTGGAAAAAGAGCAGATGTTTGTGGATATCATGCCACAGACGGAAAGTGATGATGGGATTGCCTATCTTAGCTTTTTTGTAGAACAGGATGGGGAAGAAAATATAGAAGAACTGGTAGAAAACGTAAAACAGGAATTGGAAGAATTACGGCAATTTTGTGATATCGGAGAGGGAAGCATAACCATATCCGAAACAGAAGATTTGGACTGGATTAATAATTGGAAACAGTTTTTCCATCAGTTTTATATTGATGATATTCTGGTAGTTCCCTCTTGGGAAGAAATTAAAGAAGAAGATAAAGACAGGATGATTCTTCATATTGACCCGGGAACCGCTTTTGGAACCGGAATGCATGAGACAACACAGTTATGTATCCGTCAGCTTCGTAAATTTATAACACCGGAAACGGTACTCTTGGATGTGGGAACCGGAAGCGGAATTTTGGCAATTCTTTCCCTTATGTTTGGTGCCAAAAGGGCAGTGGGAACAGATTTGGACCCATGTGCCATTGAAGCGGTAAGGGAAAACAGTGAAGTAAATGGAATTGACCCGGAAAAATTTACAATGATGATTGGCAACATTATAACTGAGAAAGAGGTACAGGATAAAGTAGGATATGATTGCTATGATATTGTAGTGGCAAATATCTTGGCGGATGTTTTGGTGCCTTTAACTCCTGTCATTGTAAATCAGATGAAAAAAGGCGGTATTTATATCACTTCCGGTATTATTGATGATAAAGAAGAAACCGTAGTGGAAGCCGTAAAAAATGCAGGTCTGGAAGTTTTGGAAGTGACTTACCAGGGAGAATGGGTTAGTGTAACGGCAAGAAAGAATTAAGGAAAAGAAAATGTATCAGTTTTTTGTGGAACCTTCCCAGATTCAGGGAAGAAAAATTGTAATTACGGGAAAAGACGTGAATCACATTAAAAACGTGCTTCGCATGCAGCCGGGAGAAGAAATTGCCGTAAGTAACGGAGAAGATGGAAAAGAATATCGCTGTGGGATAGAAGAAATTAGGGAAGAGGAGATTCTATGCACCTTAAGATTTGTAAAGGAAAACGGAGTGGAACTTCCTTCTAAAATTTACCTGTTTCAAGGACTGCCCAAAGCAGATAAAATGGAATTGATCGTGCAAAAATCAGTGGAATTGGGAGTTTTTGAAATTATACCGGTATCCACAAAACGTGCGGTAGTGAAGCTGGATGAGAAAAAAGCAAAACAAAAAATCGCCCGCTGGCAGACCATTAGTGAGGCAGCGGCAAAACAAAGCAAGAGAAGGATTGTGCCCAGGGTTTCCCCTGTGATGAGTTTTAAAGAGGCTGTAGCATATGCTAAAAATATGCAGGTGAAAATGATTCCTTATGAGCTGGCAAAAGGAATGGAACAGACAAAAGAAATAATAAGTCATTTAGAACCGGGGCAGGAGATTGCTATTTTTATCGGACCGGAAGGCGGATTTGAGGAAAGTGAAATAGAAAGTGCCATGGCAAACGGGATACAGCCCATTACTTTGGGAAAACGGATTCTTAGAACAGAAACCGCAGGTTTTACGGTATTATCGTGGATAATGTATCAGTTGGAACAATAAAGGAAATTGTCACAAATTGGGAAAAAGAGGAATAATATAAATAATAGGTACTTAGTGTAGAAGTTAAGGAGTGAATGGTGTGAACGAAGTATATCTGGATAACTCGGCGACTACCAGATGTTTTGACAGTGTGGCGGGTATCGTAACAAAGGTAATGTGTGATGATTATGGAAATCCTTCCAGTATGCATATGAAGGGTGTGCAGGCAGAAAATTATGTGAAAACAGCTCAGAATATAATTGCCAGAAACTTGAAGGTAAATGAAAAAGAAATCTTTTTTACCTCAGGAGGAACAGAGTCGGATAATCTTGCGATTATAGGATGTGCCATGGCAAATCGCAGGGCGGGAAATCATATTATAACCACAATGATTGAACATCCGGCCGTGCTGCGTACCATGGAATATCTGGAAAGTCAGGGATTTCGTATCACGTATCTTCCGGTGGATAAAGCAGGAAGAGTGCGGCTGGAGGAATTGGAACGGGCATTGACAACGGATACCATTCTGGTTTCCATTATGCATACAAATAATGAAATCGGAGCATTACAGCCTCTTGCAGAAGCCGGAAACATCATAAAAAGATTTCATCCCCAAATTGCCTTTCACGTAGATGCGGTACAGGGATATGGTAAATTTAGAATTTATCCAAAAAAAATGGGGATAGATTTGCTTTCGGCCAGCGGTCACAAGATTCATGGACCAAAAGGAATCGGATTTTTGTACGTGAATGAAAAGGTGAAAATAAAACCCATTTCCTATGGCGGAGGACAGCAGAAGGGAATGCGTTCCGGAACCGACAATGTACCGGGAATTGCAGGACTGGGGAAAGCAGTGGAGGAAGTCTATAAATATTTAGATAAAGATGTTGAAAGGCTATATGCGCTGAAAGAGTATTTTGTAAATGGTGTAATGCAGATTCCGGATGTGAAGATAAACGGCTATACCGGATATGACAGTGCACCTCATATTGTCAGTGTCTCCATCAGAGGTGTGCGAAGTGAAGTGGTACTCCATGCATTGGAGGACAGGGGAATTTATGTATCTGCCGGAAGTGCATGCTCTTCCCATAAACCGATGCCTTCTGCAACATTAAAAGCCATCGGAATAGAGAAGGAACTGCTGGATTCCACGATTCGGTTTAGTTTTTCTATCTTTACAACCAAAGAAGAAATCGACTATACATTAAAAGTTATGTATGATATAATTCCCATGCTTCGAAAATATACAAGACGTTGAAAAGAACACTTAAAACAGATATAAGCGGGAGAGCAAAACAATTGGCAAAAAACCCGGGAAAAACGGAGGAGATATGTTTACAGCATTTTTGATAAAATATGCCGAAATCGGTGTAAAAGGAAAAAACAGGTATCTATTTGAAGATGCGCTGGTGCAGCAGATAAAATATGCCTTAAAAAGATGTGAAGGTGAGTTTAAAGTCCGCAAAACGCAGGGACGTATTTATGTAGATGCGGTGGGAGAATTTGATTTTGAGGAAACCGTAGATAATTTAAAGACCGTATTTGGTATTTCCGGCATCTGTCCTGTGGTATACGTGGAAGATGAAGGCTTTGAAAGCCTGAAAAAAACCATTGTGGAATATATGGATAAGGTATATCCTGATAAAAAGAAAAGTTTTAAAGTAAATGCCAGACGTGCCAGAAAAAATTATCCTTTGGATACCATGGAATTAAACCGGGAAGTGGGAGCCGTTATTCTGGATGCTTTCCCGGAAATGACAGTGGATGTTCATAACCCTGATATTATGCTGTATCTGGAAATCAGGGAAAAGATATATATTTATTCTGAGATTATTCCGGGTCCCGGAGGAATGCCAGTGGGAACCAATGGAAAAGCCATGCTTTTGTTATCCGGCGGAATTGATTCTCCTGTAGCAGGATATATGATCAGTAAACGCGGTGTAAAAATAGATGCGGTGTATTTTCATGCACCTCCATACACCAGTGAGCGGGCGAAACAAAAGGTTGTGGATTTGGCAAGGCTGGTATCCCGCTACAGCGGTCCGATTTATCTTCATGTGATTAATTTTACGGATATTCAGCTTGCAATTTATGAAAAATGTCCTCATGAAGAACTGACCATCATTATGCGTCGTTATATGATGAAGATTGCAGAGCATATTGCCAAAGAGACGGAATGTCAGGGACTGATTACCGGAGAAAGTATCGGTCAGGTGGCTTCTCAGACAATGCATTCCCTGTATGCCACCAATGAAGTATGTACCATGCCTGTATATCGTCCTTGTATTGGACTAGATAAACAGGAGATTGTAGATATTTCAGAAAAAATCAATACTTATGAAACATCCATCCTTCCTTTTGAGGACTGTTGTACTATTTTTGTGGCGAAACATCCGGTAACAAAACCAAATCTGGAATATATAAAACGTCATGAAGAAAATTTGAAAGATGTGATTGACGACTTAATGGAAAAAGCATTAGAAACAAAAGAAACCATAGTTGTACGTTGTGATGAGACAGCAGGAGAATAAACCGCTGTGTGAAAAGGGTGGTTTTAAAAAACGTTATGCACCATGATGCACAAAAAAGAAAACTGCATCATTGGTGTATAATGAAATTGCCGCATTAAAAACTATTCAGCAAGAGTAGTAATAACAATGCGGCAACTTTTTTTAGATTGTATACTGTTTTAAAACTTCGAGAATGGAATCGATGTTTTCTTCTGCGTGGATATTTAAGTCAATGGGTTTTGATAAATCCAAACTGAAAATGCCCATAATGGATTTTGCATCAATTACGTATCTTCCGGATACCAGATCAAAATCGTTATCGAATTTGGTAATGTCATTTACAAATGATTTTACTTTGTCAATGGAATTTAAAGAAATCTTAAGTGTTTTCATCAAAGGAACCTCCTCAATTTGTTTTCTAGCTTCAAAAGATATAGTAAAGGTGTTGGGGATAAAAGTCAATGAAAAAAACCTACAAAAAAGAGAGGAATATTATGAAAAATGTAGCATTGCACAATCTGGGATGTAAGGTAAATTCTTATGAAATAGAGGTTATGCAGGAAAAATTAGAAAGAAGCGGATACAAAATAGTTCCCTTTGCTCCCGGTGCGGACATTTATATCATTAATACCTGTACCGTGACTAATATTGCAGACAGAAAAAGCCGCCAGATGCTGCACAAAGCAAAAAAAATGAACCCCGAAGCTGTTGTAGTTGCGGTGGGATGTTACGTGCAGACAGGAACAGAAAGTGTGAAGCAGGATGCCTGCATTGATTTGGCAGTGGGAAATAACCGGAAAAAAGATATTGTAGAGATTTTAGAAGAATTTCTCAGAAAAAAAGAAGAGAACAGACCGGATAAGACTCTTCATGAAACCACCATTCCTGACATTAATGATGGAAAACAGGAATATGAAGAAATGACACTGACACAGGCAGGAGAGCATACCAGGGCGCATATTAAGATTCAGGATGGATGTAATCAATTTTGTTCTTACTGTATTATTCCTTACGCAAGAGGCAGGGTACGAAGCCGAAAGGAAGAAGACGTTATAAAAGAAGTAACAGGACTGGCAGAAGCCGGATATCAGGAAGTTGTGGTAACCGGTATCCATTTAAGCAGTTATGGAATGGATTTTATAAGTAAAGAGACCGGCGATTATCTGCATGCAGATGTAAAATCAAAGGAGGAAGAGACTTTAGATTCTGGAAAAGAACTGCAGAATCTGGATATTCGTGCCATAGCATATAAAAAAGGCTATCTTCTTTCAATTTTAGAACAAATCGATCAGATAGAAGGAATCAAAAGAATCAGGATTGGTTCCCTAGAACCAAGGATTATTACCAAGGAGTTTGCCCAGAGACTGAAAAAAATAGACAAGCTGTGTCCTCATTTTCATTTATCACTTCAAAGCGGATGTAATGAGACTTTGAAACGTATGAATCGACATTACAATGTAGAAGAATTTAAGGAAAAAGTAGAGATTTTAAGGGAAGTATTTGAGAATCCGGCAATTACCACGGATGTAATTGTTGGTTTTCCGGGGGAAACAGAAGAAGAATTTGAAAAAACATATCAGTTTTTAGAAGAGATTGATTTTTATGAAATGCATATCTTCAAATACTCAAAACGGCAGGGAACGGCAGCGGCCAAAAGACCGGACCAGATAGAAGAGAGCATAAAAACAGAAAGAAGCAGTTTGCTTTTACAGATGGAAAAAAGGCAGTCCGAAAACTATAGAGAAAGTTATCTTGGCAGAACGGTGGAAGTTCTCATAGAAGAAGAAAAAGAAATTCAAGGGAAAAAATATCAGATAGGATATACAAAGACCTATGTGAAGGCTGCTGTGGAAGCAAAAGAAAATCTGAAAAATAAATTTATAAAAGGGGAAGCGGTGAAGCTTCTTCAGGGAGAATATCTGCTGATAAAAGCAGAAAATAATGTATAAGAGATAAAAAATAAGATAAGATTTCAGTCAAAAGTTATGCCGCCGGAAAAGCAATAGAAAAATACGGAAACCAACGTTGAAATTTTCATAACAATAAGGTAATATATTGGTATTCAGAAATTTGATTTGTACGGAAGGCACAAGTTGGCTGACTTATGGATTCCATAAAATGCTGTCTGTGAACATAAGGAGCAGAGAGCCTCTTGGCGTTTTACAGATAAAGAAGAAAAGGGGAAAAATATGCAGGATTTAGGAAACACACAATTTTTTAAAGTGGAAGCAGAACCGGAGAACGGAGTAAAGATAATTTTATCTTCCGTTTTTGAAGCGCTGACTGAAAAAGGATATAATCCTGTGAATCAGATTGTGGGTTATATTATGTCCGGGGACCCTACTTATATCACCAGTTATAAGAATGCAAGAAGTCTCATCATGAAGGTGGAAAGAGACGAATTAGTGGAAGAACTTTTTAAAGAATATATCAGAAATAATCACTGGGTATAAGATACGGAGGCAGTCTATGCGTATAATGGGATTGGATTTTGGAGCAAAAACAGTAGGAGTTGCCATTAGCGATGCTCTTCTGATAACAGCACAGGGAATTGAGATTATTCGTCGTAAGGAAGAGAATAAACTGCGCAAGACATGTGCCAGAATAGAAGAATTAATTGAAGAATATGAAGTAGAAGAGATTGTACTGGGGTATCCGAAGAATATGAATGACACTTTGGGAGAACGTATCCAGCGAACCGAAGAATTTAAGGAAATGCTGGAAAGACGTACCGGTTTGGAAGTACATTTGTGGGATGAGAGACTGACCACTGTGGCAGCAGACAAGGCAATGATTGAAGCAGGCCTGAGAAGAGAAGAAAGAAAAGAACAGGTAGATAAAGTGGCAGCGGTGCTTATTTTACAAGGATATCTGGATTCCAGAGCCTTTGCGAAAGAAGAAGTGTAAGAAGGATGAATAGATAAGTTTTGGAGGCATGAATGAAATTAGAAAAAATTACGTTTTGTCCTGATGGGGACGAACCGGTTGATTTTTATGTATTGGAACAGACAAAAATAGCAGGAGTGAATTATATCCTGGTAACGGATTTTGAAGACGGCGATGGGGAAGCTCTGATTTTAAAAGACCTGTCAAAAGCAGAGGATACGGAGAGCGTGTATGAAATTGTATCTGATGAGAACGAGTTAAATGCAGTTGCAGGTGTTTTTGAAGATTTGCTGGAAGATGTACAATTTGTACAGGACAATGAATAGGCCGGTCAGAATCAGTCAATATTTTATGTAAGGAGGCTTCCTAAAGAGGCCTTATTTGTGCGGAAATAAAAAAGGAGGAATTGTTTTGGCTAAGAAGAGAGAAGTGAATAGTGAGTCCAAGTTGAAAGTAATACCACTTGGTGGATTAGAACAGATTGGAATGAATATTACTGCCTTTGAGTATGAAGACAGTATTGTTGTGGTAGATTGCGGTTTGAGTTTTCCTGCGGATGATATGTTGGGGATTGATTTGGTCATTCCTGATATCTCTTATTTATTGGAAAATAAAGATAAGGTAAAAGGATTTGTATTTACCCATGGTCATGAAGATCATATAGGTGCACTTCCTTATGTTTTAAAACAGATAAATGTACCTTTGTATGCTACCAGACTGACTATGGGATTGATTGAAAATAAGTTAAAAGAGCATAATCTGGTAAATCAGGTAAAAAGAAAAGTTGTCAAATTTGGACAATCCATTAATCTGGGCTGCTTCCGAATTGAGTTTATAAAAACAAACCACAGCATTGTGGATGCAGCAGCACTGGCGATTTATTCTCCTGCAGGGATTGTAGTTCATACAGGAGACTTTAAGGTAGATTATACACCGATTTTCGGGGATGCCATTGATTTGCAGAGATTTGCAGAAATTGGAAAAAAAGGTGTTTTAGCTTTGATGTGTGACAGTACCAATGCAGAAAGGCCGGGATTTACGGCTTCGGAAAGTACACTGACGAAGACCTTTGATACGATTTTTTCTGAAAATAAAAACCGAAGGATTCTGATTGCCACCTTTGCATCCAATGTGGACCGTGTGCAGCAGATAATTAATTCCGCGTATAAGTTTGGACGTAAGGTTGTGGTAGAAGGCAGAAGCATGGTAAATATTATTGAAACTGCTTCGGAGTTGAATATTTTAAATATCCCGGAGAATACTTTGATTGCCATTGAACAGTTGAAAGATTATCCTGAAGAGAAAACCGTAATTATTACCACCGGAAGTCAGGGAGAAAGTATGGCTGCCTTAAGTCGTATGGCAAGCAACATACATCGTAAAATTACCATAGGACCACAGGATACCATTATCTTTTCCTCGAATCCGATTCCGGGAAATGAGAAAGCAGTTACAAAAGTCATAAACGAACTGTCCAGAAAAGGAGCGGAAGTGATTTTTCAGGATGTCCATGTTTCAGGACATGCATGTCAGGAAGAGATTAAATTGATATATTCTTTGGTAAAACCGAAGTATTCCATTCCTGTACATGGAGAGTATAAGCATCTGAAAGCCCAGGCAAAACTTGCCGGTGATTTAGGAATAGAAAAAGAAAATATCTTTATTCTTTCTTCCGGGGATGTTCTGGAAATGAATGAGAATAGTGCCAAAGTAACCGGAAAAGTAACGGTAGGAGATATTCTTGTAGATGGTCTGGGTGTGGGAGACGTAGGAAATATTGTGCTCCGTGACAGACAGCATCTGGCAGAAGACGGTATTATGATTGTGGTTATGGCTTTGGATGGCGCCAGCGGATATCTGGCAGCCGGTCCGGATATTGTATCCAGAGGATTTGTATATGTAAGGGAATCCGAGGAAATGATGACCGAGGCTGGAGCACTTTTGTACAATACGGTGAATGAATATCTGGATAAAGGAATCACGGATTGGGGAAAACTAAAGATGGGAATCCGAGACAGCCTTTCTGATTATGTATGGAAGAAAACCAAAAGAAGACCTATGATCTTACCGATTATTTTAGAGGTATAAAGGAGCTTTGCTACATGGAGATAAGAAGAGCATTGGAACAATTTCTGGAAGCACTGCAGGAAAGTCAGGCATTTAAAGATTATAAGTATCAGCAGCAAAGAATCAAAAGAGTGCCCGGAATGGCGGAACGAATCAACGAATACAGGTCAAAACGTTTTGAATTTCAAAAATATACAGGGGAAGACCTTTTTGAAAAAGTAGACGAATTTCAAAGAGAGTATCAGAGCCTGAAAGAAGAGCCCATTGCCAGAGAATATCTGGAAGCGGAACTGGAAATATGCCGTCTGGTACAGGAAATAAATACGGCCATTGATGAGTTGGTTGATATTGATATGGAATTGGGGTAAGATTTGGGTATCGGTCAGGAAGAAACAGCTTTTGTGGATTGACAGATGTTTAAGGAGAAAAAAGAAATATGAATTCAAAGGAAGTAGTAATATCCGTTTTTTCATTCGTTTTTAAGATTGTACTGGCAATCATCGTTGTGATGCTGGTTTATAAATGGACACTTACGGCATATGAATATGGCCAGCGGGTATTTAATGAACCTCCTGTGACAACAGGAAGCGGCAGGGATGTAAAAGTTGTGATAAGTGAAGAAGATGATGCGAAAGAAATCGGAGAAATATTAGAAAAGAAAGGGTTGATCCGAGATGCCGGACTGTTTTATATTCAGGAAATGCTTTCAGAATATAAAGACAAAATCCAGCCCGGTACTTATGAACTGAATACATCCATGACCACGGAGGAAATGATGCAGATCATGTCAATGCAGGTGGAAGAAGAATGATCGTGGATGAAAGAATGACGGTTTTTATGGATTCCATGGATACTCCCAATTCTGATTTTTTAAACCGGTTGGAGAAATATTCCAAAGAGACAGAGGTACCTATTATCAGACCATCCATGCAAAGCTTTTTGAAACTTCTGCTTGCCATAAAGCAGCCTAAGAAGATTTTGGAAGTAGGATGTGCCATTGGTTTTTCGGCATTACTGATGAGTGAATACGCACCAAAAGATTGTCATATAACCACCATTGAAAAATATGAAAAAAGAATTCCACTGGCAAGAGAAAATTTTGCCAAAGCAGGGAAAGAAGACAAGATTACCCTTTTAGAAGGAGATGCCCTTGAAATTCTGGGAACCTTAAAAGGCCCCTATGATTTCATCTTTATGGATGCGGCGAAGGGACAGTATATTCATTTTTTGCCGGATATTATGCGTCTTTTGTCGGAAGGGGGACTTTTGGTATCTGATAATGTATTGCAGGATGGAGATATTGTAGAATCCCGTTTTGCAGTTACCAGAAGAAACAGAACCATTCATGCAAGAATGCGGGAATATCTGTATGAATTAAAACATCACCCGCATCTGGTAACTTCCATTTTACCGGTAGGGGATGGGGTTACAGTCAGTGTAAAACAGATGAATCAGGATATAATTGATAAAAGAGCAGGTGCAGACGAAGAAGAAGCTTTGATGCAGGCAGGAGGAGAGAATGAGAAAGACGGAGTTACTGATACCGGCAAGTAATCTGGAAGTATTAAAAACCGCAGTTGTATTTGGAGCGGATGCAGTCTATATCGGTGGAGAAGCATTCGGATTGCGTGCCAAAGCAAAAAACTTTTCCCTTCAGGATATGCGGGAAGGAATCGCATTTGCCCATGAAAGAGGCGTAAAAGTATATGTTACTGCAAATATCCTTGCCCATAATTATGATTTGGAAGGAGCAGAAAAGTATTTTACGCAGCTGAAGGAAATAAAACCGGATGCCTTGATCATTTCAGACCCAGGAATGTTTACTCTGGCAAAAGAGATATGTCCGGAAATTGAGATACATATTTCAACTCAGGCCAATAACACCAATTATCTGACGTACGATTTCTGGTATAAAATGGGAGCATCTAGAGTGGTTTCTGCCAGAGAACTTTCTCTAAATGAAATTAAACAAATACGGGAACATATACCGGAAGATATGGAGATTGAAAGTTTTATTCACGGAGCTATGTGTATCTCCTACTCCGGCAGATGTCTTTTAAGCAATTATTTTACCGGCCGGGATGCCAATCATGGAGCCTGTACCCATCCCTGCAGATGGAAATATGCAGTGGTGGAAGAAAGCCGCCCCGGAGAATACTTACCGGTTTATGAAAATGAAAGAGGAACCTACATCTTCAATTCCAAAGATTTGTGTATGATAGAGCATATTCCGGAAATTCTGGACGCAGGAATTGACAGCCTGAAAATCGAAGGGCGAATGAAAACTGCACTTTATGTAGCTACAGTTGCCAGAACTTATCGGAAAGCACTGGATGATTTCATGGAATCGGAAGAGAAATATCGAAGCAATATGGAGTGGTATAAATCGGAAATTGGAAAATGTACCTATAGACAATTTACCACCGGCTTCTACTTTGGGAAACCGGATGAAAACACACAGATATATGACAGTAATACGTATATTAATGAATATATATATCTTGGCATTGTAAATGAAATTGACGACAGAGGTCTTGTACGTATTGAGCAAAGAAATAAATTTTCCACAGGGGATGAGATTGAGATTATGAAACCCGGTGGAGAAAATATAACAACAAAGGTACTGGCCATGTATAACGAGGATGGAGAGAAAATTGAGAGCTGTCCACATCCCAAACAGACAATTTATTTACAGTTAGATAAGAAACCGGATGTTTATGATATTTTAAGAGTGGCAAACACAAAGGAAGAGGAATAGATGAAAGACATAATCAATGTAGAAGAAATTTTTGCCGAAAATGTATTTACCATGGGTAAAATGAAGGCCCGTCTTCCAAAATCAGCATATCAGGAAGTGGTAAGAGTCATGGAGCAGGGAGGAGAATTATCTCTCGCCACTGCGGATATTATTGCGAAAGCCATGAAAGACTGGGCTGTAGAAAAGGGAGCCACGCACTATACCCATTGGTTTCAGCCTTTGACAGGAATTACTGCGGAAAAACACGATTCTTTTGTGACCCATCCTGATAAAGATGGAAAAATGATTATGGAATTTTCAGGGAAAGAGTTGATTAAGGGAGAACCGGATGCTTCCTCTTTTCCTTCCGGTGGACTTCGGGCAACCTTTGAAGCCAGAGGGTATACCGCATGGGATATTACGTCACCGGCATTTATTAAAGAAGCGGCAACAGGTCCCATTCTTTGTATTCCCACTGCTTTTTGTTCCTATACCGGAGAAGCACTGGACAAAAAGACTCCCCTGCTTCGCTCTATGGAAGCTTTAAGTGAGCAGGCTTTAAGAATTGTACATCTTTTTGGAAATACCAAAGCTTCCAAAGTCATTGCTTCGGTAGGTGCGGAACAGGAATATTTTCTGGTAGACCAGAAAAAGGCACAGTTACGAGAAGATATTATTTTTTCGGGAAGAACCTTATTCGGTGCCCCTGCCCCTAAAGGACAGGAAATGGATGACCATTATTTTGGAGTTATCCGGGAACGCATCGGCGGCTATATGAAAGATTTAAATGAGGAACTGTGGAAACTGGGTGTAACAGCCAAGACCCAGCATAATGAGGCGGCACCCGCCCAGCATGAACTGGCTCCCATTTATGAAACTGCCAATGTGGCAGTAGACCATAATCAGCTGGTTATGGAAACCATGAAGCGGGTAGCAGGAAAACATGGTCTTCGCTGTCTGCTGCATGAAAAGCCCTTTGAGGGAGTCAATGGTTCCGGCAAACATAACAACTGGTCCATTAATACGGATAATGGAAATAATCTGTTGGATCCGGGAGATACTCCTAATGAAAATATCCAGTTTTTACTGATTCTGGCATGCATCATGAAAGCGGTAGATACTCATGCGGATTTGTTGAGACAGAGCGCATCAGATGTGGGAAATGACCATCGTCTTGGAGCAGATGAAGCCCCTCCTGCCATTATCTCTATCTTCCTGGGAGAACAGTTAGAGGATGTAGTAAAGCAGCTGGTAGAAACCGGAGTAGCAGAAACCTGTATTGAAGGCGGAGTTATGAAAACCGGAGTGTCTACTTTGCCGGATTTTGAAAAGGATGCCACGGATCGCAATCGTACTTCCCCTTTTGCTTTTACGGGAAACAAATTTGAATTTCGTATGGTAGGAAGTGAGGATTCCATTGGAAGTCCCAATACTACCTTAAATGCCATTGTGGCTGAAGCTTTTTGCGAAGCGGCAGACCGCTTGGAAAAAGCAGAGAACTTTGATAAGGAAGTTCATGACCTGATTAAAGAATATATGACAAAACATCAGAGGATTATATTTAATGGAAACGGATACTCTGAAGAATGGGTGAAAGAAGCCAAAAGAAGGGGATTACCCAACATTGCGACCATGGTGGAAGCAGTAGATACACTGACCACACCAAAAGCCATAAAACTATTTGAGCGTTTTCATATATTTACAAAAGCAGAGTTGGAATCCCGAGTGGAAATTTTATATGAAACTTATGCAAAGACTATTAATATTGAAGCGCTTACCATGATGGATATGGCATCAAAACAGATAATTCCAGCGGTCATTTCTTATACAAAGGATTTGGCAGAAACGGTTGTATCTGTAACAAAAGCAGGATTGGATGCTACGGTTCAGAAAAAACTTCTTACGAAAGTGAATCTGCATTTAGGAGAAATGCAGACAGCATTGGAGAACCTGCAAAAAGCAGATGCCAAAGCCAGAGAAATGGAACCGGGCAAAGCCCAGGCATTTTTCTATAAAGATGAGGTGAAAACTGCTATGGAAGCATTGCGCATTCCGGCAGATAAACTGGAAGTATTGGTAGACAAAAAAGTATGGCCGTTTCCTACTTATGCAGACTTGATTTTTGAAGTCTGATATGGAGGAATGCCCCGAAATTAAAAAAATAAAAAAATATTAAAAAAACACTTGCATTATGAAAAAAAATGTAGTAATATAATCAAGTGCTCAGCAAGAGCGCTTGATATATAGGGCTATCGCCAAACGGTAAGGCAACGGACTCTGACTCCGTCATTTCAAGGTTCGAATCCTTGTAGCCCTGCTATATGACCTCATCAGCAGATTCTGATGAGGTTTTTTGTTTTTATATCTGCAAGAAATAACGAAACAATAATTTGGTATTTTGGCATAAATATGATATGATAAAAATAACGTTCAGATAAAGGAGAATTATCGTGGGAATTGTCGTAATAGGTACTGTATTTGTAGATATTAAAGGGTTTCCGGGGGATAACTATATCCCCGGAGGAAGAAATGCGGGAAAGGTAGAATACGTTCAGGGAGGCGTTGCCAGAAATGTGGCAGAGGACATTGCAAACCTTGAATTGCGCCCGACTTTTGTAGGAACCGTAGATCCTACATCCATGGGAAGAGACGTAGTGGATAAATTAAAGCGTCATAAGGTAAATGTAGACTATGTAAAAACAAAACCGGATGGTATGGGAACCTGGCTGGCACTGTTTGATAATAATGGAGAAGTCGCAGGCTCTATTTCCAAACGTCCCAATACTTACCAGGTAATGCCGATACTGGAAGAACATGGAGATGAAATTATTCAAAATTGTGATTCCGTAATTTTTGAACTGGATATGCACAAGGATGTTGTAAAGAAAATCTTTGAACTGGCAGCAAAATATCAAAAGAAAGTATATGCTCTGGTTTCAAATATGAGCATTGCCATAGAACGGCGGGATTTTCTGCAAATGCTGGATTGCTTTATCTGCAATGAGCAGGAAGCGGGAATGTTGTTTTTAGATGATTATACGGATACTACACCGGAGAGATTGTGTGATATATTGTCAGAAAAAGTAAAAGCAGCCAATATCCCGGCCATGATTGTAACCATGGGCAGCAAAGGTGCTGTTTATGCAGACCGGAATGGAGAGAAAGGAACCATTGCAGCAAGAAAAGTAGTAGTAAAAGATACCACCGGAGCCGGGGACGCATTTTGTGCCGGGGCAATGTCCGGTCTTACCTATGGTAAAAGTCTGGCAGAATCGGTACAGATTGGAACCGTATTGGCATCTTCCGTGATTACTTCCTCAGATAATGTGTGTCCCCGCTTCCGACCGGAAGAATTTGGATTGAGGACCAATCTGTCTGAAGAAAAGTAAATATGGAAATCGGATGGTGAAAGAGAGGATATTATATGTATCAGATAGAAAGCAGAATCCGCTTTAGTGAAACGGATGGTGAAAGAAAAATATCTCCGGCCGCAATTGTGGACTATTTTCAGGATTGCTCCACCTTTCAGTCTGAAGATTTGGGAGTGGGATTTTCCTATCTGATTCCGCAAAATCTGACCTGGGTATTAAATTATTGGCAGATTATCGTGGAAGAATATCCCTCATTGGGGGAAAAAATCACAATAGGTACGTTGCCCTATGATTTCAAAGGTTTTTTAGGAAAACGTAATTTTTTCATAAAAAAACAGGGAAGAATCATTGCGAAGGCAGACTCCCTGTGGACATTTATGAATCTCGAAACAATGCTTCCGGTTAAGATACCGGAAGAAATCTTAAAGGTTTACCCCATAGAAACTAAGCTGGATATGGACTATCTTCCCAGAAAAATAAAAGTAACAGGAGAAGAAGAAACCGGAGAGCCCTTTGGCATTCAAAAATACCATCTGGATTGTAATCATCATGTAAATAATGGACAATATATTAAAATGGCAAGTTCCTTCCTTTCTCATGATTTTAATATTCATCAGATAAGAGCAGAATACAGAAAACAGGCTCATTTGGGAGACATGATTTATCCATATATGTATAGAGAAGAAAATAAAATTTTCATTTGTCTGTGTGATGAAGAAAAGTACCCATATGTGGTGACAGAATTTTCGGAGAAATAAAAAACCATCAGAAAAAATGATGGCATGGGAAAAGCAAAACAAAAAAGAAAGAGGAAAAAGACATGTTAAAATTAGGTGAAAAACAGACATTGGAAATTATGAAAAAAGTGGATTTTGGTGTATATCTGATTGACCCGGAGGATACGAAACCGGAGGAAAGAGTCCTGCTTCCCATGAAACAGGTACCGCAGGGTGCTTCCATAGGAGACAGGATAGAAGTATTTTTATACAAAGATTCCAAAGACCGTCTGATTGCTACCACCAATACCCCATTGCTGCTTAAGAATGAAGTAAAACTTTTAAAAGTGGCGCAGGTGGGAAAAATGGGTGCCTTTTTAAACTGGGGATTGGAAAAAGATTTGTTTTTGCCTTTTAGGGAACAGACAACAAAAGTAAAAGAAGGAGAGGAATGTCTGGTAACCTTATACATTGATAAAAGCAGCCGCTTATGTGCTACCATGAAAGTGTACCATTATCTGAGCCTTTCTTCTCCTTATAAAAAAGAGGATAAAGTGGAAGGCCTGGTCTATGAAATTAGTGACAATTTCGGAGCTTTTGTGGCTGTGGATGATAAATATTCCGGTCTGATTCCCAAAAAAGAGTTCTTCGGGAACCTGAAAGTGGGAGACAGGATTACTGCCCGTGTGGTTGCAGTAAAGGAAGATGGAAAACTGGATTTATCCATCAGAGAAAAAGCATTCACCCAGATATTAATAGATGCAGAGAAGGTATTGGAGGTTATCGAAAGTTTTGATGGTGCTCTTCCCTTTAATGACAAGGCCAACCCGGAAGTGATTAAAAGAGAATTGCAAATGAGTAAAAATGAATTTAAAAAAGCCGTAGGTCATCTTCTGAAAACAGGAAAAATAGAAATTACAGATTCTTCTATTCGCTTAAAATAAGAAACACACATTTAGGCATAAATATAATTTTACTATTGCAGTTTTTCCTCAAACGCGATATAATCGGGGCGTAAACAAGAAAAAGATATAAGTTAGGTGTGTCACAGGAAGGTGACAGAGAGGAGTTTAGAATGAAAATCCAGAATATTAATAATGTAGAAAAATTTTTTAACGTAATTGACAGTTGTGCAGGAAAAGTAGAATTAGTAACCGGTGAAGGTGACAGATTAAATTTGAAATCTAAATTATGCCAGTATGTATCTATGGCAAAGATTTTTTCTGACGGAACAATCTCCGAATTAGAAATCATTGCTTATGAACCGGAAGACATTAAGAAATTAGTGAACTTCATGATGGAGAATTAATCAGACAAAAGAAGAAAAGATATATTTTAGCCCCCAAAGAGCAGGTGTTCTTTGGGGGCTTTTTGAAAAGAAAAATAAAAAAATTAAAAATTTTTTTTTTAAAAAATACCACTAAAAAGTTACGTTTTTGTTACGCCCCATAT
>CAZSWC010000035.1:0-22389 GCA_964610665.1 uncultured Lachnospiraceae bacterium
GCTTCCTTTTTTAGGATTGATTCCTATCTTTGCCAATTAAAATTATACACTAACTTATATAAATATTGTAAAAAACGCAGGTTTTGTATTTTAGCATTGAAAAAACAGACGGAAATAGTTAAAATAAGAGATGATTGTATAAAAAACAGTGGCGCATTGTGTTGTAATGAAATGCAGGAAAACTGTTAAAAGGAGAAATGTAATGGATATTATAGTAAAATTGGCAGAAGAATTATCAGTACAAAAATGGCAGGTGGAGGCTGCTGTGGGATTGATTGATGAAGGAAATACCATTCCTTTTATTTCCCGTTATCGTAAAGAGGCCACCGGCTCTTTAAATGATGAACAGCTTCGTAACCTTCATGAGAGACTGGTATATCTTCGCAATTTGGAAGATAAAAAAGAGCAGGTTTTATCCAGCATTGAAGAGCAGGGAAAACTGACAGAAGAATTAAAAGAAAAGATTTTAAAAGCAGAAACCATGGTAACGGTGGAAGATTTATACCGCCCTTACAGACCAAAAAGAAAGACCAGAGCCAGTGTTGCCAAGGAGAAGGGATTGGAACCTTTGGCAGAAACAATCCTGGCACAGGAAATTACCACAGATATTTTAGAAGAAGCTGCAAAATATATTTCTGAGGAAAAAGAAGTGAAAACTTCAAAAGAAGCTTTGCAGGGAGCCATGGATATTCTGGCGGAAAGCATATCTGATGAAGCAGATTATCGTACTTATATTCGTGAGATTACCATGCAGGAAGGTAAGCTTATCAGTAGTGCAAAAGATGAAAAAGCCCAATCTGTATATGAAATGTACTACGATTATGAAGAACCGGTAAAAAGTGTGGCAGGACATCGTGTTCTTGCTTTAAACAGAGGAGAAGCTGAAAAATTCTTAAATGTGAAGATTGAAGCGCCTCAGGAAAGAATAATAACTTATCTGGAAAAGAAAACCATTACAAAAGAGAATCCGGTAACAACACCTGTTTTGCAGGAAGTGGCTGCAGACAGTTATGGAAGACTGATTGCTCCGGCGATTGAAAGGGAAATACGAAATGAATTAACGGAAAAAGCAGAAGATGGTGCAATTTCTGTTTTTGGTAAGAATTTGGAACAGCTGTTGCTTCAACCGCCTATTGCCGGAAAAGTGGTTTTGGGATGGGACCCGGC
Source organism: uncultured Lachnospiraceae bacterium (assembly GCA_964610665.1). GTDB lineage: Bacteria > Bacillota > Clostridia > Lachnospirales > Lachnospiraceae > SFDP01. Next base: position 1,168 of record CAZSWC010000035.1, read on the forward strand.
TTTTCGAACAGGCTGTAAGTTAGCAGTGGTAGATGAAACAGGAAAAGTGCTGGATACCAAAGTTATATATCCTACCGCACCACAAAATAAAGTAGAAGAAGCCAAGGCAGAATTAAAGAAACTGATAAAGAAATATAAGGTATCCTTGATTTCCGTAGGAAACGGAACCGCTTCCAGAGAATCGGAACAGGTAATTGTAGAACTGTTAAAAGAATTGGATACGCCGGTACAATATGTCATTGTAAACGAAGCAGGAGCCAGTGTATATTCTGCAAGTAAACTTGCAACAGAAGAATTTCCTAATTTTGATGTGGGACAAAGAAGTGCAGCTTCTATTGCAAGACGTTTGCAGGACCCTTTGGCAGAACTGGTAAAAATAGACCCCAAATCCATCGGTGTGGGACAATATCAGCACGACATGAACCAGAAGAAATTAAGCGAAGCCTTAACCGGAGTGGTGGAAGACAGTGTAAATAAAGTAGGAGTAGATTTAAATACTGCCAGCGCGCCATTGATGGAGTATATTTCCGGCATTAATAAAACCATTGCAAAAAATATTGTGGAATACCGGGAAGCTAACGGACGTTTTACGGAAAGAAAGCAGTTGTTAAAAGTACCGAAACTAGGTCCGAAAGCTTACCAGCAGTGTGCCGGATTTATGCGTATTTTGGATGGTAAAAATCCTTTGGATGCTACCAGTGTACATCCGGAGTCTTATGAGGCTACCATGCAGCTTTTGGAAAAACTGGGTCTTACTATGGAAGACGTAAAAGAGATTCAAAAACAGGCAGCCAATGAGAAAGGAAAGGCAAAGAAAGAAAAGCCTAAAAAGCAGCCTAAGAAACAGATGGTTATCCGCAATACCAATACTGCTATGGGAAAAGCTCTCGCGCAGGCCTTAGGCGGAGTCGCGATGGAGGAAGAAACGCAGCATAAGACAACAGCGGCAGTGGTTCCTTCCGGTTTGGAAAAACGGGTAAAAGATAAAAAGAAAATGGCAGAGGAATTGGGTATTGGGGAACTGACCTTAACCGATATTTTAAAGGAACTGGAAAAACCTGCAAGAGACCCAAGAGAAGATATGCCAAAGCCGATTTTAAGAAGTGATATCTTAGAAATGAAGGATTTAAAACCGGGAATGGTTTTAAAGGGAACGGTAAGAAATGTAATTGACTTTGGAGCCTTTGTGGATATTGGAGTGCATCAGGATGGTCTGGTTCATATTTCCCAGATTACGGATAAATTTATCAAACATCCTCTGGAAGCAGTCAGTGTCGGTGATATCGTAGATGTGCAGGTACTTAGTGTAGATGTGGCAAAGAAGAGAATTGCACTTACCATGAGGATAGAACAGAAAAAATAAGGAAATACAGAATATTAGAAAGAAGGGTGTTATGCGAAAAACTATTAAATTAATGAAAAATTGGAACTTTACAGACCAGAATGGAAAGACTTCCAAGATAATGCTGCCTCATACCTGGAATCATAAAGACGGTCAGGATGGAGGAAATGATTATTGGCGTGGAACGAACAAATATGACACTGTTTTTGAAATGCCGGAGTTTGACAAAAAAACACAATGTGTTTATTTACAGTTTCATGGGGTAAATGCCAGTGCCAAGGTAATTTTAAATGGAAAAACACTGTGTACTCATGATGGAGGTTACTCAACTTTTCGTGCAGAGGTTACAGAAACATTAGAGGAAACCAATCAGCTGATTGTGGAAGTGGACAATAGTGTAAATACAAAAGTATATCCGCAGAAAGCAGATTTTACATTTTATGGCGGCATTTACAGAGATGTTGAACTTTTGATAGTATCCAAAGAACATTTCGAACTGGATTATTATGGTGGTCCGGGGATGAAATACTTTACCAAAATCAGAGGAAATGATGCCATTGTAAACGTGGTAACTTATTTAAATGAGGAAGCAAAAAAATCCAGAGCGGTGGTAAAGGTTGGTATCTGGGAGGCCAGTGGAAAACTGGTAGCAGAGGGAGAAGGTACGGATGTTAATCTGAATCTTAAAAACGTACATTTGTGGAACGGATTAGAAGACCCTTATTTATATAAAGTGAAGGCCGTTTTGGTAAAGGGCGAAACCATGCTGGATGAAATCGGCTGTAATTGCGGAGTCCGGGAGTTTGAATTTAGTCCCAAAGATGGTTTTCACTTAAATGGCAGACCTTATCCATTACATGGAGTGTCCCGTCATCAGGATTATCGTGATTTGGGAAATGCCATCAGCAAAGAGGAACATGACAGGGATATGGAACTTATCATGGAAGTGGGAGCCAATACCATTCGTCTGGCACATTATCAGCATGACCAGTATTTTTATGATTTGTGTGATAAAAAGGGTATGATTGTCTGGGCAGAGATTCCTTATATTTCTGAGCATCTTCCTGATGGACGGGAAAACACCTATTCCCAGATGAAAGAGCTGATAGTTCAGAACTTCAATCATCCTTGTATTGTTACTTGGGGACTTTCCAATGAGATTACCATTTCCGGAGCCAGACATAAAAAAGATATGCTGGATAACCACCGTCAGTTACAGAGAATGGTAAAAGAAATGGATCCAAGTCGTGTTACCACACTGGCCTGCTATGCCATGTGTCCGCACTGGCATCCGGTAGCCCATATTTCGGATATTGTAGGATGGAATCTGTATCTTGGCTGGTATATACCGGGATTTTTCTTAAATGATTTGTGGATAAAGTTCTTCCATTTCCTCTATCCTGACAGATGCTTATGCTTTTCTGAATATGGAGCAGAGGGGATGCCGAATCTTCATAGTGCGAGACCGAGACGTGGAGATAATACGGAGGAATACCAGAATAAATATCATGAGTACATGTTAGAGTGCTTTAAACGTCACCCATATATGTGGGGCTATTATTACTGGAATATGTTTGATTTTGCAGCCGATGCCAGAAACCAGGGCGGAGAACCGGGGATGAATCATAAAGGTATGATTACTTTTGACAGAAAGCTGAAAAAGGATGTATTCTACCTGTATAAGGCATACTGGACCGAGACACCCTTCGTTTATATTGCCGGAAGAAGATATGAATACCGCAGTGAGAAAACAACGGAAATTACCATATATTCTACGATGAAGGAAGTTTCACTTTATAACAATGGCAAACTGGTAGGAACCAAGAAAGGTCATAAAGTATTTAAATTCAAGATGCCAATGGCGGCAGAAAATCATCTGGAAGTGAAAGCAGGAGATTGTACTGACCAGACAGTAATCTACAAAACCGATAAGCCGCGTCCAGAATATACGGCAGCGAAAGTAGACAGTTCCAACTGGATGTAAAAAGGAGAAGGCTGCAAGGAGATGATATAAGGGGTTTTGTGGTTAGCAAGCCTCGAAAAGGAGGAAACATGAAGGATTTAATGACACAAATTATGCAAAACCTTATTTTCTTTGCAGAGTTTTTAGGTGTAGTTGGGATAATTTTTCTTGCGGCGGTACTGATAGAAAAATGGGAAAAGAAAATAACAAAAAATCAGGAAAGAATCTTAAGTACCAAAAAATTAACCATGATAGGTATGTTTTCTGCCATTGCAGCAATCCTGATGCTGTTTGAACTTCCCATGCCTTTCGCGCCGGGATTTTATAAGCTGGATTTTAGTGAAATCCCGGTGTTGATTACCGCATTTGCTTTTGGACCGGTGGCAGGAGTGCTGACAGAGTTCTGTAAGATTCTGTTAAAGCTTTTATTAAAATCGACTTCCACAGCTTTTGTGGGAGAACTGGCCAATTTTGTGGTAGGCTGTTCCTTTGTTTTACCGGCATCCATTATATATTTACATAAAAAGAACCGGAAATCTGCTGTTTTATCCTGCATAGCGGGAACCATATGTCTGACAGTATGCGGTACCGTTTTCAATGGGATTTATCTGCTTCCAAAGTTTGCCCAGCTTTATGGAATGCCTTTGGAGAGCCTGATTGCTATGGGAAGTGCCATAAATCCTGCAATCAGGGATATTACTACCATGGTAATTTTGGCAGTGGCTCCTTTAAATATAATAAAAGGGGTTAGTGTTTCTGGGGTAACTATGTTAATATACAAAAAGCTGAGTCGGTTTATAAAATCCCAATAAATATTACAGTACCATAAAACACAAAGAGAAATTTTAGGAAAAAGGCAGTGAAAAGAGAGAAGGCTGTTGGCGAAAGGCAGATAGAAAGGAAATAAAAATGAAATTTACAAAGATGCATGGTGCAGGAAATGACTACGTCTATATCAATGGGTTTACAGAAACAATAGCGGAGGAAGAAAAACCACAGTGGGTCAAAAGAATAAGTGACAGACATTTTGGGATTGGAAGTGATGGGGCAATTTTTATTAATCCCTCAGAGGTGGCTGATTTTGAAATGGAAATGTATAATGCAGATGGAACCCGCTCTGAAATGTGTGGGAATGGGATTCGCTGTGTAGGAAAATTTGTTTATGATAAGGGACTTACCGGGAAGGAAAGAATTTCTGTTGTCAGTGCAGGAAAAATAAAAATTCTGGATTTAACAATAGAAAATGGAAAAGTGGTTCAGGTAAAAGTAAATATGGGAGAGCCTATTTTAAAGGCCGAGCAGGTTCCGGTAATAAGTGACAGCAGTGAAGTGATTGATGAACTTATTTATATCCCGGAAACGGATGAAAATTACAAGATGACCTGTGTTTCCATGGGAAATCCCCATGCAGTTGTATTTCTGGAAGAGGTGGAAGACTTACCCATAGAAAAAATCGGACCATACTTTGAAAATCATTGCAGATTTCCCAATCGTACCAACACCGAATTTGTAAAGGTATTGGATAGACAAAACGTACAGATGCGGGTATGGGAAAGAGGAACCGGAGAGACGTTGGCTTGCGGAACCGGGTGCTGTGCAACGGTAGTGGCGTGTATTCTGAATGGTCTTACGGAGGACGAGGTAACAGTTCATGTCTTAGGCGGAAACATTAAAGTTTTCTGGGATAGAAAAGAAAATCTTGTTTATATGACAGGACCGGCAGAAACTGTTTTCGAAGGGGAAATGGAAGGATAGGTGAAATCGCCGGATAAGAGAGAAAAGAACTGTGACAAAAATCCGGCGTTTAAAATAAAAAGCATTCTGTACAAAGAAGTTTTGGGGGGATTTAAAACTTCTTTGTAAACAGAATGCTTTTTTGAATTTTCTTACGATGGTAAGGCATTTTCTATCTCAATCTTCAAGATAATCCAAGTAGCGCAGCGCGGTATCGATATGCTCAGAACCGGTAACGATACCAAAATAGGCATCCGTATTGGGATAACAGGAGGTCTGGAAAATCTTGGCTGCTTTATCAATTTTAATACCCACAGGTACTTTTTGCGTAGAGTCATCTGTAGAGACATCCATATAATACAAATCATCTTTATATTTTTTCAGCAGATTGGAAGGCAAAATAGTTTCAAGGTTTTGAAAAAATCCCTGATTTCCGTAAAAATCAAAGTTCTTAGCATCCGCCAACACCACATCCAATTCTCCCGCCATGGCACGAGTGGAAAATTTCTGACTGTAAGTAGTAGCATAGGGAGAAGTAGACTCATCATCGATATAATAAGCGGAGTCTAAAGTAATCTGCTGTTTTTTCGTATTTAATCCTAAGGCAGATTCAAAATCAGATGTGAGAGTTTCGTCATCCACATTAGGAAAGGCATTAATATATGCAATGGACAATACGATTTCTTTCTGTGTTATGATAGTATGCAGAATGCTTCCAAACATGAAAGCTAGACAGAAAATCACAATAGCATGTACTTTATAATAGTGCCAGTAATATTCCATTTTTTTTGAAAAAGGCTGTTTCTCTAATTTTTGCTGCTGCAGACGAATCTCATCTCGTAAAGAATTTGTGTTATTCATAAAATCTCCAATAAATTTAGTATATATAGTAAAAACTGATATTTTTGTCTTTCTATCATCTTAATCGTATATGGGAAGGGTGTCAATAAAGGGAAAATTAAGTTTTTTAAATTTTTATAAACTTTCCGTTTTTGGCATATGAGATTAGGAGAAAAACAAAAAAATTTATGTCGGAGTTTATCCTCTAAACTATGACAAATTATCGTTTTATTGTTGACAAAGCGATAAGAAAGACACAATATAATAAATACAAAAACGAAATAACATACATATAAGGGTTATGTCAGCATATTTCAAGGAGTAAATCTGGAAATCGGTCTTTGCTTGAGATTTTGGAATCTAAAAAGTAAAAAACTAGATTGGGAAAAGATTATGAAAAGAGCTTGCTTTGCAGATATAAAGAGAAAGTCATAAAATGCAGATATTGTGAAAAATGCTGTTTTTTGACATATGAGTTTGGTTAATATGTCTCTTGATAATTAGAGAACTATCTGGTAGGATACGTTCATGTGGATTGTTACTCTCGTGAGGCATTACCATTATAACCGGTTGAGTTATGATGTATGTTTTGCGGGAGTTTTTTTGATATCAGAAGGGAAAGCTTGAAATGATTGTATTGAAGAAAATTAACAACAATGTAGCCATTTGTGAAGATAGTAATCATAGAGAGCTGATAGCATTCGGTAAAGGGATTGGATTTCCCCAAACACCTTATGAACTAACAGATTTGAAAAAAGTTGAACGAACCTTTTATGATGTCAGCAGACAGTATATCTCACTTTTAAATGAGATTCCTTATGAGATTATACAATTTACAGCCAGACAGTTGTTGGATGTTCAGGACGAATTATCTTACGAAATGAATGCAAATCTGACGTTGACATTGGCTGACCATATAGCATTTGCCATAGAGAGAGCACAAAAAGGAATCTATGTCAGAATGCCTTCTGTATATGAGTTGGAAGTAAATTATCCGACAGAAATGAAAATTGGTAAAGCGATGGTGACGGCCATTACCAAAGAGTTTGCCGTTAAACTTCCAAAGAACGAAGCACAGGGAATTGCCATGCATTTAATAAATGCATGTGGAAAAAGTTCCATGGATGAAAAAAATAGTTTTTTAGAGCAGAATTTTGAGGAAATACTTCAGCAGACAACGAAGATTATTGAGCAGCAATTTGATTTGCAGGTGAAGAGGGATACGTTTAATTATGCAAGGTTTGCGACACATATTCAGTATTTATTAAAACGGGTTTATGAAAAGAAGTATATTGACAGCAGTAATTTGCAGATGTACGAACAGCTTCGGGAAGAATTCAGCGAGATAGCTAAATGTGCCGATATTATCTGTGATTATTATAAAAATACCTGGTCTATGGAATTGCCGGAGGAAGAAAAAGTATATCTGATTGTACACATTAACAGAGTGTGCAGTAAAGAAGTCTGAAAATAGAATAGAATGGATTGTAACCCCATTGGATTGGGGGCATGACCTTTTTGAAGCACAGTTATGGTAGGCTGTGCTTCCGAAAGGTCTTTTTTTATGGATTTGTATTCCATAAGGGTTTTGACGGAGTGTCCGCGGCATAAAAGGAAAAACTCTTTTAGAATAGAGAGAAGAAACTGTATTTGTAATGCAGATAAGGAGGATTTCATGGATTATTCAACAACAGCAAAAGAAATTTTGAAAAAAGTTGGTGGTGAAGCAAATATTGTAAATGTAAGCCACTGTATGACACGTTTGCGTTTGACATTAAAAGACGAGAGTATCGTTTTGGATGAAGAGGTAAAAGCAATTAAAGGTGTAGCAGGAGTTATGAAAAAAGCAGGACAGTATCAGGTAGTTATTGGAAATGATGTTGCTAACTGCTATAAAGAGTTTATCAAACTTGGAAATTTTGAAGGAAAACCCGGCAACAATCCCCAAAAGGAAGGCAAAGGGGGAAATATAATTTCAACCATACTGGATGCCATTTCCGGTTCTATGTCTCCGGTAATTCCTGCCATTATCGGAGCAGGTATGATTCAGGTATTGAATATTATCTTAGGATGGTTTCTGCCTGCAGAAAGTCAGACTATGCAGTTAATGAGTGTGATTGGCAATACTGCATTCTATTTTCTGCCTGTGTTAGTGGCATATTCTGCGGGACGTAAATTTGGTGCAAATCCGATGTTGGTAACAGCAGTAGTGGCGATTTTAATTCATCCTAATTTTATAGCCCTTACGGGAGCCGAAGGTGGAATTAATTTCTTAGGGATTCCGGTAACCAGTTTTGATTATTCTTCCAGCATCATTCCAGCCGTTTTGACAGCCTGGGTTATGAGTTACATAGAAAGAATCGTGGATAAAATTACACCGGTTTTCACAAAGAACTTTTTAAAACCAATGCTGATTCTTCTGATTTCCACACCGATTGCATTTTTATTTTTAGGACCGGTTGGTTCTTTTATCGGAAACGGATTGGCTTCTGTATTGGTAGTGATTCAGTCTCATGCAAGTATTGTGGCATATGTGATTATGGCAGCAACAATGCCATTTATCGTTATGACCGGTATGCACTGGGCTTTTATTCCTGTGGTATTTGCAGCACTGGCAACACCTGCCGGAGAATCTTTGATGCTTCCTGCCATGTTAATCAGTAACCTTGCACAGGGAGCTGCCTGTCTGGCTGTTTCTGTAAAATCAAAGAACAGTAATTTGAAACAGTTGGCTGCTTCTTCCGGTGTATCTGCTTTGTTTGCAGGAGTAACAGAACCGGGACTTTATGGAGTCACTATGCCTTTAAAACGCCCTTTGGCAGCGGTATGTATTTCCAGCGGAATTACCGGACTGATTGCAGGTATCATGGGTGTGGCTGCAAGTTCTTTTGCTTCTCCGTCCTTGTTGGCAATTCCGATTTTTGTACATGCCCAGAAGGCAAACAATTTTGTAATGGCAATTATTTGTGCTGCGATTGCAATTGTACTTACTTTTGCAGTAACATGGTTTATGGGATTTGATGACCCGGCAGACAATAAGTAATATGAAATATGAGAAAGGGGCTGTTGCATTACAAGGAACAGCCTCTGTTTCAGTTTAGAAATAAGCAGAAGGGAGAAAAATAAATATGAGATTTCCTGAAAATTTTCTTTGGGGTGGTGCGGTAGCAGCAAATCAATGTGAAGGAGCCTATAACGAAGATGGAAAAGGATTGAGTATTCAGGATGTATTACCTCAAGGACTGAAAGGCGAGGTAACAAAGATGCCTACAGAGGATAATAGGAAGCTTGTAGGAATTGATTTTTATCACCGTTATAAAGAAGACATTAAACTGTTTGCCCAAATGGGATTTAAGGTGTTTCGCACCTCCATTGCCTGGAGCCGTATTTTCCCAAACGGAGATGAAAAAGAACCCAATGAAAGAGGATTACAGTTTTATGATGACCTTTTTGATGAGTGTCTGAAATATGGGATGGAGCCATTAGTAACCATTTCTCATTATGAAACACCGCTTCATTTGGCAAGAGAATATAACGGCTGGGCGGACAGAAGAATGATCGGTTTTTACGAAAATTATGTAAAAACTTTGTTTTCCAGATATGGCAGTAAGGTAAAATATTGGCTTACATTTAATGAAATTAATTCAGTGCTTCATTCTCCTTTTATGAGCGGCGGAATATGTACTCCAAAAGAGGAACTTAGCAAACAGCAATTATACCAGGCAGTTCATCATGAACTGGTAGCAAGTGCGTTAGCCACAAAGCTTGCCCATGAAATGATGCCGGAAGCGAAGGTGGGCTGCATGATTTTAAGTATGCCGATTTATCCTCTTACGCCTGCACCGGAGGATGTGATAAAAGTTATGGAGGCAGAACACAGGAATGATTTCTTTGGAGATGTTCATGTCAGGGGAAAATATCCCGGTTATATGCTCCGCTACTTTAGAGAAAATCAGATTCACATCCAGATGGAATCGGAAGATGCAGAGATTTTGAAAAATACGGTAGATTTTGTTTCTTTCAGTTATTATATGAGTGTTTGTGAAAGTGCCGACCCGAATCAAAAGGCAGGAGAAGGAAACATTATCGGTGGTGTGCCAAATCCCTATCTGCCTGCTTCAGAATGGGGATGGCAGATTGACCCTAAGGGATTGCGTTACACTTTGAATCGTTTTTATGACCGTTACCAAAAACCTTTGTTTATTGTAGAAAATGGTTTAGGGGCGGTAGATAAACTGGTGGAGGATGGCAGGGGCTCCTTTACCGTGGAGGACGATTACCGGATTCAGTACATGCGTGACCATCTGGTGCAGGTGGGAGAAGCCATAGAGGATGGCGTGCCGGTAATGGGATATACTTCCTGGGGCTGTATTGATTTGGTAAGTGCCAGTACGGCAGAGTTAAAGAAACGATATGGATTTATTTATGTGGACCGTAATGATGATGGAACCGGTACCTTAAATCGTTATAAAAAGAAATCTTTTGATTGGTATAAAGAAGTGATTCGTACCAACGGAGAATGTTTGTAATGATAAGAAAGGCTTTCCTATGACTGATAGGGAAAATTTAAGAAGATAGAGTTCTTTTAAGACAGAAGGGAAATCCTATTGTGGATTTACAAAAAACTTTTCTTGCAGTAAAATAAGGGAAAATATTATGACATCCGGGCATGAGACAGCAAAAATGCCGGAAGGGAGAAGAGTATGCTGATTTCCACAAGAGGGCGATATGCCCTTCGTGTATTAATAGACTTGGCAGAGCATAAGGATTGCGGATATGTTCCCATGAAGGAGATTGCCGCAAGACAGGGAATCTCTTTAAAATATCTGGAACGAATCATACCGGTATTATCTAAAAATGGGATAGTAGAAGGCATTCAGGGAAAAGGCGGTGGTTATCGCCTTATAAAAGCCCCGGAAGAATGCCGGATTGGAGAGATTTTAAGGTTGACCGAAGGAGACCTTGCACCGGTAGCATGTTTGGAATCAGGGGCAGAACCTTGTAACAAGACTTGTGAATGTCGGACCTATCCAATGTGGGTGGAGTTTTACAAAATGGTAAATGAATATTTTGATGGAAAAACTTTGGCAGATGTTTTAAAAAAGGAATAAATCCGGAAACAAAAAAAGAAGAGAGCTGGCGCATAAAGAGTATGCGCCAGCTTAACTTTTAATGGTGGAAGAAAAAGGACTTGTGAAAAAAATATTCTGTGCATATAATAAAGGCAGAATGGGAAGTTTATATGGTAGTATTTTGGAAAAAATTTCCCCAAAACAAAAGAACGGAGAAAAAGAATGAACGAAACATATTATGAAATTATGGTACCAAGAAAAAAATCCCCGGTTTATAAAGTGGGTCAGATTGTAACCGCAATTCTGACATGCTTTTTTGCACTGACCATGTTTTTAGGGATTTTGTGGGGATTGATACTGGCCGTGGTTTGTGGTGTGGCCTGTTATTTTCTGTCTTTATACAGTAGTGTAGAATATGAATACCTGTATGTGGACAAAGAACTACAGATTGACCGGATTTTGGCAAAAAGTAATCGAAAGAGAATGGAGACATTGGATTTAAACCAGTTAGAGATTCTGGCGCCCCTTCGTTCCCATGAACTGGATTCTTATCGCAGCCGCCAGGGAAAGACCTTGGATTACAGTTCCGGCAAAGAGAGTCAGGAGAGTTGTAAATATATGCTGGTAGTAGGCGAAAAACAGATTATTTTTGAACCTACGGAAGAATTGGTGAAAGCAATCCGTATGTTTGCTCCACGAAAAGTCTTTACCTATTAGGGAGTACCATAAAAGAGAAAGGGAAGGGTGTTTTATGGTAGATAGGAGAATATTTTTAATTGTGCTGGACAGTTTTGGAATTGGTGAATTGCCGGATGCGGCAGATTTTGGTGATGTTGGCTGTAATACTTTTCGTACTATTACAGGTTCCCAAGAGTATAATACGCCTTTTATGAAGCAAATGGGGTTATTTAATATTGAGGGAATTGATTATCTGGAGGGAGTCCATAAGCCTCTGGCAAGTTATGGAAGACTGGCAGAAACCTCAAGAGGAAAGGATACCACCATAGGACATTGGGAAATTGCGGGAATCATATCGGAAAGACCACTTCCTACTTATCCGGAAGGGTTTCCGAAAGAAGTGCTGGATGAGTTTTGCTGTCTGACGGGAAGAGAAGTGCTTTGCAACAAGCCTTATTCCGGTACGGAAGTAATTAAGGATTATGGAGAAGAACATATCAAAACCGGAAAATTGATTGTATATACGTCAGCAGACAGTGTATTTCAAATTGCAGCACACGAGGATGTGGTTTCGGTAGAGGAACTATATCATTACTGTGAAATTGCAAGAAAATTATTACAGGGGGAACATAGTGTGGGAAGAGTTATTGCCCGTCCCTTCCTAGGTGAGAAGGGAGCATTTACAAGGACTCCAAGACGACATGATTACTCCTTACTGCCACCCAAAACCACCATGTTGGATGTTTTGCAGAAAGCTGGATATGCCACCAGAGGTGTAGGAAAGATTTATGATATTTTTGCCGGAAAAGGGCTGAGTGATACCATAAGAATCCAGAACAATGTGGATGGCATGGAAAAAACATTGGCAATGATGGATGAAGATTTTAAAGGGCTCTGCTTTGTAAATCTGGTGGATTTTGATATGCTGTATGGACACAGAAATGATATAGATGGTTATGCAAAAGCTGCCACAACCTTTGATAAACAATTGGAACAGATGGCAGAGAAAATGAGAGATACGGATATTGTAATGATTACGGCAGACCATGGATGTGACCCCGGATTTAAGGGAACCGACCATTCCAGAGAGTATGTACCTTTCCTGGCATATGGAAAAGGAATAAAAGCAGGGGTGGATTTAAAAACCAGAAGCTCTTTTGCGGATATAGCAGCTACCATTCAGGATATTTTTGAAGTAAAACAGGAAACGGCGGGAGTAAGTTTTAAAGAAGAAATCTTAAAATAAAAGCAAGGGGTTATGACAAAAGGAATGATTATGAGAGAAGAAGAACTTGTAAAAAAAGCCTATGAGGCACAAAAATTATCCTATAGTCCCTATTCCGGTTTTTGTGTGGGAGCAGCGCTTCTTACCAAAGACGGGAAGGTATATACCGGGTGCAACATAGAAAATTCTGCTTTTTCTCCCACAAATTGTGCGGAGCGAACTGCTTTTTTTAAAGCGATTTCAGAAGGGGAAAGAGAGTTTGAAGCCATTGCCATTGTAGGAAATCCAAAAGAGTGTGCAAAAGAAGAATGGGATTTTTGTACTCCCTGCGGTGTCTGCAGGCAGGTGATGTTAGAGTTTACAGAGCCGGAAAAATTTAAGATTATATGTGCAAAGGGAGAAGAAATCAGAAGTTTTACTTTAAGAGAACTTCTTCCCGAAAGTTTTTCGCCAAAGATGTTAAGGAGATAATAAGACTTTTTTTGAAACGCAAAGTAAGAGAAAATGGGAGAAGCTGACTATGAGAATGTATGACATAATTTCTAAAAAGCGGGATGGAAAATCCTTAAATGCTGAAGAATTGACTTATTTGGTTAATGGTTATGTAAAGGGAGAAATTCCTGATTACCAGATGTCTGCTTTTTTGATGGCAGTTTATTTTCAGGGGATGACAAAGGAAGAAACTGCAGTAATGACGGATTTGGTGGCAAGAAGCGGAGATATGGTGGATTTGTCCTCTATAGAAGGCGTGAAAGTTGACAAACATTCCACCGGAGGAGTGGGAGATAAAACCACGTTAATCGTAGGACCTTTGGCCGCTGCCTGTGGAGTAAAAGTAGCCAAGATGTCAGGACGTGGATTGGGACATACAGGGGGAACTGTGGATAAATTGGAAGCAATTCCCGGCATGCGTGTCAGTTTGGGAAGAGAAGAATTTTTTGACGTTGTAAAGAAGGTTGGCATATGTGTCATAGGACAGTCCGGTAATTTGACTCCTGCGGACAAAAAGTTATATGCGTTAAGAGATGTGACGGCTACGGTGGAAAGTATTCCGCTGATTGCAGTTTCTATTATGGGAAAGAAGCTGGCAGCAGGCAGTGATTGTATCTTGCTGGATGTAAAGACCGGAAGCGGTGCTTTTATGAAGAGTGCGGAGGATTCTCTTGCTCTTGCAGAGGAAATGGTAAGTATTGGAGAAAGTGCAGGAAAGAAAACTGCAGCTTTGATTACCAATATGGATATTCCCTTAGGAAATAATATTGGAAACAGTCTGGAAGTGATAGAGGCAATAGAAACCCTAAAAAATCAGGGTTCGAAAGATTTAACTGCCGTGTGTGTGGAACTGGCTGCAAATATGTTATATCTGGCAGGCAGGGGCGATATGGAAAGCTGTGAGAGTAAAGTTAAAGAAGCTTTGGAGAATGGAAGTGCTTTAAATAAATTAAAGGAAATGATAGAAGCACAGGGCGGTGACAGTAGTGTCGTTGATGATATTTCCAAATTTGAAAAGGCTTCTATCGAAAGAGAAGTGAGAAGTCCAAGGGAAGGATATATCACTTTTATGGATACCAAAGAATGCGGCACTGCTTCTTGTCTGTTAGGTGCAGGAAGAGAGAAAAAAGAAGATGACATTGATTATTCCGCAGGGATTGTTTTAAAGAAAAAGACGGGAGACTTTGTTGAAAAAGGAGAGGTGCTGGCCGTTTTTTATGGAAACAAAGAAGAAAAAATGCAGCCTGCCATAGAAGTATTTTTGCAGGCACTGAAGATAGAAGCGCATAAATCCAAAGAGGAACAATTGGTTTATGCCAGAGTTACCAAAGATGGGGTACAATGGAGATAGGAGAAAGAAATGAATAAGGAAGAATTATTTTCGTATGTAGATCATACACAGTTAAAAGCATTTGCAACTTGGGAAGATATAAAGAAATTATGTGAGGAAGCAATCAAATACCAGACAGCATCCGTTTGTGTTCCACCGTGTTATATCAAGCGGATTGCAGACACTTATGGAGAAAAAATCAATATTTGTACAGTGGTTGGTTTCCCCTTAGGTTACAGTTCTACAGAAGCAAAAGTGCAGGAAGTAAAAAATGCCATCGAAGACGGAGCTTCTGAGATTGATATGGTGGTAAATATTTCTGATGTGAAAAATGGGGATTATGATAAAGTAGAGGCAGAAATTAAAGCTTTAAGAACTGCAGCAGGAAACAAAATTTTAAAAGTCATCATTGAGACCTGTTACCTTACCCGGGAGGAAAAAATAGCCATGTGCAAAGCAGTTACCAATGCAGAAGCGGATTATATTAAAACTTCTACCGGATTTGGAACTGCAGGAGCCACATTAGAGGATGTTGTTTTGATGAAAAAGAATATAGGAACTAACGTAAAAATCAAAGCGGCAGGGGGAATTCGTACGAAAGAAGATATGGAAGCCTTTCTTGAGGCAGGCTGCAGCCGTCTGGGTACCAGTTCAGCGGTTGATATCTTGATAAAAAAGGAAAGTATAAAAGATTATTAAACATAAAAATCAGAGGCTGTCTGAAAAACAAAGTTGACATCCTCTGATTCTTTTTTTGCTTTCTTCAAATTTTATGGCATTTATCTTCTCTTGTTGAACGTAGAGAATTTGGCACCATTAATATCTTTTGCTATCTGTAAAATATGTTCTAATTGGGTAGAATCCATTTTCTTTAGTTCTGCCAAAGTCTCATCTAAAAGAATTGGATAAGTTATGTTCTCGTCAAAAAATTCATTAGGGGTAATATGTAAATATTCACACAAATAAAAGAACACCTGCATGGAAGGCATGGATCTGTTATTCTCAATTTTGTTAATATAACCTGCACTTTGTCCTAGGGATAAACTCAAATCTCTTGCAGACAATTTTCGGGCAGTTCTTAATTGTGCTAAACGTGAGCTAAACCATTCTGTATTCATGTAACACCTATCATTTCCTCATAGATACATTTGAGTATCTTTTTTTATTTCATACTTATTAGATATTATAGCTGATACATTTGGGTTAAATGTGGAATTTAAGTAGCCATTTGGAAGCTGAAATATACGTGAAATGTTCAGAATTCCATAGAATGTAGAATTAAAATATACATATGAATAAAAGTGATTATCTGATGACTGAAAAATGATATAATAATACCACTAACGACTAAAGAGGAGAAGTTGTATGGAATCCGTAATTGATATTTTACTAGTGGAAGATGACCCTGATATGTGTAAAGCTTTTGAATTTTGTATTCATAAAGATAAAAAATTTCGGATGGCGGCAAAAACAGCAAAACAGCAGGAAGGTCTGGAAATTCTATTAAAAGAGAAAATAGGTGCTGTTATTTTGGATTTGGAATTGACAGAAGGGGATGGAATAAACTTTTTAAAAGAATTAAAAAGCATGGCTCTGGAGAAACCTCTGATTATTGTGATAACTAACAACAGAAGTGAAATTACATTGTCCTGCGTCCGTTCCATGGGAGCTGATTTTATCTGTCAGAAAAATAATGAAAGCTATTCACCGGAAAGGGTGTTAAGCATTATTGAACAGACCTATCCTTATAGAATTAAAAAGGTAAGTTCGCAGATGCAGGTAATTTCTTTTCAAAGAAGTCAGGAAGAAAATTACCAGAGAGCAAGAATAGAAGAGGTACTCATAAGTATAGGATTTAAGATAAATTTGAAAGCCACGGCATATCTGGTAGATGCAATTCATTATGCGGCATTTGAAATAAAAGGGCAGAATTTTGAAATGAAAGAGGTCTATGCTCAGGTAGGCAGGAAATACCATACTGACAGCAGTAATGTGGAAAAGGCAATCAGAGACAATATTGAAAGAACCTGGAGCAGGTCATTATCAGAGAATATAGAAAAGTATTATCCTTATCCTATTTCCAAAGACAGAGGAATGCCGACGAATATGGAATTTGTTAAGAATATCAGTCGGAAAATGTGGGAGGGATAAGAAAAGGATACCTGGGTTATTTGAGGGATTATATGAAATCTTCTGTTATGGTATGTGAGCCTTCAGAGTTTCTAAAATTATTAGAGATAGAAAATAAAACGGAATAAAAATTAGAAAGGGAACCCCAAAAGCAACAGTAAGGATGTTGTTGCCTTAAGGATTCCCTTTTTGTGTCAATGGGAATACTTTGTGATGTATGCTCTGGAAATGAGTACGATATATTAGATTCTATTTCGGTTGGAAAACGAAGAAAATAAATCGACAAAAACCAACTTTTTGTTGGTCGCTATTATGACAATAAGTCACAAGAAGGAACAATAGTTTGTTGTTTCAAAAATCATGATTCTTTGGTACCTTGGGTGTATAAGGAGCAAAATACCTTAAATTGAATATTGAGAAAGGAAACGGAAGTGCGACTATAATCGAATTAAATCGACTTTTTTAGCCTTTTGGACTAACTGAAAATTTATCTCTTCCTTGTTAATGTTGAAAAAACATTGAAAGGAGGAGGAGAAGATGAGTTTAATAGATGCAATTCTTTGGATGGTTCAAGCATTAGGTTAGAAGGTACAAAACATGCACATTTCTGAATATAGTTTGTCATTTATAAATGGAAATGGTACAAGTAATAGTTAGGTGTGTCGCTAACATAATAGAAGTATTTTTTATTACATATTATTTGAGAATTATTCAAAATGGAAAATATAAAATTAAGCATTTTATTTTTTGTGCTATCTTATATTTACCATGTTATCGCTTTTTGGGCGATGGTGAAGTGAGAGCATATATTATTAGAAATATATATTTATTCTTGATACTAATTTTTTATTTGTTGATGTGTGATGCAGGAATAAAGGAATATATTCCAATAACATGTATTTTATTGAGTATGTCTAATGTTTTAAAGACAGTGGTAGCGGTTATAAGTGCATTAGTTGTATCTTTAATTTCGCAAAGTAGATTTGCCATACAATTTGTTGGCTCATTAATTGCAGTTTTATTAATAAGCTTTATAGGTTGTTTATGGGGGTATATATTAAAATTAGAAATTATAAAATGGGAATTGTCTATTTTTAAGAAATATATGGCATGTTTTGGGTATACCATTATAATCTGTGCAAAAATCCCATTTCTATATACAGATATAAGTGATGGAAGAACATGGAAAATGATTTTTCTAACCATCATCTGTTGTACAGTTGTATTTCTGATAATATCAAAAATCGACAAACATAATGCTGAGGAAGAAAAAGCCAAGATTGAAGAAAATAACAAAATACTACTAACTAAACTACATAAATCAAAGGAAATCTTACCGGCAGTTGTGTATGCGTTGAATGATATGGCAGAAAGCGGAAAAATAGAAATGGAAGAACAAAATACCCATAAATTGTTAGCAGAAGTTGCCGATTTATATGGGTTACAGGTAAAAGAAGACAGCAAAGATGATTTGCGGTTAAAAAACTTCTGCAGTACAGGTCTTACTTTATTAGACCAACAGTTGAGATTATATCAAAGTGAAGCACTAGATAGAAATGTGAATCTGGATATTTTAGTACAGGCACCCATTGATGTGCAAATGAAAAAGAACAACATCGACCGCTTAAGGCTTCAAAGAGCCGTGGGTGATATGGTAAGAAATGCGTTTCGTGCTATAGAAAGAGAGGATAAAAAGTGCCGCTCGAGAGGGCATGTTTTACTAATTATAGGATGCAGGTATGAAGATATTCTGGAAATTGCAGTTGTTGATAATGGAGCAGCCTTTCCGTTGTGTGCGGTAGAATCGTTTGGGAGACGAGGAATTACAACCGGTGGGACAGGCAACGGACTAGCGGATTTAGTAGAATTTGCAAAAGATGCGAATGCATCTATTTGGCTGGAAGAATTTCCGGAAACAGAAGATGGGTTTACAAAGAAATTAGCGATTGTTTTTGATAATCAAAGAAAAAATTTCTTCAAATCTTCAATAAGGGAGCAGGTGGAGAGCTCTTTCTGGAATTTCGTTGAATTGTAAAATAATAGGGAATTGTAAAGCTGTGGATGGGAAACCACAGCTTTTTGATTAGAAAAAATGAGGAAAAGTGTAGGAATAAAAATGCAAGCGGAAGAAAGTAAGCAATCAATGAGAGAAATTATTTTTGGGGATGAATACATTTTCTTTGAAGGAGCGGATGGACATCCAAAATATGAAAATATAGATGAAAAATGGGAAGAAATTATTCATTGGGAGCAGGTGGAGAGCTCTTTCTGGAATTTCGTTGAATTGTAAAATAATAGGGAATTGTAAAGCTGTGGATGGGAAACCACAGCTTTTTGATTAGAAAAAATGAGGAAAAGTGTAGGAATAAAAATGCAAGCGGAAGAAAGTAAGCAATCAATGAGAGAAATTATTTTTGGGGATGAATACATTTTCTTTGAAGGAGCGGATGGACATCCAAAATATGAAAATATAGATGAAAAATGGGAAGAAATTATTCATTGGATAGAGAAAGTACGTGAAAAAAATAGCAGAGAAGAAGGATTTGAAAACAGTCAGCCGGATGTAATAGGAAAAGAACTGGTGAAGTGGGCAAAGAAAAAAGATATGTACCCCATGTATCTGATAATAAAAGGATTTTGGCATATATTTAGAGATACATATCTTGGAGAAGAACATCCGCCGTTTTTTATGGAATTTGTGAAAGAAATTTTAGCAAATAAAATGACGGAAGAGGAGATGTGGGGACAAGAGGAAGAGAAAAGGAAAAAAGGAACGTTAATCGTTTTTGATAAAAAATATCTGCCAACGGAAGAAGAAAAAACAGAAGGTCTGAAGGTAATATACAGTCCGTTGGATGAAAGAAATAGCTAAAAAATTAAAAAAATTTAAAAAATCACAAAAAACGACTCCAAAAGTTACGTTTTTGTTACGGTGCCTGTGCGACAATAAGAAAAAATGTGAAAGAAAGGAACGTGACATTATGAAACAGAAAAGGAAGCTGAAAAAAATTTTTCTGGTGATGATGGCTTTTATGCTGCTTTGGTCAGGAAAAGGCTCTGTGTTTGCAGAAGGGACAATGCCCGCTAAAGGAAATGATAAATATATCGGTGAATTAAGGGTAGAGACAAAAGCAAAGAAAAATGAGTCCTCAGGAGGAGGTTCCTCCAATGGGAATGGAAATCAGTCAAATAATCCTTCGGGAGAAGGTTCCTTCACAAAGAAGGATAGCCAAATAGAGATATCCTCTGGAAATACATTAGAAAATGAGTTTGAATTAGTAAATAATGTAACCAACGAACTATCCGAAGAGCAGAAGCTTTTAGCGGAAACCTTTGAAATTCAGGTCAATAAGCAGTCGGAAGACTCAAATATGTTACCATTTGATGAAAATTTACAAAACAAGGATGATTCATCAAAAAATATAACCACAAAAAGAATCCGACTGTTAACGGTGGAAGATTTGGATGGAAATGCACTTTCCGGGGCTAGGTATACACTGGCAAAGAGGGTAAATGATGTTTATGAAGAGATTGCCGAAAAAACGGATTTCTCGGTTTCCAAGGAAGGATTTGAGCTGGGAGAATTGGAGAGTGGTGAGTATCTCCTATGGTCATAATTTAGAGACACAGGGAACTCCTGACGAAAGTGTAAAAGTACGCACTTTTGGTTTTACTTTGAAAAAATTAAACGGAGCGGAAATCCCTTTGGCAGGCATTAAATTTACCTTAAAAAATAGTAAGGACAAATTCTATACAGAGTTTACGGATGCAGAAGAAACTTCCGGTGGAGAGGCTGTGGTAAGTCCCAGATTTCAGGAGAAGAAGAAAGAAATTACTACAGATGCAAATGGAGAATATAAGTTTACCGGATTGGCTGCAGGCACATATGTATTGCAGGAGACGGATACTGTTGCCGGCTATAAAGTGTTAACGAGTTCTATTAAAATTACCATTGCAAACAACGGACAGGTTACCGTAGGAGATGAAAATCAGGAAGAAAGTAATACCGTGACATCAGCTAAAGGCAGCAATGAAGCCTCTTCCAATGAGACTTCTTCCAATGAAAATAAGATATATTATGGTACCGTAACGGTGATAAACGAAGCCGATACCAAAATTCCTTCCACAGGAGGAAGGGGAACCGGGATTTTTTATTTTATGGGAAGCATTATGATGACAGCGGCCGTAGTGCTTTTTGTAATGCGTGGAAAAAAGAAAAGGAAAGAAATCGAAGGATAACAAGAAAGAGTTATGAAATGGTTAAAAAAGAATAGTTCTGTAATTTTCCTGGCTTTTCTGCGTTTGACCGAGGCGGGACTGATGGCATATCCCTCCGTTTCTGCTTATTTTAGCGGAAGAGGGACTTAGAGTATAATTATCATTGGCAAAATAAAGAAAAATAAAAAGAAGAGGCCG
>CAZSWC010000036.1:0-21689 GCA_964610665.1 uncultured Lachnospiraceae bacterium
AAGGGGAAAAGAAAATGGCGAAATATTTATTGATTGTGGAATCACCGGCTAAGGTAAAGACCATTAAGAAATTTTTAGGAACAAACTATGAAGTTATGGCAAGTAATGGACATGTCAGGGATTTGCCTAAAAGCCGTCTGGGAATTGATGTGGAAAATGATTATGAACCAAAATATATAACCATTCGTGGAAAAGGGGATATTCTGGCAGCACTTCGTAAAGAAGTGAAAAAGGCAGATAAAATATATCTGGCAACGGACCCGGACCGGGAAGGAGAAGCAATTTCCTGGCATTTGTATGAAGCATTAAAACTGGAAGAGAAAAAAGTATATCGAATTACTTTTAATGAAATTACCAAAACTGCAGTAAAGGAATCTTTGAAAAATGCAAAAGAAATAGATATGAATCTGGTAGATGCCCAACAGGCAAGAAGATGTCTTGACAGAATGGTGGGATATCGTATTTCACCGCTTCTTTGGGCAAAAGTAAAAAGAGGATTAAGTGCAGGAAGGGTACAGTCTGTAGCACTTCGTATCATTTGTGACCGAGAAGAGGAAATTGAAGCTTTCATCCCGGAAGAATATTGGACACTGGATGCTTCTTTAAAAGCTTCGGGGGAAAAGAAAACCATAACTGCAAAGTACTACGGAAGTCAGGGGAAAAAAGTAACCATTAAAAATCAGACAGAAGTAGAAGAGATAAAAGCACAGGTGGAAAATTCGGAGATTATAGTTGAAGAAGTGAAGAAGTCGGAGAGAATGAAAAAACCACCGCTTCCTTTTACCACTTCCACACTACAACAGGAAGCCAGCAAGGTGCTGAATTTTTCAACCCAGAAAACCATGCGTCTGGCACAGCAGCTGTATGAAGGAATTGATATTAAAGGAAAAGGAACGGTGGGTATCATCACCTATCTGCGTACCGATTCTACCCGTATCTCGGAAGAAGCTGTAGCACAGGCAAAAGAATATATTACAGTTCAGTATGGAAAAAACTATGCGGCTGTTACAGAAGAAAATAAGCAGAATAAGAAAAAGATTCAGGATGCCCATGAAGCAATCAGACCTACGGATATTACAAGGACACCACAGCTAATTAAGGATTCTCTGTCCAGAGATCAGTTCAGACTCTATCAGCTAATCTGGAAGAGATTTGTTGCCTGTCGTATGACAGAGGCAGTTTATGAAACCATTTCCGTAAAATTGTCTGCCGGAGAACATCAATTTACAATGGCGGCAAGCAAAGTGGAATTTGAAGGTTTCAGAAGTGTTTATACAGAAGCTGACGAAGAGAAGGAAGAATCCAATGTATTGCTGCAAAATCTGGAAAAGGGCGTAGTGCTGTCTTTAAAAGAACTGGAAGAAAAACAACATTTTACACAGCCGCCGGCAAGGTATACGGAAGCATCCTTAGTTCGTACACTGGAAGAATTGGGAATTGGCCGTCCCAGTACCTATGCTCCTACCATAACTACTATTTTAGCCAGAAGATACATTATAAAAGAAAATAAAAATTTATATGTGACAGAACTGGGAGAAGTGGTCAATCAGATTATGAAAGAGGCATTCCCTACCATTGTAGATGTAAATTTTACGGCAAATATGGAAATGCTTCTGGATGGAGTTGAGGAAGGCAATGTAAAATGGAAAACCATCATTGCTAATTTTTATCCGGATTTAAATGATGCTGTCATCAAAGCGGAAAAGGAATTGGAAGAAGTAAAGGTAAAGGAAGAATTTTCGGGAGAAGATTGTGAACTCTGCGGTCGTCCCATGTATATTAAGTATGGACCTCATGGACGTTTTCAGGCATGCTCTGGTTTCCCGGAATGCCGCAACACCAAACCTTATTTTGAAAAAATCGGGATTGCCTGTCCAAGATGCGGAAAAGATATTGTATTAAAGAAAACTAAAAAAGGCAGAAAATATTATGGCTGTATTAATAATCCCGAATGTGATTATATGGTATGGCAGCGTCCATCGGATGTGAAATGTGAAAAATGTGGAGAACTGCTTTTAGAAAAAGGAAACAAGTTAGTCTGCCCAAATCAGGAATGTGGAAATATAATAGAAAAAAGATAATTTTTATTTCCTTGGAATTTGCAGAATTTACAGAAAACTTAAAAGAAATATTGTTATTTTTTGAAAAGTGTGCTACAATCCCTAATATAGATATACGTTTTGGGCTTGTAGATGGAGGAAAGAGATGAGCAGTATACAACTTTTGGACAAAACCAGAAAAATAGGAGAGTTGTTACACAATAATAATTCCAGCAAAGTTGTGTTCAATGACATATGCCATGTCATGAAGGATATTTTAAGTTCTAATATTCTGGTAATCAGTCGTAAAGGAAAAGTGTTAGGACGTGATTACGCGCCGGGAATAGAACCTATTAAAGAGATGCTTTGTCCTAATGTGGGGGGATTTATTGACAAACAGTTGAATGACAGAATGCTGGCGGTTCTCTCTACGAAAGAAAATGTAAATCTTGCAATACTGGGCTTTGAAAAGACTGATTTTTCAAGGTATTCTGCTGTTATAGCCCCCATTGAAATTGCGGGAGAACGTTTGGGAACTTTGTTCTTATATAAAGCAGGCGAATTTTATGATATTGATGATATTATTCTTTGTGAGTATGGAACTACTGTTGTAGGACTGGAGATGCTTCGTGCCGTAAATGAGGAAAGTGCGGAAGAAAATCGTAAGGTTTCTGTGATTAATTCTGCTATCGGTACCTTGTCCTATTCAGAAATGGAAGCTATTGTTCATATTTTTGAAGAATTGGATGGTATGGAAGGAATCCTTGTGGCAAGTAAGATTGCAGACCGGGTTGGAATTACAAGAAGTGTGATTGTCAATGCGCTTCGCAAGTTTGAAAGTGCAGGAGTGATTGAATCCAGGTCTTCAGGAATGAAAGGAACGTATATCAAGGTACTGAATGATTCCGTATATGAAGAAATTGAAAAATTAAAAGAAAAAATAAAAAAAGGATAATGGATTGTCCTAAGAAAAAAGCACCCCAGGGAAGGAACATCAGAGGTTTCAACTGTGGGGTGTTTTTATGTGTAAAAAAGAAAAGTCTAAATTGAACAGGCAGTGAAATTATGACATTTTTGTCATTTGTATAATTGTTGAAAAATGTTCTAAATTGTAAAAATTCGGTTTTTTTTGTAAAAAAACTTGTCATTTTATGTAAAAAGCTTATAATAAAATAAGCTGTATAAAAAATTATACTTGTGTAGATTGTGTGCAGAAGAGAAAATGGAGGAATGTTATGTTTAGCTCAAGTGCATTTGATTATATTAATGTTTTAGACAAAGCAGCAGATGCGTCATGGATTCGCAATGAAGCGATTAGCAATAATATTGCTAATGTAGACACACCGGGGTATAAGAGACAGGATGTGAATTTTGAAGAACAGCTTCGCAAAGCGATGAAGAACTCTCGTTATAAATCCATTGATGAGAGAGTGAAAAATATTAATTTAAACAGACTGAATCCTATTACTTATAGAGATTATGCCACATTATCCTATCGGTTGGATGGAAATAATGTGGATATTGATACAGAAAATGTGGAACTGGCGTCCAACCAGATTCGTTATCAGGGGCTGACAGACAGCATTACCAAACATTTTGAAGGTTTACAGACCGTAATGAAGTAGGAGGAATAGAGTATGGGAATGTTTGATTCTTTTGATATAAATGCTACCGGCATGACCGCACAGAGATTTCGTATGGATATTATTTCTGAGAACGTTGCGAATGCGAATACGACAAGAACCAGTGATGGAACACCTTATGTAAGAAAAGTTGTTACATTTACGGAAAAAGACAGTCAGACAACATTTCATCATGTTTTGAATGAAGCTACAGACCGTTATTCGGGAAAAGGGGTAAAGGTAGATGGCGTCTATGAAGATACCAAAACAGAGATGAACATGGTATATGATCCTTCTCACCCGGATGCAGATGAAAATGGATACGTTACATATCCGAATGTAAATATCATTACGGAAATGACGAATCTGATTGATGCAAGCCGAAGTTATGAAGCCAATGCTACTGCATTTAATGCAAGCAAGACTCTGGCACTTCAGGGATTGAATCTTGGGAAATAAAGAAAACGTTTCATAAAGAGAGAATGAATAATAGAATACAGATAGGAAGACAAAGGAGTACATATAGATGGATATCAGTTCATTATATAATGTAAGCTCCGGGGTGGTAGAAGAGCAGATACGTGCTTCTAAAGCAGCAGGAACTACAGCAACCGGGGTAAACGGCACCGAAGGATTTTCGGGAATATTAAGTGCAGCGATGGAGAACATCAGCACTACCAATGCGTATATTTCAGAAAAAGAAAATGAAGAATTGAAATTTGCCCTTGGGGAAACAGAGAATACACATGATTTGCTTGTCGCACAAATGAAAGCATCTACTGCATTACAATATACAGTAGCTTTGAGAGATAAGTTCCTGGAAAGTTATAAAGAACTTATGAATATGCAAATTTAGAGACAGGTAAGGGAAAATGGCAGATAAATTAAAAGAGATTCCCACTAGGCTGTTAGACTGGTGGAATAAATATACATCAAAACAAAAAACAATTATTATATCAATTGCGGCAGGAGTAGTGTTGGCACTGGCGATTCTGGTAACCGTTTTAACCAGACCTCAGTATGAACTTTTGGTGACCTGCGAGTCCACAAAAGAGTCCTCTACCATCATTGACCTTTTGGAAGGGGCAGGGATTGAGTATCAATATTCCGAAGATGGATACCAGATTAAGGTAGAAAAGAGTCAGATTGGGCAGGCAAACTTATTAATGGGAGCCAATAACATTCCAACCACAAGAATGGCGATTACAGATGTAACAAGTGGTGGCTTGAGCACGACAGAATCTGATAAGGCAAAACTGAATATTGCGTATAAGGAAGATTTGCTGGAAAGCGATTTAGAGACCATGGAAAATGTAATTTCTGCAAAAGTTGAATTACATATTCCGGAGGATGACGGAACCATGATTGCAAAGAATGAAGATTCTTCCGCAGCGATTATGCTGGAACTTCGGGAAGCCCTTACCAACGAACAGGCGTCAAATATTGCTCAGTATGTTAAGACGGCATTGGGAAATGAAAATATTCAGACCATTACGATTATTGATAATGAAGGAAATCTGTTGTTTTCTGGTGATGATACCAGTTCCATTACCGGAAATGCCAACAGTCAGTTTACTGTAAAACAGCAGACGGAAGCAGTATTGCAGAGCAATATTAAAAAAGTGCTGTTGGGAACCAATGAATTCAATCTGATTGAAGTAACCAGCAATCTGGATTTGGATTTTTCCAGTGTAGAAGAAACGGAACATTTGTACTATGCTCCAGACGGTGCCACTCAGGGAATGTTAAGTCATGAAGACGTTTACGAATCTGAGAGTACCGGTGGTGTCAGCGGAGTGCCGGGTACAGATTCTAATAATGAGGATAATACCGGATATGAGTTTTCAGATTACGAAAGTAGCAGTTCGACAGTTTCGGAAATTTCCAGAGACTATCTGCCAAATGAAAAGGTAACCTTAACTAAGATTCCGGCAGGATTGGTACAGTATTCCAATTCCTCTGTTTCCGTAGCAGCAATCAAGTATCGGGTATTAAAAGAAGAAGATGCTAAAAACCAAGGTTTGCTGGATGGAATCACATGGGATGAATACAAGGTCATGAATCAGGAAAGAACCAAATTGGAAGTGGATGAAGATTTGGTGGACTTAGTAGCAAAGGCCTCCGGTATCAGTGCGGAAAATATTTCTTTCATTGCCTATGAAGAACCTATGTACATAGACGCAGAAGGGGCAGACATTGCAGCAACAGATGTTTTGCAGATTGTTCTGATTGTTTTAATTTTAGGATTGTTAGCATTTGTAATTTATAGAAGCATGAGAAGTGAAAAGGTAGTAGTAGAAGAAGAAGAGGTTTCCGTAGAGAGCCTGCTCAATTCTACACCGGAAGAAGTCTTAGAGGATATTGAAGTTGAGACAAAATCTGAGACTAGAAAACTGATTGAAAAATTTGTGGACGAAAATCCGGAAGCAGCTGCAAATCTGCTGCGTAACTGGTTGAATGAAGACTGGGGAGCATAAGTAACAGGAGGAAAAAAGTATGGCACGTTTTAGCGAAGAAAAAATGTCAGGGCTTCAGAAATCGGCTATTTTACTGATTGCATTGGGACCGGAAAAATCCGCGAACCTGTTTAAACATTTAAAAGAAGAAGAAATTGAAGAGTTAACACTGGAAATTGCCAATACAAGAAGCATTACTCCACAGATTAAGGAAAGTGTTGTTGAAGAATTTTATCAATTATGTCTGGCACAGCAATACATTGCGGAAGGTGGCATCGGATATGCCAAAGAACTTTTGGAAAAAGCATTGGGGCAGGAAAAAGCAATGCATGTTATTGGAAAGCTGACTGCGTCTTTGCAGGTAAAGCCTTTCGAATTTGTAAGAAAAACAGATGCTACTCAGTTGTTGAACTTTATACAGGATGAACATCCGCAGACCATAGCCTTGATATTGTCTTATTTGTCTCCGATGCAGGCCTCTTTGATTATTTCCGGGTTGGCGCCGGAACGGCAGGCAGATGTAGCAAAGCGTGTGGCGATGATGGACAGAACCAGTCCGGATATTATCAAAGAAGTTGAAAAAATACTGGAATCCAAACTGGCAAATCTGGTAAATCAGGATTACACCATTATCGGTGGTGTGGATGCCGTAGTTGAAATATTGAATGCGGTAGATCGTGGTACCGAAAAACATATTATGGAAACTTTGGAAATTGAAGAACCTGAATTGGCAGATGAAATCCGTAAGAAAATGTTTGTATTTGAAGACATCCTGTTACTGGACGACCGTTCCATCCAGCGTGTACTTCGTGATGTGGATAATAATGATCTTGCTATTGCCCTTAAGGCAGCAAATGAAAATGTACAGGCTGCAATTTTCAACAACTTATCAAAACGTCTGGCATCTATGATTCGGGAAGATATGGAATACATGGGTCCTGTACGTATGAAAGATGTAGAAGAAGCACAGCAGAAGATAGTAAATATTATCAGAAAGCTGGAAGATTCTGCAGACATTGTTATTTCCAGAGGTGGAGGAGACGAGATTGTTATCTAAGAATCTTATTAAAGCAAGTCAGTTTGTGTTAAAAGAAAAAGAGCCCATAATTGTAAACAGTAATGATTTACTGGCAAAAAAAATAGAGTTATTGAATCCAGGACTGTCGGGAGAAAATTCGGGGGGATTCAAATCTGGTTTAGATGCTCCTCAGATAGACCCTTTGTTGTATGATGCGGATTCTTTACTGGAAGCTGCCAATCTGGATGAGGTGGTGGAAGAGTCTGTATATACAGGACCAAGTCCGGAGGAGCTTGTGGCGGAAGCAGAAGAAGAAATTCGGCAGATGCGTGAACAGGCAGAAGCAGAGATTGCCCAAAAGGAAGAGCAGGCAATAGAAGCCGGAAGACAGGAAGGATATGAACAGGGACAGCAAAGAGCCAGACAGGAATTGGAAAATGCCAGACAGGAACTGGAACAGAAAGCCCTTCATCTGGAGCAGGAGTACCAGAATCTGATTGACAGCCTGGAACCCAGATTTATTCAGACGATTACGGGGATTTATGAAGAAATTTTCAAAGTAGAACTGGCAGATTACAAAAACATTTTAAGTTATGCTATTGTGAATACCATTCGTCATATTGAAGGCTCAAAAGACTTTTTGGTGCATGTCAGCAGAGAAGATTATGCCAAGCTGGAGGAACAGAAAGATGCTATTTTGGAAAAGCTTCCTTCCCCCCAGATAAGCATAGAATTTATTGAAGATTCTACACTGGGAGAAAATGAATGTATGATTGAAACCAGTAGTGGAATTTTTGACTGCGGAATTGGTACCCAGTTGGAAGAACTTACCAGAAAATTAAGATTATTGTCTTATGAAGGATAGAAATTCTTAAAATATTTTTGTTAAAAGGAAGACAAGTGGAACTAACGATTAATTTTGAGAAATACAATAAAATATTAGAGCAGTCTTTGGTGAAAAAAAAGGGAAAGATAGTGAACGTAGTGGGACTGACACTGGAGTCTGCTGGACCGGATGCAAAGT
The DNA here is from genome assembly GCA_964610665.1 of uncultured Lachnospiraceae bacterium. Taxonomy (GTDB): domain Bacteria; phylum Bacillota; class Clostridia; order Lachnospirales; family Lachnospiraceae; genus SFDP01. Next base: position 8,160 of record CAZSWC010000036.1, read on the forward strand.
TAGGAGATGTATGTTGTATTTATCCGGAAGGAGAAGACGCAAAACCTATCATGGCAGAAGTGGTAGGCTTCAAAGAAGGAAAAACACAGCTTATGCCTTATGATGTTACGGATGGCATTGGTCTGGGAAATGTGGTAGAAAACACAGGCGAAACTTTGAAAGTCTGGGTAGGACCTGAGCTTTTGGGAAAATGTCTGGATGGCATGGGCAGACCGACAGATGGCAGTTTGTTAACCAATGCACAGGCATATCCGGTGGAAGCACCGCCTCCGGACCCTATGAGCAGAGTGATTATCAATGAAGTTCTGCCTCTGGGTGTGAAAGCTGTAGATGGTTTGATTACAGTAGGAAAAGGACAAAGAATTGGAATTTTTGCAGGTTCCGGTGTTGGAAAATCCACATTAATGGGAATGTTTGCACGAAATACAAAAGCGGATATTAATGTCATTGCATTAATCGGTGAACGGGGACGAGAAGTCCGGGAGTTTATTGAAAGAGACTTGGGCGAAGAAGGGATGAAGCGTTCGGTAGTAGTGGTAGCAACTTCTGACCGTCCTGCATTGGAAAGAAACAAAGCAGCAAAGACAGCAACTGCAATTGCAGAATATTTCCGGGATCAGGGAAAAGATGTCCTGCTTATGATGGATTCCCTAACCCGTTTTTCCATGGCACAAAGAGAAATCGGTCTTGCCAATGGGGAGCCGCCGGTTTCCCGGGGATATCCTCCCAGTGTATATGCGGAAATGCCGAAATTATTAGAAAGAGCAGGAAATGGAGCGGTAGGTTCCATTACAGGACTATACACGGTATTAGTAGATGGTGATGATTTTAATGAACCCATTACAGATACGGCAAGAAGTATTTTGGATGGTCATATTATGTTGAGCAGAAAGTTAGGACATAAGAATCATTATCCTGCAATAGATATTCTGCAGAGTATTTCCCGATGCATGAGTCAGATTGCGACAAAAGAGCATAAACAGCTTGCCGGAAAATTAAAGAATGTTATGGCAACTTATAATGAAGCAGAAGATTTGATTAATATTGGTGCATATAAAAGAGGAAGTAATCCTTCCATTGATTATGCCATTGAAAAAATAGATGCGGTCAACCAGTTTTTGTGTCAGGATGTAAATGAAAAGATAGCTTTTGAAGAAAGTCTGGAACGGTTGAAAGCATTGTTTGCAGAATAAGTATTGGAGTAAGCCATGTCAAAGTTTATATATCGGATGCAGAATATTTTAAATATAAAATATAAACTGGAAGATCAGGCAAAAACAGAATTTATGCTTGCAAACCAGATTCTGCGCGAGGAAGAAGAAAAGCTTCTGAAACTTGCAGATAGGAAACATGGATATGAGGAAAATGTGCGGAATCTCTTACAAAGCCATCTGGACGTTGAGCAGATAAGAGAAAATCAGGATGCGGTTGTGCGGATGGAAGAGTTTATAAAAGTGCAGGAAAAAAAGGTAAAAGAGGCTGAAAAACAAGTGGAACTTAAGTCTCAAAAACTGACAGAACTTATGCAGGAGAGAAAAGCACAGGAAAAATTAAAAGAAAAAGCCTTCGAGGTTTTTTTACAGGAAGAAAACGCAAGAGAAAGTAAAGAAATAGATGAACTTGTAAGTTTTACTTATGGTAGAAAGCAAAGAGAAGAATAGAAATTATGGCGGAAGAAAATATTTTAGACAATGACGCGGAAGTCATGGATGCAAAAGCATTAAAGGAAGAACGAAAACGTTTAAAAGCGGAACAGAAAGCACAGAAAAAGGAAGCGAGAAAGAGAGCAAGAGAACTTGCAAATCAGGAAATGGAGTTGGAAGAGGAAGGCAGTAATATCCCGATTTTTTTGACTACAGTTGCGATTGTGGCTATCTGGCTTCTGATTTTATGTGTATTGATAAAATTGGATGTAGGTGGATTTGGAAGCGGCGTGCTGACTCCTATTTTAAAGGATGTTCCTGTTGTGAATAAGATTCTTCCTAAGGATACTTCAGTAAGTACAGAGGAAGAGATAGATGAGGAAGATGCAGGATATGCCAGCTTAAAAGAAGCCATAGAGCAGATTAAGGTTCTGGAACTTCAGCTGGAACAGGCAGATTTAAAAAGTGGTACACTGGAAGACGAAAACACAAAGTTGAAAGAGGAAATTACTCGTCTTAAAACCTTTGAAAACAGTCAGGTAGAATTTGAAAGAATCAAAACAGAGTTCTATGAAGAAGTGATTTATGCGGAAAAAGGTCCGGGAGCGGCGGAATACCAAAAATATTATGAAAGCATGGATCCGGCGACAGCAGAGTTTTTATACAGACAGGTAATACAGGAACAGGAAGAAAGTCAGGAAATTCAGGATTATGCACAGGCTTATTCGGAAATGAAACCGAAACAGGCAGCGGCGATTTTTGAAAAGATGACAAACAATCTGGATTTGGCTGCCAGAATTTTGAAAGAGATGGAGCCGGATGACAGAGGGGCTGTGTTAGGCGCCATGGATGCAGAGATTGCGGCAAAACTCACAAAAATCATGGAGCCGGATTCTTAAGAAAATTCTTTTTTACGTCGATATATCAGTTAGATAACTGTAAGAATTTATAAGTGGAATTTGGCGTAAGCTCTTACAGTTTTCTTAATACATAAAATGAAGAAAGGAGGTAAATATGGCAGGTACATCAATTACACAGGTACAGTCTTTGTTTGCAGGAAATGCAGCCAATGTTGTGAAAGGACAGGATGTGCAGAATACTGAGAGTTTTTCTAAAGTTTTTGATAAGACGCAGACGCCGATGGAAAAACAAATGTCGGAAACCAGCACGAAAAAAACGGAAACTACCGAGAGTATTCAAAATCATGCCCAGATTCAAAAAAAGCATTCTTCTGAAAACTTAAAAGGACAGACGGAAGAAGCTACAGATGAGACAGAGATTGAAGATGTGGAAAAAGCAATGGAGGCAGCTGCCGGCATGATGGTAGAAACCATAGCAGAAACCTTCGATATGACAGTAGAAGAAGTGGAAACCGTCATGGAGCAGTTAGGACTTACGGCAATGGATTTGTTGAATGGTGAGAATCTTACGCAGGTGGTAATAGCCTTAAATCCGGAGGCAGATGCTTTTACTATTATGACAAATGAAGAATTGTTTACGGACTTAAAAGGACTCATGTCTGCTGCAGAAGAATTAACGGGACAGCTGGCAGAACAGTTTGGAATGTCTAAGGAAGAGCTGACAGCGGTAGCGGATGCTTTGAAAGAACAGGTGGCATCTCAGACACAGGAAGCTGCAGAACCAACCAATGAAACAAAGGAAATTCCAGTAGAAATCGCCGTAGATATGGCAGAAGAAACAAGTGATACTGTCCGTTATGATGAAGTTTTGGATATGACAAACAAAAGCGATACAGCGAATCCTGCAAAAGATGCTCAAAACACAGAGCAGACGGTAATTCCAAGAACTGAGAATCGGAAGGAAAATTCCAAAGAATCTACAAACGATTTTCATCAGAATGCAGGAAGTGATTACAGACAGCAGGTATTGAACCAGTTGGCAGATGCTGTGGAAAATACCGCACAGACGACGACTTCTTATGGCGTAAACGGACAGGACATTATTCGTCAGATTACGGATTATATTAAAATCCATGTAAATACTGACACTACGGAAATGGAACTTCAGTTACATCCCGCATCCTTAGGAAACATTAAGGTACAGATTGCCAGTGCCGGAGGCGTACTTACCGCCACCTTTACTACGGAAAATGAAGCCGTAAAAGCAGCTCTGGAAGGACAGTTGATTCAGTTGAAAGAAAATTTTGAACAGCAGGGCTTAAAGGTGGAAAATGTAGAAGTGAATGTTTCCGCACAGGGCTTTGAACGAAGTCTCGACCAGCAGGAACAAGGACAGCAGAATGCTTTTGACGACAAGACAAATACCGGCAGAAGCAGAAATCGAAGAATCCGTTTAAATGGGTTAGAAGAACCGGAAGATGTTTTGACGGAAGAAATGTCGGAAGGTGACAGAATCGTGGCAGATATGATGCTTCAGAATGGAAACAGTGTAGATTACATTGTATAACAAAAAAGAAAGGAGACCAAAATGAGCGCTATAGCACAAGTTAAAGATGGTCAGATTTTACAGTCTGTATCCAGTACACAGAGTGCAGCAAAAACATCCAATACCAGTTTGGACAAGGATGCATTTTTACAGCTTTTGGTTGCCCAGATGAAATATCAGGATCCTTTGGAACCGACATCCAATACGGAATATATTTCTCAGCTGGCTACCTTCTCTGAATTAGAAGAAATGCAGAATATGACCAGTGGATTGAATTTACAAAGAGCATCCTCTTTAGTAGGTCAGTATGTATTTATGAAGGTTACCGATAGTGCAGGAAATACAACTTACCCGGAAGGTTATGTAGATTATGTGGTTTATGAGAATGGAAAAGCATATCTTTCCATTGAAGATACTCTGTATTCTATTGATGACCTTGATACTGTGGCAGATGCTGCTTATGTACAGGCAGGTAAGGTTACAGAAGCTTTTGTAAAACAGATGAATAAACTTCCGGCACCGGCTAAGGTTACAGAGGATAATCTGGAAGCTATTGGTGATTTGATTACCGTATATGAGAATATGTCAAGTTATCAGAAAGATTTCTTAGGAAAAGAAAATACAGCTGTTTATGAAAAATATGTAGAGAAATTCCAGGAAATGGCTGTAGTTCCGGTTAGAGACTTTATTGGCAAAGTTGCAGAATTCCCGGCAGTGGAAGAAATAAATTCGGAACATGTGGAAGCTCTGGAAGGGCTTATGAAACAATATGAAGGTTTAGGTTCTTATAAACAACAGCTGATTAATGATGATAGTCTGGCAGCTTACAATAAGCTGGTGGAAAAATATAAAGAGTTAACAGCAGATGGAAAAGAAGATACTGCAGAAGATACAGCCGATGAAAACGAAGGCAGTGATGCGGTAGAAGGTGCAGAATAAGACGTAGAAGGGAAGCGAAAAAATGAAGATACAGCAAAATCAATTCCTTTCTATGAATGAACTGCAGGAGCAATATCTGAAAAAAACTTCCAGACAGTCAGAACAGATAACTTCAAATGGATATAGTTTTGAAGAAATATGGAAACAGAAAACAGGAGAACTGAAGGAAGAATTAAAGTTCTCTAAACATGCAGCCAGCCGGCTGGCAGACAGAAATCTTACTCTTTCAAAAAATCAATTGGACAGATTAAATCAGGGAGCAAGAAAAGCCGGAGAGAAAGGAATCAAAGAATCTTTGGTCATGGTGGACCAACTGGCATTTATTGTAAATGTACCAAATAATACGGTAATCACAGCAATGGAACAAAGCCAGACAGAAGAAAACATATTTACGAATATTGATGGAGCTGTAATTATGTAGCCGGACCTTACAGGGGGCTTAAAAGTTTCTGAACGACAGAAGAAACAAATACAGCAGACAAAGAAAACAGGAGGTCATTTCATTATGATGAGATCAATGTATTCTGGTGTAGCAGGTTTAAAAACACACCAGACAAAGATGGACGTAATCGGTAATAACATTGCCAACGTCAATACCGTAGCATATAAATCACAGAGTGTTACTTTTAGTGAATTAATGTATCAGACAACCCAGAGTGCATCCGGAACAAATGCTGCAACCGGGACCGGTGGTGTAAATGCAAGACAGATTGGTCTTGGTGTAAAATCCGGGGCAATCAATACCAATATCAGTTCTCAGGGAGCTTCCCAGACTACCAATAATCCTTTTGATATTCAGATTACCGGTGATGCTTTCTTTGTAGTAAGCAATGGTTCTGAAAATTTCTTTACAAGAGATGGTTCTTTTTATGTAGATGGAGCAGGAAACCTTGCCATGACAAGCAATGGTTATAATGTTATGGGATGGGGCGTAGACCCGGAAACCATGGACATTAAGCAGGATACGGTACAGGCGCTTCGCATTATGTCGCCGGAAAATATGACTTATCCTCCGGAAGCAACCAGCAAAGCTTACCTTTCCGGTATTATTGATAAGAATGATACTAATGTAACAAGTTCATCAGGTAAGAACGTAAATTTACAGTTGTATGATGAGTTGGGATATAGCTATACTGCAAGATTGAATTTAAAATCTACGGATGTGGAAGGTGAATATGCGTTATCTCTGGGAGCTATCTTAGATGAAAACAATGAGCCAATTAAAGATGCAAATGGTAATACCATTGATGTCAGTGCCATTAATGAGTTATTTGGTGGAAATAATAGAGCAAATCGTTCTTTGAGTGTTACCTTGGGAGACGGATATTCATGGGATGGAGGCAGTTTGAAAAAGGATGGTAATGTAGTTGCTGATTCAACTAAATTAACAGATCCACCAACTAACAATGATGAAATTGCAGCATGGAATGAAGTTGCAAAAGCCTATGGATATGACAGTTATGACGATTTGAAAAATATCAATATAACAGTAACAAAAGATAATACGGGGGCTGACCTTAATCCTGCAAAAACAGGAACATTAGTTGATTTAATTAAAGATACGGATGGGCTTTTAACTGCTTTGGCAGCTGAACAGAGTGGAACAACCGGAGCAACAGTTACTACAACGCAGGCTTTAGCTTCTTTCACTTCTTCTTCTCAGTCATTTACTGGATACATTATAAAGTATGATGCAACAACTGGTGTATTTAAAAGTGTTAATGGAAATAATGTACAAACCATTAACTTAAATTTGAGTAATATTCAAATGGATGGTGGAAGTAAATTCTCCAACATTGAAATTGACCTTTCCACCACCACCATGTACAACAACAGCGGTTCTTCTACCATTGCAGCTACCAGTGGTAATAAAGATGGCTTGGGAACCGGTAGAAAATTAGGAGAAATGTCCGGTATTTCCATTCAGCAGAATGGTATGATTTATGCCTCTTATGATAACGGACAGACCAAACTCTTAGGACAGATTGCAGTAGCAGAATTTGCCAATGCATCTGGTTTGGAAAAGCAGGGGGATAACCTCTACTCTGCGACCTTAAACTCCGGTGAGTTTGATGGTATTGGTGTAGATATCAGTGCAGGCGGCGGATACATGAACACAGGGGTACTGGAAATGAGTAATGTAGACCTTTCAGCAGAGTTTACGGAGATGATTACCACACAGAGAGGTTTCCAGGCAAACAGCCGAATTATTACCGTATCAGACACCTTGCTGGAAGAACTGGTTAATCTGAAACGATAATTTTAGATAGTATTTGTTTTAAACAAATGAAATAAGGAAAAATAAGAAGAAAAAGCACTGGAACGTTAGTCAACTTACTTCTGGTGCTTTTTCGTGGGAAAAGGTGAACTATAGTTCTATATCCCAAAAAAAATACTAAAGGAAATAAAAAATATCATATCTTGCCAATTTTTGATAAAGTTAGTGGACAAGTTAAGATTTTTTTAGTAGAATATACAGAAGGTGGTTGGAGTGTGTCTATCCACTCAGAATGAAAAAGAAGGTGCATGTTATGGATTTAGCTTCAATATTAGGTATTGCGCTTTGTGCGGCGGTTGTACTTTTTGGTATTATACAGGGAGCAGGTGGTTTATCAGGATTGCCATATTTCTTTGATTTACCCTCAGTTTTGATTACTCTCGGCGGAGCCTTTTGCTGTGTATTGGCAGGAAAGACCATGTCGGATTACATAAATGGATTAAAGAGTATAAAGCTTGTATTTAAAACACCGGAATATGATTTGCCTCAGGTGATTCGTAAGATTATAGAATTATCCAACGTGGCACGTAAAGAAGGGCTATTGGCATTGGAAGAAGCTTCCGCCGAATTAGATGATGCATTCTTAAGAAAAGGAGTGCTGCTGATTGTGGATGGAACTGACCCGGAACTGGCAAGAGGAATTCTGGAAACGGAAATGAGCAGTATCGATGACCGACATAAGAAAAATATAACCTTTTGGCTTGATTTAGCAGGAATGGGGCCTGCCTGGGGTATGATCGGTACGCTGATTGGTCTTATTATTATGTTACAAAATATGGATGACCCGTCTTCCATTGGACCGTCCATGGCGGTTGCTCTCATTACTACTATGTATGGTTCCATACTTGCGAACTGGATTTGTACTCCGGTTTCCCAGAAACTGGCAGTAAACAATGGCGCAGAAATGGTAATTAAAGAAGTTATGATAGAAGGTCTGTTATCCATACAGGCAGGAGAAAACCCTCGTGTAATTGAAGAAAAATTAAAATCCTTCCTGTCACCGGCTGAAAAAGAAGCTATGGATGCCGATGGAGGTGACATAGATGGCTAGAAGGAAGAAGGAAGAGCTACAGAAGGCAGATGCCGCATGGATGAATACCTTTGCGGATTTGATGAATCTGTTGCTTTGTTTCTTCGTTTTATTATTCTCTATGTCAACGGTGGATGCAGAAAAGTTTGAGTTGATTGTAGCCTCTTTTTCCCAATCCTTCAGCATTTTTTCCGGGGGAGATATCTCGGTAGGACAGGGAATGCTTTTAGGAAATGGAGTTGACCAGCTGAGTAAGCTGGATCAATATATTGACAGTATGGGAAAAGCTGCAGAAAATGATGAAGAAACAGAAGAACTTGACGAATTAGAACAAATAAAGGAAAAGCTGGAAGAAGCCAAGCTAGAAGCCTCTGAAAAACTGGCAGAGCGGATTGAAGAAGCTGTGGAAGAAAGCCAGATGGAGGACAGCATTCATGTAGACTTTACTTCCCAGTATGTACAGCTGACTTTAAAAGGGGCGATTCTTTTTGACTCCGGAAGTGCGAAGCTGAAAGAAGGTGCCATGCCGATTATCGAGAAGGTTGCATTGATTTTAGAGCGTTATGCGGAACACACCATTGAAATCGAAGGACATACAGATACGGTTCCTATGAAAAGCAATGGAAAATATGCAAATAATGATGAACTCAGCAGCGGAAGAGCACTTTCTATGTTTAATTATCTTGTAGAACATACCACTCTTGAACCGGCGAAAATCAAGCATTCCGGACGAGGTGAGTATGTACCGGTTGCAGACAATAGTACGCCGGAAGGAAGAAGCAGAAATCGGCGTATTGAAATAAAGATATATAATGAGTTGAGTGATGAGTAAAGGAGAGAACAGATGAAAAAGAATATGTTATCCATTCTGATACTGGCTCTGTTGATTGTAAATATTGTATTGACAGCCATTATGATGTTTTCAGTAACTGGAACAGCAAAGAAAACGTCTGCCCTGATTGATGATATTTCAGCGGCAATTAATTTGGATTTAAGAAATCAGGCAGCCACTTCGACAGGGGCGGTAATTGTAGATGTACCTATTGAAAATACAGAGGTATTTGCCATTGGTGAAGAAATGACAATTCAGCTTGCGAAAGGAGCTGACGGTAAGAGTCATTACTTTTTAGGTGCTGTTTCCCTTTCTTTAAATACCAAACATGCAGATTATAAGAAATTGCAGCCTACGGTAGAATCCAAAGTGGATTTAATTAAAGGGGAAATCATTAATGTGATTTCAAGCTATACTTATGAAGAAATTCAGGAAGGTACCGATACCATGAATACCATCCGAATGGAAATTTTACAGAGAATCCAGACGTTGTTTGATTCTCAGTTTATATTTAATGTTACGTTTACTAAGGGAATACCGCAGTAAGTGAAAACATACTAATGTTTGACGGGAGGTGAGCTTGGCTTGGGCGAGGTATTATCTCAAAATGAGATAGATAGTTTACTTGCTGCTCTTAGTACAGGTGAACTGAATGCGGAAGAAATGGTAAATCAGGATGAGAAACAGGTCAAGAATTATGATTTTGCCCGTCCTTCCAAATTCTCAAAAGAAAATCTTAGAACACTGGAATTTATATATGAGCATTATGCCAGATTATTATCGACGACATTGCCTGTATATTTGAGAAAAAATGTACAGGTAACGGTGGCAAGTTCTGAAACCGTTGTATTTTCAGAATTTTCTAATGCGTTGTCCAATCCGGTCATTCTGGGAGTTGTGAATTTTAATCCGTTGCCAGGATCCATTATCATTGACTTTGCGACCAATTTAGGGTTTGCGGTGATAGACAGGATGCTGGGAGGTCAGGGAGACACCCTGAAGAAGAGCAGAGACTTTTCGGAAATAGAATTAACAATCATTGAAAAAATTCTGACACTGTTTATGCAGACGATGAAGGAGCCGTGGAAAAATGTAATAGAAATCAATCCTTTTTTGGAAAGGATTGAAACCAATCCACAGTTTGCACAGATTATTTCTCCTACGGATATGATAGCAATCATTACTTTAAATATTAAAGTGGGAGAAGTAGAGGGACTTGTAAATGTGTGCCTTCCTTTCTTTACGGTGGAAAGCATTATTGATAAGCTGAATACAAAGTCCTGGTTCTCAAGTATTAAAGAATCAGAAGATGAGGATTATCAGCAGTATGTAGAAATGATGCTTCGTAAAGTGGCGGTTCCTGTTAAAGTACAGTTGGGAACAACTCAGGTTACAGTCAGTGATTTTACAAATCTGCAATGCGGTGATATTATCAGATTGAACACAAAAACAGATTCAGATTTAGAAGTTTATGTTGGAAATATGAAAAAATTTACGGCATTACCCGGTAGTCATGATGATAAATATGCAGTTCGGGTAACATCTGTAATAAGAGAGGAGGAATAAAGAGATGGACGGTATGCTGTCTCAGGATGAGATAAATGCTCTTTTGAATGGAATGTCCACAGATGTGGAGCCGAAAACCGGTGGTGTAGATGCCATGTCCATTACAGGAAGTGAAATTGATGAAAACCTGTTATCGGATACAGAAAAAGATGCTATTGGTGAAGTTGCCAACATTAGTATGGGAACATCCGCGACTACACTTTATTCGCTTGTAAGCCACAAGGTAGATATTACGACTCCGGTTGTAAGTCTTGCCACATGGGAAAATGTATTGGAATATTATGAGAAACCTTGTGTATTTATTCAGATTAAATATACAACCGGTCTGGATGGTCATAATATTTTGATTTTAAAGGAACATGATGTTAAAGTTATCGCTGATTTAATGATGGGAGGCGATGGCACTAACATTGATGGAGAGTTGGGAGAATTGCATCTGAGCGCGATTTCAGAAGCGATGAATCAGATGATGGGTTCAGCAGCTACGTCTTTGTCCCAGATGTTAAATAAAACAATTGATATTAGCCCTCCGGAAGCAAGTCTGATTGATTTGCAGGATTTCAAAATGGGAGAAGAAATAGCAAATTTCCTGGCTGGAACTTTTGTGAAGATTGAGTTCCATATGCAGATTGGAGATTTAGTGGATAGTACCATTTTACAGTTGTATCCCATTGATTTTGCAAAAGATTTGGTGGCTACCTTCTTAGGTGAGAGTATGGGGAAAGACAGTCAGCCGGCTGTCAGTGCTCCTGCACCGGAACCACAGGCATATGTTCCTCCTGCTGCGGAAATTCCACAGCAGCCAATGGGAAATGGAAATATGACGCAGGCGCCAAATATGGGGCAGATGCCTAACATGGGAATGATGCCTAATATGGGAATGATGCCCAATATGGGAATGGTGCCCAATATGGGAATGATGCCTAACATGGGACAGATGTATAATATGGGTGCCGCTCCTGAGGCGATGAGTTATCAGCCGGCACAATTCCAGAGTTTTACACAAAATGTAAATCCGATTGCAGGGAATGAAAATATCAATTTGATTATGGATGTTCCGCTTCAGGTAACTGTGGAATTAGGCAGAACAAGCAAATCCATAGCAGAAATTCTGGATTTTTCACCGGGAACAATTATTGAATTGGATAAACTGGCAGGGGAACCGGTTGATGTTCTTGTGAATGGAAAATTTGTTGCTAAAGGAGAAGTAGTAGTTATTGAAGAAAGTTTTGGTATCCGGGTAACCGAGATTATCAAATAGGAAAAAGGAGTTAAGAATGGCTAAAAATATTTTAATTTGTGATGACGCAGCATTTATGAGAATGATGATTAAAGATATTCTCACAAAGAATGGGTACAATGTTGTTGGCGAAGCTGAAAATGGAGCAAAAGGTGTTGAAAAATACAATGAATTAAAACCAGACCTTGTATTAATGGATATTACCATGCCTGAAATGGATGGTATTGCTGCATTAAAGGCTATCAAATCATCAGATCCGGGCGCATGTGTAATTATGTGTTCCGCTATGGGTCAGCAGGCAATGGTTATTGAATCTATTCAATCCGGAGCAAAGGACTTTATTGTAAAGCCTTTCCAGGCAGACCGTGTTCTTGAGGCAGTTCAGAAAGTAGTTGGTTAATTATGTTGTTATCCATAAATTCGGGAGTTGAGTCATTATTTCAATTTCTGACTGCGTTATTTATATTTATATTTGTGTTGGCAATTACATTTTTTACAACAAAATATATTGCCGCAATACAAAAGGGTAAAGTAAAAGCAGGGAATATGGAGTTGATTGAGACCTTAAGAATTTCCAATAACAAGTATCTGCAGATTGTCAGAGTAGGAGAAAAGTACCTATGTATGGCGGTGTGTAAAGATACGGTTACCATGTTGGGAGAAATCAACAAGGAAGAGATGGTTTTTCATGAGAACAATGTGGATGCGGGTATGGAATTCCAGAAAATATTGGAAAAAGTGAAGCAGAAACAATTGGGAAATAAAAAACAGGATACCAACGAGGAAAAAAGGCATTAAGATGAAGTTTTTACATAATGTTAACATCAAGATTATTAAAATGATGTGCCTGCTGGTAGTGGCAGGCATATTCTGTATCTGGCCTCATGTAAATGTACAGGCGGCAGGGTCTTTAGACAGTAATCTAACGGGTACAAGACAGAATCAGACAGTGATTCGGGAACCAGGAACTGCGGAGAGCCCCGAAGAGTTACAGGAATTGAATATTACAAATGGTCTCAGTGTCACGATAAATGGTGATAATGGAAGTCTAAGTTCCACATTACAGATTTTGATTACATTGACGTTGATTGCATTGGCACCAACGTTGATTATAATGCTGACTTCCTTTACGCGTATTATTATCGTATTGCATTTTACAAGGAATGCACTAAATACGCAGACAGCACCTTCCAATCAGATTTTAATAGGTCTGGCATTGTTTTTAACATTTTTTATTATGAATCCGGTGATTACCCAGATTAATGAAGAAGCGATACAGCCTCTGAATGAAGGGAGAATTACGCAGGAAGAAGCTTTGGAAAAAGGGATGGCACCTTTACGGGAATTTATGTATGGTCAGACCCAGGTGAAAGATGTCAGGATGTTTATGGAAATTGCAGGGGAAGAGTGGACGGATGATTTGGATGCCATTCCGAATGCGGTTTTGGTTCCCAGTTTTATTGTCAGTGAGTTGAGAACAGCATTTATTATTGGATTTATTATATATATACCATTTATTGTAATTGATATGGTGGTAGCATCTGCTCTTATGAGTATGGGTATGATGATGCTTCCGCCGACTACCATATCCATGCC
>CAZSWC010000037.1:0-20784 GCA_964610665.1 uncultured Lachnospiraceae bacterium
TTATCTTGTTGCGTAATAGTAATCAGGGTAGAAAGGTATGGTATTAAAATGGCAAAATCAACATTTACAGGTGGGGTACATCCTTATGAAGGTAAAGAATTATCGAAAGATAAGCCGATAAAAGATGTATTGCCCAAAGGGGAACTGGTATATCCCTTATCACAGCATATAGGAGCGCCTGCGGTTCCTATAGTGGAAAAAGGTCAAAGAGTGTTAAGGGGACAGAAAATTGCAGAGGCGTCAGGATTTGTTTCGGCGCCTGTTTATGCTTCCGTCTCAGGAACCATAAAAGCAATTGAGCCAAGAAGAGTGGTGACCGGAGACAAAATTATGAGCATTATTGTGGAAAATGATGACTTATATGAAGAGGCAGAATATCAGGAAGCCAAGCCTTTGGAAGAGATGACAAGGGAAGAAATTATAGAATGTATTAAGGAAGCCGGCGTGGTAGGTATGGGAGGAGCAGGATTCCCCACTCATGTAAAGCTTTCTGTAAAAAATCCTGAGAAAATTGATTATGTAATTGCAAACTGTGCAGAGTGTGAGCCTTATCTGACATCAGATTATCGAAGAATGATGGAAGAACCGGAGAAACTGGTAGAAGGTTTGAAAGTTGCTTTAGCTTTATTCCCAAATGCAAAAGGAATATTAGCGGTGGAAGATAATAAAGAAGACTGTATTGCTTTGTTAAAAGAAAAAACCATAGATGAGCAGAGAATCGTAGTAACCAGATTAAAAACAAAATATCCCCAGGGAGCGGAAAGACAGTTAATCTATGCTACTACAAAGCGGAAAATAGATTCCACGAAACTGCCGGCAGATGTGGGATGTGTGGTAAATAACGTGGATTCCCTCGTGGCAATCTATAATGCGGTTTATCATCGCAAACCTTTAATGGAACGAATTGTTACCATTACCGGGGATGCCATTAATAATCCGCAGAACATGCGAGTACATATTGGAACTAATTATAAAGAACTGGTAGAAGCGGCAGGAGGATTTAAAACAGAGCCTGCAAAGATTATTTCCGGAGGTCCCATGATGGGATTCGGCCTTTTTGATTTGGATGTGCCTACAACCAAGACGGCTTCTGCGCTGCTTTGCCTGACCAAAGATGAGGTATCGGAAATGGAACCTTCAGCCTGCATTAACTGTGGAAGATGTCTGGAGGTATGTCCGGGACGGATTATGCCAAGTAAATTGGCAACTTTAGCTGAAAAGCATAAGGAAGAAGAATTTATAGCATGTGATGGTATGGAGTGCTGTGAATGTGGCTGCTGCAGTTATGTATGTCCGGCCAAACGTCATTTGACGCAGAGTATTAAATCTATGAGAAAAATAGTTCTTAGCAAAAGAAAGAAATAGGAGAAGAGGCAAATGAGTGAATTAAAGAAGGTTTCCTCTAACCCCCATGTTAGAGCGAAAATAATGACCAGCCATATTATGCTTGCTGTGGTGATTGCTTTGCTTCCCACCAGCATCTATGGAATTTATAATTTTGGCATAAAAGCTGCGGTATTGATTCTGGTAACGGTTGCCAGTACGGTACTTACGGAGTTGATTTATGAAATCTTGACAAAGAAAAAAGTGACCATTGGTGATTTTTCCGCCGTGGTTACCGGCTTGCTTCTGGCATTGAATTTACCGGTGTCAGCTCCATGGTGGATAGGTGTCCTTGGAGGATTTTTTGCTATTTTTGTTGTGAAAATGTTGTTTGGCGGTTTGGGACAGAACTTTATGAATCCGGCCTTGGCAGCCAGATGCTTTCTATTAATTTCTTTTATGGGAATTATGACAGATTTTAATTGTGATGCTTATACTGGCGCCACACCCTTAGCTATTTTAAAATCAGGAGAAAGTGTGAATGTATATGATATGGTGCTGGGAAGAACTGCAGGTACCATAGGAGAAACTTCCATGGCAATGATTCTGGTGGGAGCTATCTTTTTATTATTACTTGGTGTGATTGATTTACGCGTGCCGGGAACCTATATTGTAAGTTTCGTTATTTTTCTTGGACTTTTTGGTGGAAAAGGATTTGATACAGGTTATATTTGTGCCCATCTGGCAGGAGGCGGTCTGATGCTTGGAGCATTCTTTATGGCCACCGACTATGTTACAAGACCCATTACTGTTAAAGGACAGTATTTGTACGGAATTTTGCTTGGATTTTTAACCTGTGTATTCCGCGTGTTCGGTCCCGGTGCAGAGGGAGTGTCTTATGCAATTATTTTAGGAAACCTTCTGGTACCTTTGATTGAAAAAGTCACCCGCCCGAGAGCATTTGGTAAGAAGAGGGGGAAAAAGAAATGAAAAAGATGTTAAAAGATGCAGCCATTTTATTTGTTATTACCCTGATTTCCGGACTGCTTTTAGGAATTGTATATGAGGTCACAAAAGAACCCATTGCACAGCAGGAAGTGAAACGTAAAAAAGAAGCCTGTATGGAAGTCTTTCAGGATGCTTCTGATTTTGAAACTATGGAGATATCCGGTGCAGAGACTTTGGAATCCGCAGCCACCATTAATGACGTAAGTAAAGCATTGGCAAATGACGGCAGTCTGTTAGGGTATGTGCTGGATATTACTACTCATGAAGGCTACAATGGAGATATTCAGTTTACCATGGGAATACGTCTGGATGGGACAGTCAATGGAATTTCCCTGTTATCCATTTCGGAAACACCGGGACTTGGTATGAAAGCAGAAGAGGTATTGAAACCACAGTTTGCAGAGAAAAAAGTGGCATCTTTTGCTTATACAAAAACAGGAGCTGTGACCCCGGACCAGATCGATGCCATCAGTGGTGCAACCCTTACCACCAATGCGTTGGTAAACGGCGTAAATACAGGGCTTGAGTTCTTTAAAACACAGTTAGGAGGCGGCAAAAATGAATGATGCAAAAGAAAGACTGATAAATGGTCTGCTGAAAGAAAATCCTACCTTTGTCTTAATGTTGGGAATGTGTCCTACACTGGCAGTAACCACCTCCGCCATGAACGGACTGGGCATGGGACTTACCACAACCGTAGTATTAGCATTAAGTAATGTGATGATTTCACTGCTTCGTAATATTATTCCGGATAAAGTGCGTATTCCGGCATATATTGTGGTAATTGCCAGCTTTGTAACCATTGTAGAGCTTTTACTGGAAGGATTTCTTCCTTCTCTTTATGATGCCTTGGGAATTTATATTCCTTTGATTGTTGTAAACTGTATTATTTTGGGACGGGCAGAAAGCTATGCTTCCAAAAATCCGGTTCTTCCTTCTCTTTTTGACGGACTGGGCATGGGACTGGGATTTTCCATGGCACTTACCATTATCGGAGCAGTTCGTGAAATTCTGGGAGCAGGAGAAGTGTTTGGCTTCCACATTATGCCTGCTTCTTACGTTCCGATTAGTATTTTTGTTTTAGCTCCGGGAGCTTTCTTTGTGCTTGCCACTTTAACGGCAATTCAAAATTATATTAAGATTCGGGGCGAAAAGAAAGGAAAGGATATGTCAAAAATCCAGTCCGGCTGTAGTTTTGACTGTATGAACTGTGGAGAGGCAGGATGCAGTCAAAGAAAGACAAAAGAAGGAGGGGCAGAAGAATGGAAGTAAAAGAATTAGTATTATTAGTTATCAGTTCTGCACTGGTAAGCAATGTAGTCTTAAGTCAGTTTTTAGGTCTGTGTCCCTTCCTGGGGGTATCCAAAAAAGTAGAAACCGCAGCCGGAATGGGGGCAGCCGTTATTTTCGTTATTACTCTGGCAAGTGCAGTAACAGGAGTTATCTATGAATTTGTTTTAGAAAAGCTTGGGATTACCTATTTGCAGACCATTGTATTTATTTTGGTAATTGCGGCACTGGTACAGTTTGTGGAAATGTTTTTGAAGAAATTTATGGTAGGTCTTTATGAAGCTCTGGGAGTATACCTTCCCCTGATAACAACTAACTGTGCGGTACTGGGAGTTGCCTTAAATAATGTAAAATATGATTATGATATTTTAACCGGAGTGGTAAATGGATTCGCCACGGCTTTGGGATTTGCAATTTCCATCATTATCTTAGCCGGTATTCGTGAAAAAATAGAAGATAATGATATCCCGGAAGTGATGAAGGGGATGCCCATAGTATTAGTGACCGCAGGCCTTATGGCGATTGCCTTCTGCGGATTTTCAGGCTTGCTGTAAAGGAGGAAAAAAGATGTCAGGAATTGTTACAGCAACCATAGTAGTTGCAGTAGTTGGTTTATTCATCGGACTCTTTTTAGGAGTGGCAGCGATGAAATTTAAAGTAGAAACAGACCCTAAGGAAGAGGCCGTGTTAGAGCTGCTTCCGGGAAATAACTGCGGTGGCTGCGGATTTGCCGGATGTTCCGGTCTTGCAGCAGCCATAGCCAAAGGAGAGGCCGCGGTCAATGCCTGTCCGGTGGGCGGAGAAGCCGTAGGAAATAAAATTGCAGAAGTCATGGGTGTAGAGGCGGATGCAAAAGAAAGAATGACAGCCTTTGTAAAATGTCATGGAGACTGTGATAAAACAAGGGTAGATTATGAATATACCGGAGTAGAAGATTGCAGTATGCTTTCTTTTGTACCCGGAGGTGGACCGAAAACCTGTAATTATGGATGTTTGGGTTATGGTAATTGTGTTAAGGCATGTCCCTTTGATGCCATTCATATAGTAAATGGTGTGGCAGTGGTGGATAAGGAAGCCTGTAAAGCCTGTGGAAAGTGTGTGGCTGCCTGTCCGAAGCATCTGATAGAACTGGTACCTTATAAAGCTTCCAGTCTGGTGGCTTGCAGTTCCAAAGAAAAAGGACCTGTAGTAATGAAATCATGTGATGTGGGTTGTATCGGCTGCGGAATCTGCAAGAAGAATTGTCCCGCAGATGCCATTGTGGTAGAGGATTTTCTTGCCAGAATTGATTACGATAAATGTACAGGCTGTGGAATCTGTAAAGAGAAATGTCCGAAGAAAGCAATTGTTTAAAAGTAGGAAAAGAGGGGCTGTCGCATGAAATCTATTCTTATGCGTCAGCCTTTTTGAGATTACATTAGTAAAAGGAGAAATATATGCGTCAAACAGACGATTTTGAAGAGAATAATGGAGGATTGCCGCTGATTTCCATGGCACTTGGAGTATCCGCATTTGTATTAGTGGTGTTGGTGCTGGTGGTTAGTATGAATCAAAGTAAGAAACCAAGCAAAGCCTATCAGGAGGCAGTAAAAAGTACCCTGAATACGGTAACAGAAGAAAGTGTCACAGATGATTTGGATACAGGAAAGCTTGGAAGTACTCTGGTAGCCAGTGATTTGGAGTTCTGGGATATGTATCCGGTGGAAGAAGAGAAGGAAGAGACAAAAGAAAAGGAAAAGACAAAAGAGCAGATTAAAGCGGAGGAACTTTTGGAAGAAGAAATGGAAGCCGAAAACGACCCCAGTAAGGATGGAAAGCATGTGGAAGTGGTATATCGTGACGGAACCAGCGAATGGGTAGCCATTAATCCTTACTGGAAGAAGAATAATTATGATTTTGCGAATCTGGTAAGTAAGAACAATCTGCTTCATTACTATTCTGACGGAAAACAGGTGTCTTATCTGGGAGTGGATTTATCCAGATATCAGGAAAAAGTAGATTTTACGGCTTTGAAAAATCAGGGAATTGATTATTGTATGCTGCGTGTTGGGTCCAGAGGGTATAAAACAGGCGTGATGCAGGAGGATGAGAAATTTCAGGAATTTCTTGCAGGAGCAGAAGCCGCAGGAATGCCGGTGGGACTGTATTTTTTCTCCCAGGCAGTAACCGTAGAGGAAGCCTTAGAGGAGGCGAATTTTGTGCTCGGTAAAATCGGAGAACATAAGATTTCTTACCCAATAGCTTTTGATATGGAGTTTATCGAAAATGATGATTCCCGGATTGAAACCTTAACAAAAACAGAAAAATCAGATATTGCCCTGGCCTTTTTAAACAGAATAAAAGAGGCAGGCTATACAGGAATGTTATACGGAAATAAAGAATGGCTGTTAAAGAGAATTGAGTTGTCCAGATTTGAAGGGTATGATATCTGGCTTGCAGAAGAAGATGATATCCCGGATTATCCCTACACCTATTCCATGTGGCAGTATACCAGACAGGGGGAAGTAAATGGCATAGACGGCTATGTGGATTTGAATATCAGTTTCATTGATTATTCTGCGAGGTAGAAAAAGAAACATGAAAAAAACATCTGTGAATATGCTTTATGAGTGGATTGTAAAAGAAAATATTAACCAGTCAGATTTGTATCAGGGGCTTTGCTCCACTTCTGCCTTTTCACGTTACGTGCGTGGAGAGGCAAAGATGGACAGGCTGATGTTTCAGACCCTGATGCAGAGGTCTGGAAAGGGAAGCGAACAGTTTGTAACGGTTCTGTCTTATGAAGAGTATGTCTTTTTTTAGTAAAGCAAATGATTTATCATGCCCGGATAGAGAGAAAATGGGAAGAAGTAGAAGAACTTCTTTCAAAACAAGGAAATGTGATTACCGTCTGTAATGAACAAATAGGGCAACAGTATTGCTTACTGATATCTGCCATGGTGCAGGAGAAAAAATATGGGAATAAAGAAGAAAGTATGAAGCTTTTGGAAAAAGCCATAGCACTTACCCTGCCGGATTTCTTTAGTGAGAAGTGTATTATTATTGCCAGATTGAAACGGAGAATTTTGAAGTTCTGGAGATAAAGCGAGAACTGGAAAAAGCAATCATGAATCATAAGTGGGAGAAGGCAGAGGAGTTAGGATTGCAGCTGGAAAAAAAGCTGGATACCTCAAGCGATATAAACAAACAATATCTTGCAGTCAGAGGTTATATTATAGAGAAAGATTTGGGAAAGATTCCCATGGAAGAAAGAATGTCAAGACTGATAACATGTCTGCAATATACCATAAAAGATGGTGGGCTTTCGGAGAATGTCATGGAATGGGAGGAGGCGTTTTGGAAGAGGTATTTTACCAATATTGAAATTCAAATTTTGATTTACATGGCTGATGTTTTACGAGATAGTGAGCAAATAAAAAATGCCATTGTTTTTATAGAGAAAATTTTGGGTATTTATAAGAGGAGCAAAATATCACTGGAATTTTCATATCGAAATGTTTTACTGATATACGCAAGACTTTGTGCATGGAATATAAAAAACTGAAAAGTATCCTACGACACTAAAGTATTCGGAAGAAGGAATAAAGATGCTGTTCTATGCCGGAAACAGTTAGGATTGTTTGAACACAATGGAGCATGTGCATTGGAGCATTTGAACCAAAAAGAAACAGCACTAAAAAAATATGAATTGGCTTTTTATAGTGCTGAATTAGAGCATATGAGATTTTTATAGTCTTCGATGCATCTGGAATTGGTATTCGTTTCTTCCTGAGCAGATTGGCTAATTTCTGTTTTTAAGACGGAAACATTATTTAAATTGGTTACATTAATAAGCGAGAAAGATAATAAAAGTGCAGCGGTTAATAAAGTTTTTTTGTTCATGGTTTATTTTTTACATAGCTTTAATATTAAAATCATATAAATGTAGTTAAAAAATTATATAGAAAGGAAAAATAATATGTTTTATTATGTTACGATATAACTTGTTTGTGTGCTGTGTACCTCTGTCGCTGTGCAGAATTTTTGATATTGTCAATTTGTATCCATAGCAAGACTTAACATCGTTAAATCATAGCAATTGAAGATAGTTGAAACATATACTTTCTCGTCGGAAGCCTTTATTTCACTCATATCTGTAATATACGTTTCAAAAGGTTTTTAGATGAAAAGTTTTACTTGATTAAATCATCTGATTTGCAGGCTTATCTATCGGTTTTCGTAATGCCATTAGGCTTGTGCACCGGTTGATGATTAAGACCAATTTCTTCCATGATGCGATAAACAGGAGCTTACGTTATATCAGCAATTTTAAATTTCCTAATTTTTTGGCGTTGTCCATTTTGTCATATGCCCTTACCTTTTCAGGGAACGATAGGAATGGTTTGTTGCCCATATTGTGGAAATGATTTAGATTTCTAAATTCAAAAACAGATTTGTGTTTTATACTAAAGATTGCAGCTTTTTCTGCTTGGTTTTAGAAATGCCTAGCATATCTACGGCTTCTTCAAAGGAAACAGATTGATTTTTCATTAAGTTGCGAACAACAGTTTTTAGAGCCAGAAGTTCGCCTGTTTTTCTGCCCTTACGTTCACCTTCTATTTTACCTTGTTGCTGTCCGAGTTTAAATCCTTCACGTCTTCCATCTTCTTTGTAATCTTCAAATGCCTGACACATATCGTATACCTCCCTGCCGTTTTTATCTTCTTTTTGTATGGTATTTAAATCTATCTTAACATTTAATATTTCCAGGATTGCCTTTGCACTTTCTAAGTCAACCTGTCCATCCGTTGTATGCTGTTTTAGTTTCTGTATCATTTTTTCTTTATCATTGGAACAGGAGAGCATTTCAAATAACAGACGGTTTTCGGTCTTGAATTGGCTGAAATTATCATAATCATGATAATCAAAGAGATTCAATTTAAAATCATTCACAAAAGGTTTGGCTTCTTCTCTGATGTCCAACATGTCATACAGACTTTTGGCACCATCCCAAAGCTTTTCTTTTCCAACATACAGAACAAGTGTAATGATGGGGATGAATTTTTGCTCTTTTTTCATACCGCTTAAATATTCATTGGAATCGAATTTAATTTTTTCTTTTTGTTGTTCAAAATAGAGGAATTTTTGTTGTTTTTCATATCCGATAATTTCAGCTTCCATTACTCTTAGCACCATGCGGTAATCAATGTAACTCTGGGTTTCAAGTACCATGACAGAGACATATGTTCCATTCCATTTGCGTATCTTGTCGCAGATAATTTTTTTAGAACTTTCCGGAGTGCGTAGTTTTAGGATTACACTGTCTTCAGGCGTTAATTCTTCCGGTTTCATAACTGATTGCCCATAAAAAAGAACGCCGTTAAAAATATCCGCAAATCTTTCTGCATTTTCGTAGAAGTCACTCTGTTACAAATCCTGTTGACCCATTCATATATCCTCACTTTCCTTATTAAGTTTTATAAAAGGGAAAGCTTTCACAAGATAGGTAACAGAAATGTTCCAAAGAGATGTTGTCAGAATCCCTAATACGTATGTAGTTGATTTATCGTAATAATATAAAGATAACAAAAAGTCAACAATAAATAGTAAAAAATCAATTATTATTGAAATAAAATAATATCCAACTATCCGTCGATTGTTAAAAGGAAAAGCAAGTGATCTCCTTTTTGTAAACAAAAAGGAGAATTTGAACATGTTAAAAAAGAGATTTTTTGAATATCGCTTTTCGAATTTATTACTAGCAATGGGAATCGTTGTATGTACAGCAATTTCAATTATATCTTCATTATTAATGGGAAATTTTATAGATTTTCTTTCTTTAAAAAAAGAATTTGACAAAGAAATTTTAATATATCTGTGTCTTATTTTAGTAATTTCGGTATTGTCAATGGTAAGTAATATATGTTTAGCGCAGTTCTTACCATTGAAATTACAATTAAATAAAAGTATTGAGTATTCCAGGGATGTGATGGATGGAGTTTTAAAGATTTCACAAAAAAATTATCTTAAAAGAGAAAAGGGACATTATATTAATTTGGTTACTTCGTCAGCATTTACCTGTGGTGATATTTATGGACAGATAAATGTAGAATTGGTTGGAAATGTCTGCTGTGTTTTTTTGCTGATAATTATGGCAGCATACATAAATCCATATTTTGCTCTTATTTACTTAATGTATATTCCGTTATTTGCAGTAGTTGTAAAAAGCCCAAGTTTAAACATTGCTAAACTTCAGAAAGTCGGCTTACCCACGCAGGATGCTTTTTTTAGCGGAACAAAAAAGATTGTGGAAGATAAGAGGGTCATTAATATTGCAAGGGCAGAAGAATATTATTCAAAACTGTATAGAAATCGTAGTGAAGAGTATTTGAAGTTTGTATATGAAGGTGCGGCATGAAATGTAAATAGTGAATTTGGTGTGAATTGTGGAGATGTCTTAGGAAATGTTTGTGCCGGGGATGGTGTAGATTGTGGGGATGTGTCAGGAAATATATCCGCCGGAGATAGTGTGAATTGCGGAAATGTGTCGGGAAGTGTGGCAGCCGGAGACAGCATAAACTGTGGAAATATATCGAGAAATGCGTCTGCCGGAGATAGTGTGTATTGTAAGAATGTTCCTGTAAAGGATTGAAAAGATAAAAAAGGTGTCGCACTAAGCAAGTGAAGCTTAATGTGGCACCTTTTTGAAGTTCGATTTGCAAAAGAGCATAATTTTATCCAATAAAAACTGGTTTTCTTTAAAAGTTTTGATAATTCAGCAGCTTTTCTGATATCTTTACTTTGGAATAAATCTCGGCATAGGTAAGGGGGGAGATTCCTTCCATATAATTAGGGGTAAAGTTTTTGGAGCATCCGTTTTTGACAACAATATCAATGGCCTTGTTATAAGCCACGGCTGCTTCCAGGGCAGTTTCATAGTGACCGATGGTAAAGTTGCCGTGAAGGTGCAGTACAGCATTGTATTTTTTTTTCTTCCTTTTAGGAGAAAAACTGACACCATGATAGGGATTAAGGATTTCGATGTTTTCATATCGATAATCATGGATATCTCCGTTAATGAAACGATAATCTTTATCTAAAACTGCATAATTTTTAATCCCATATCTGGAATTGATGGTTAGCTGCATTCCATAATCCGCAACGAATAAATGTCCGCCGCGACGGCTGATTTTATGTGAGGAATAAAAAAATAAATCATCAATGTCAAAAGTAAGTCTGATATTTTTCGTAAGGTAATAATAAAAGAATTTGGGGCGCACATAAATAGGAGTACCAAAGTACATATTGTTATCCCGATAGTTTATTAATATTACCCATTTTTCAAAAGATAAAGCGGAATCTTTGGGGAAAGAATCTATGGTCAGCTGTAAATGGTTGATAATTTCATTGGCCTGCAGGTATGCCATATGAGCATCCGTCTCGCAGGCAAAGCTTCCAAGACTGATATGTTTGTTTTTATAGGTAATAGAAGAACGATAATAAATGGTGCCATCTTTTCTGGCAGCCTGAAAGCTTCCGGGCAGACTCATAGGAAGATAAGGTTCCTTTCAATGTATTAACAAGTACATTTTGCAACAATTTTGTCATAAATTTTCCAATACTTGTATAAACTATATTGTAGCTTATTTTTATAAGTTATGAAAGAGGATAAATGGAGGAAAAGTTATGTATAAAAAATATGCCACGCTGTTTTGCCTGTTTACTATGGTTCTTTTAATGGCTGGCTTAAGTGTGCAGGGAATTGCCATAGACAGAAAAGTAGTGGAGGCATTTACAAC
Organism: uncultured Lachnospiraceae bacterium; assembly: GCA_964610665.1. Classification (GTDB taxonomy): domain Bacteria; phylum Bacillota; class Clostridia; order Lachnospirales; family Lachnospiraceae; genus SFDP01. The sequence goes on from CAZSWC010000037.1 coordinate 11,400, forward strand.
AAACGAACAATACCAGCCGGTGATGCAGGTTACCAGTTTTTTAGGAGTAACGAAAGAAAAAGTTTCAGAACAGAGAGTATTAAAGGCAAATGTAATTACTAAGAAACGGCAAATTGCCGTAACACAGTCAGAATATGATAATCTGCTTCGGATGGTAGAGGCAGAAGCAGGCGGAGAAGATATTATAGGAAAAATGTTAGTGGCAAATGTGATTTTAAACAGGGTTGAAAATGAAAAATTTCCGGATACGGTTAATGAAGTGATTTTTCAGTCAGAAAATGGAGTGACACAATTTTCACCTATCAGTGATGGAAGATTTTACTCGGTGACGGTGTCAGCAGAAACCATACAGGCAGTAAACCGGGTGCTGCAAGGGGAAGATATTTCTCAAGGAGCATTGTATTTTGCAGCCAGAAAGGCCGCAAATGAAAAAAATATGCGTTGGTTTGATGAAAATCTGGAAAGACTTTTTGCCTACGGAGGCCATGAGTTTTTTCTGTAGTGATTGAAGTTGAAGGACAGATGTGCTAAAATATATGCCAAAACATTGGAAAGATAAGAGGATATGTTACATGGCAGTTTTATATAACAGCACAAGAGGCAAGGAAAAAAATGTAACGGCATCCCAGGCGATTTTAAAAGGTCTGGCATGCGATGGAGGATTGTTTGTACCAAATGAGATTCCTGCCATAGACGGAAAACTAAGTGATTGGAAAGAACTAAGTTATCAACAGCTGGCATACGAAGTCATGAAGCTTTATTTTAGCGATTTTACGAAAGAAGAGCTGACAAGCTGTATCAAACAGGCTTATGACGGGAAATTTGATACCGAAGTGATTGCGCCTATGACAGAAGCAGATGGAGTATATTTCTTGGAGTTATTTCATGGAGCCACCATTGCGTTTAAAGACATGGCATTATCCATTCTGCCCCATCTTATGACTGCCAGTGCAAAGAAAAATAATATTGAAAATGAGATTGTGATTTTAACGGCAACTTCCGGCGATACCGGAAAGGCAGCATTATCCGGTTTTGCAGATGTAAAAGGAACTAAGATTATTGTATTTTATCCGAAAAATGGTGTCAGTCCGGTACAGGAACGTCAGATGATTACACAAAAGGGAGAAAATACCTATGTAGTAGGGATTCATGGCAACTTTGATGATGCCCAGTCCGGTGTGAAAAAGATTTTTAATGATAAAGAACTGGCTCGGTATATGACAGAAAAAGGCTATCAGTTCTCTTCTGCAAATTCCATTAATATTGGACGTCTGGTGCCGCAGATTGTTTATTATGTATATGCTTATCTGAATCTGTTAAAGGAAGAGAGGATAGAAGAGGGAGAAAAAATCAATGTAGTGGTTCCCACCGGAAACTTTGGAAACATTTTAGCTGCTTATTATGCAAAGAATATGGGTGTTCCCATTGGAAAGCTTATTTGTGCATCTAATGAAAATAAAGTGTTGTATGATTTCTTTACAACGGGAAGTTATGACAGAAACAGGGAATTTGTATTAACTTCTTCTCCTTCCATGGATATTTTGATTTCCAGCAATTTAGAAAGACTGATTTATCGAATCTGCGGAGAAAATCCAAAGGAGAATCAGGAATATATGGAAAACTTGAAAAATCAGGGAGTATACCATATTACGGAGGAGATGAAGGAGAAACTGGCTGATTTTTACGGAGGATATGCATCTGAAACAGAAACTTTGGCAAAAATAAAAGATGTTTATGAAAAAACTGGCTATGTAATCGATACCCATACTGCAGTAGCGGAAGCAGTATATGATAAATATGTGGAAACAACAAAAGATACGACTAAAACAGTGATTGCTTCTACTGCCAGTCCGTTTAAATTTGGAAGAAGTGTATTAAGTGCCATTGATTCTAAATATGATGCCTTATCAGATATGGAACAGATAGATGAATTGTCGAAGATAGCCAATGTAGCAGTGCCTAAGGCAATTGAGGAAATTCGAAATGCTCCCATACGTCATGACCATGTTTGTGAAAAAGATAAGATGGCAGAGGAAGTAAAGGCATTTTTAGGAATATAAAAAAGATACAGTAGAAAGAGGATAAAAATGAGTATAATTGATGCTTTGGTATTTGGATGTGGAATTTATATTTTGTATCATACCTTTATCATGAGAAGGGATGGAGTGATTCCTCAGGGAGTTATGATAAATAAGGATGTGACAATTCCGAAAAATGCAGACGTGGCGGGATTTATTCTGGACATGTTCTGGAAAGGAATTGTGGTAGGAATTAGTGCCTGTATAAGTGGAATTTTAGGAATCCTGAGTGCCAGTATTCCTTCCTTACAGAATGTGGCTACCTGTTTTTGTTTTATATTTTTTGCGATTTTGGTTATTTTTATCGTATTATTGAAAAAAGCACAAAAGAAATTTTTACATATAGTGTAATTACAATAAAATGTAATGGCTGCCGTATTAAAGATTTGGGGAGAAGAAAGAAAATCTTAATACGACAGCCTCTTTTTTTGTGTGGTGAAGAATCAAAAATGGAGTTATCTGTCTTTCATGGGAACATAGTCACGTTCTTTGCAGATACTCATATATGCTGGACGAATAATTTTTCCGTTGTTAGCTAATTCTTCCATACGGTGGGCTGACCAGCCGGAAATTCGTGCCATGGCAAAAATAGGGGTATATAATTCTACCGGAAGGTTTAACATGTTGTAGACAAAGCCGGAATAGAAGTCTACGTTAATGCTGACACCTTTGTAAATATGTCGTTCTTTTGCAATAACTTCCGGTGCCAGTTTTTCAACCAGTGAATATAGGGCAAATTCTTTTTGCAAGCCTTTTTCTTCCGACAGTTCCTTTACAAATTTCTTAAAGACCACAGCTCTGGGGTCAGACTTGGAATAAATAGCATGACCCACACCGTAAATGAGACCGGCTTTATCAAAAGCTTTTTTGTTTAACAGGTCTGCCAGATATTTACTTACCTCTTCTTCATCTTCCCAATCGGAAACTTTTTCTTTCATATCTTCAAACATTTTTACCACTTTGATATTAGCACCGCCATGACGAGGTCCTTTTAAGGAGCCGATGGCAGCAGCAATGGTGGAGTAAGTATCCGTCAGAGAAGAAGAAACTACATGAGTCGTAAAGGAGGAATTATTTCCGCCGCCGTGTTCCATATGTAAAATCAGGGCAATATCCAAAATCTTTGCTTCCAGTGGTGTAAATTTACTGTCCGGTCTTAAAATATGCAGGATATTTTCTGCCGTAGAATATTCCCAGACAGGCTGATGAATGAATAAACTTCCACCATCATGATAATAGCGGTAGGCCTGATAACTATAGATAGACAGCAGCGGGAATGTACTAATTAATTGCAGACATTGCCGGAGTACATTTGGTAAAGAAACGTCATCTGCTTTATCATCATAGGAATAAAGTGTTAATACACTTCGCGCCAGTGAGTTCATCATATCACGGCTGGGGGCCTTCATGATGACATCCCGGACAAAACTGGTAGGAAGGCTTCTGTAAAAGGAGAGCAGTTCCTTAAATTCTTCTAAATCTTTAGAATCCGGGAGCTTGTCAAAAAGTAAAAGATAGGTAACCTCTTCAAAACCAAAATGCTGATCGGCGGGCAGTCCTTTAATCAAATCTTTTACATTGTAGCCGCGGTAAAATAATTCCCCATGGGCAGGAACACGTTCTCCATTAATAATTTGGGTTGCTCTTACATCAGAAATGTTGGTAAGTCCGGTCAATACCCCCTTACCGTTTACATCTCTAAGGCCTCGTTTTACATCATATTTTGTAAAGAGTTCTGAGTCGATAACTCCAGCTTTTTCGCTTAATGCAGCTAACTGGATAATATCAGGAGTTACTTCTGAATAAATGTTTGTATCCAACATTAGTTGCCACCTTCCTTCTTTGTTTTAATTCCTTAAAAAATACTTTTTTCAAGAATAATAGAATCAGTTTATCATAAATCTATTAGCGGTGACAATAAGAAAGCCTGAGTTTACAAAAATTTAACATTTAAAATAGTGATATGCGTGAAAAAAGATGAAAATATATCAAAATGTCAGATGATTCGGGAAAGACAAAAGGAAGATTTTATGATATGATAACAATAATGATATTTTCTACTTAAAGGGGGAAGATTATGAATTACGATGAGAAGTATTTTAAAGCAGAAGCGAACAAAAAAGCTTTACTGATATGGGTACTGATAGGGGCAGTATTAACGGTAGCTTATTTGGTTGAATGGAGGAAGGGAGGACGAACTACAGAGTATACGATTGTATTTAGTTGTATCTGTTGGCTTCCAATTATTGCCACATTTCTTCTTCTTAGAATCCGAGGTTGGGGATTTGTTCATTGTAAGCACATGATAGCCATAGGCTATTTTACATTTTATTTCTTTGTTTTGTTCACTGCATTTGACCATATTACTTTTGCATACATATTTCCGGTAGTAAGTATGCTGATGCTTTATAAGGATCGGGGACTGATGATTCGCTGCGGCATTGCAAATGCACTTGTGGTGTCGGCTGCACTGATAAAGGAACTTCAGACCACCGGTCTTACACCTGAGGATATTGTATCTTATGAAATTCAGTTTGGATGTATTTTGTTGGCATATATTGGTTATACCTGGGCAATCAATCATCTGGCAAAATCCGATGGAGCCATGCTGGCAGCAGTAAATACAAATCTGGAACGAGTGGTTCGAAGTATAGAAAAAGTAAAAACAGCCAGCAATTCTATGGTAGACGGAATGGTGGTAGTCAGAGAACTGGCAGAAGAAAATCAGGAGAGTGCGTTTGAAGTTGAAAAAAATATGGAAGCTTTAATTTCAAATAATGACACTCTTTATGAACGAACCAATGCTTCGATTACGGCAACAGATAAGATTAATGAGCAGGTCACAAGTGTAGTCTCACTGATTCAGGAAATGATGCAGCTTATGGAACAATCGGTAGGGAATGCCAGAAGTGGCTCTGAACAATTATCAGAAGTTGTCAGATGTAACAATGAAATGGCAAAGTTGTCGGCAGAAGTAGAAGAAAATTTAAAAGAGTTTATTGATGAATTTGAAATGGTAAAAGACGAAATGGGTACCATAGAAAAAATCAATAATCAGACAAATCTACTGGCATTAAATGCCTCTATCGAAGCAGCCAGTGCAGGGGAAGCCGGAAAAGGATTTGCTGTGGTTGCAGATGAAATCCGTCAATTAAGCGAAGAGACACAGGATTCTTCAGGCAGTATCCGCAACGCCTTAATGAAATTGGAAGATACCAGTGAGAAGATGACAAAATCGATAAAAGAAACTTTGGAGCTTATTTCCATTAATCTGAAGAATGTAACACTGGCGGATGAAAAAGTAAATTCCATTACCCAGGATTCCATGCAGTTAGGTGAGAATTTTTATGTTGTTAATGAAGCCATGGGAGAAGTGGAAAATTCAAATCAGCTTATGATAGGCAACATGAAGCAAGTAAACGAAGTTGTGGAATTGATGAATCAAAATGTTTCCATGGCAGATGAAACGGTAAGAGTCATGCGTAATAAATATGATGAAACCTCCACAAATATTATGTTAATAGAAAATGTGGTTGGGACTCTTATTGAAGATCTTGGTACCGGTGGATTTATGGGAAAAGACGATGTGCAGGAAGGCATGTACTTAAGTGTTTACGAAAAAGATGTTATGGTGAAACGGGATTACCGGGGAGAAATTTCCAAGATTGATGACAGTGGTAATTTCCAGGTAGAGGAATTGAAATTCCATGATATAGAAATGATTTATGATAAAAAACAAAAATATGGAGTTCGTATTATTGTAAATAATAGTGTGTATGAATGGGAAACTGCTCATATTATATATAGAAATAATAAATATCTCATTGACGTTCATGGCAATCCAAAAGTTGTGAATCGTAGAAAATACCCACGTATGCCGCTTAAGGCAGAGTGTGAGATTGAATTAAGCAGTTCCGGTCATGTTCTTTCAGGAGAAATGGTGAATATCAGTGCAAATGGATATGCCGTAAAGACAAAGAACAGTGAAATGATGAATGCAAAAGCTACCATGATTACGGTACGGGTAAAAGATGTTGAATTATTAGAGAATATGCCATTAAAGGGATATGTAATCAGAGTTACAGACAGCGATGGTACCTATATTGTAGGTTGTCGTATGTTAGAGGATAATAAGAAAATCCGGGATTATGTAAAGAGAAAATACCGGGGAGAATAAAGAGTATTTTCGTATTTTTTATTAATAAATCAAGACAGAATGGAGAAAAAATATGAATCAGGGTATTACAGAAAGATTAGCTGCATTAAGAAGGTTAATGAAAGAAAGAGGGGTGCAGTATTATTATATTACCACCGCAGATTATCACAACTCAGAATATGCAGATGATTATTTTAAGGAAAGAGAATTTATGTCCGGCTTTACAGGTTCAAATGGAAATCTTTTAGTAGAAGCTGACAGTGCCAGACTTTGGACAGACGGACGATATTTTATTCAGGCAGAAAAGGAACTGGAGGGAACCGGTATCCTGCTTATGCGCATGGCAGAAGAGGGAGTACCCACTACGGCAGAATATCTGGAGCAAACAGTGAAAGAAGGGGAAGTTCTTGCTTTTGACGGAAGAACCGTCACCACACGTCTGGGACAACAGATGGAAGAAATCATGGAAAAGAAGCAGGGAAGAATTCTGTATCAGGTGGATTATGTGAAGGAAATCTGGGAAGACAGGCCTGCCAGAAAGAGTGAAAGTATATTTGCCCTGGAAGAAAAAATCTGTGGACAAACAGTGACACAAAAGCTTCAGATGGTAAGAGATGAGATGCAAAAGAAAGAGTGCCATAATCTGGTTTTAAGCAAATTAGACGATATCATGTGGTTATTTAACATTCGTGGAAATGATGTGGAATGCAATCCGGTAGCATTGTCCTATGCAGTCATTACGAAAGAGAACAGTTATCTGTTCTTGCAAAAGAAAGCGGTAACGAAAGAACTGGAAGAGTGGTTAAAGACGCAGCCCCTTGAATTGTGCGAATATGATGATATTATGGAATTCTTAAAAAATAAAGTATGGGATGGTTCTGTTTTATTGGATAAAGAAAACCTGAGCTATGCGGTTTATAAATTGGTCAAAGAATCGGCCCGGGTGGTGCTTGGTGAAAATCCTACGGAAAGCTTAAAAGCCAAGAAAAATGAAGTGGAAATGGAGCAGATGCGGAAAGTATATCTGAAAGATTCCCTTGTTGTATGCCGTTTTATGAAATGGCTCAAAGAAAATATCGGTAAAATTCCTATGTCAGAGCTTTCGGCTGCAGAATATATGGATAATCTCAGAAGACAGACAGAAGGATTTATAGAATTATCCTTCCCTACCATCTGTGGATATAAAGAAAACGCAGCAATGATGCATTATCAGGCAACGGAAGAAAATTACAAAGAACTGGAAGCGGAAGGAATGCTGCTGATTGACTGTGGCGGACAGTATCTGGGAGGAACCACGGATGTTACCAGAACTTATGCCTTAGGTCCGGTAACCAAGGAAATGAAAGAGCATTATACGGCAGTTGCCATGGGGATGCTTCGTTTGTTAAACGGCAGATTTTTATATGGCTGTACCGGAAGAAATCTGGATATTCTTGCCAGAGGTCCGCTGTGGGATAGGAATATTGATTATAAATGTGGAACAGGACATGGAATCGGATATGTTTTAAATGTGCATGAAGGTCCTCAGAGCATCCGGTGGCGTTTTACGGAAGGAATGAAAGAAGCCGTATTGGAAGAAGGTATGGTGCTTTCCAACGAACCTGGGGTTTATATGGAAGGAAGTCATGGTATCCGTACAGAAAATATTATGGTGGTAAAAAAAGGAGAAAAGAACGGAGACGGACAGTTTATGCATTTTGAAGGTCTTACCTTTGCTCCTATTGATTTGGAGTTGATAGAACCGTCCATCATGGAAAAAAAGGATATTGAGAATCTGAATCGCTATCACAGAGAGGTGTATGAGAAAATCTCTCCTCTTATGACAGAAGAGGAAGCTGAGTGGCTTAAAAAAGTGACCAGAGAAATCTAAAAAGTTTTTGCAAAAAAATGTGAAATAATTATAAATTGTCTAAAACAGAGGGGAAATTAAAGGGAAAAATATTGACTTTTATTTTCCCTTCTGCCATAATATTTATTGATATGCAGAAGATTCTGCATGAAAGAAAGAAACCGCTTCTGGCGGCGAAATATACATAATTTTAAGGAGGAAGAAATATGTCAACAAAAGCATATTATCCAATTTCCGAAATTGGTGCAGGTAAAGTTGGTTTTTCCAAAACACGTTCTATTATCGAAGCAGCTTTTTACGGAAACAATGTAGTAAAAGTAAACACATTAAAAGAAGCTTATGAATTAGCTAAAAATTCTCCGGGTACTGTTGTAACAGATATGCCGATTAAAGATGGTGAAACATTTGGTCTTGAAAAAGACGCAAAAGTTTTATTATTTAACGATGGTGCTGTTACCGGTCGTTATGCTGCAGCTCGTCGTATCAAAGGAGAACCTGGTGTTGATGAAGTAAAGCTTGACAAGGTAGTAATGGATGCTGTTTATGAGACACGTTGGAAAACTATGTACCATGCAGAATGTTTCGTAGGTCTTGACCCTGAATTTATGGTAAAGGCACATCTTTTGATTCCGGAAGGAGAAGAAAATATTCTTTACAACTGGATGATCAACTTCCAGTATATGTCTGATGAATATGTAAAAATGTATAAGAATTCTGTTCCGATTGGAAACGGAAATGAACCTGACATTTACATTTTCTCCGATCCTCAGTGGGTACCTGGCAACAGACCGGATGTGGATTACAGCTGCTTAAGTGACCCATTAACACTTTGCTATTTTGATACCAACCAGAACTGTGCTGCAATCCTTGGTATGAGATACTTTGGAGAACACAAAAAAGGTACTTTGACTATGGCATGGGCATTAGCTAACAGAAATGGTTACGCAGCATGTCACGGTGGACAGAAAGAATACACATTACCGGATGGTTCTAAATTTGTTGCATCCGTATATGGTTTATCAGGTTCCGGTAAATCTACATTAACTCATGCAAAACATGGTGGAAAATATCCTATCACTGTATTACATGATGATGCTTTCATTATCAATACAGATACCTGTTCTTCCGTAGCTTTAGAGCCTACATACTTTGACAAGACAGCAGACTATCCTACAGGATGTCCTGACAATGAATATTTATTATCTGCTCAGAACTGTTCTTGTACATTAGATGAAAACGGTAAGATTCAGTTAGTAACAGAAGATATCAGAAATGGTAACGGACGTGCAATCAAATCTAAAT
>CAZSWC010000038.1:0-20464 GCA_964610665.1 uncultured Lachnospiraceae bacterium
TCATACTCTTGGAAAAGGTGGTTTTAGACCACCTTTTTTAGTTGTCAAAAATAACCTTGTCTAAAATTTGAAATCTGTCTTCCCCGTTTCGTATGTTTTTACAAACTTACGAAAGGAAGAAATTTTATGACAGATGAAAAATTTATGGAACCTTATCCATTTGATGATGTATCGGAATTTTGGGAAGATGTTTTCCACGACACCGGTTATGACGGTATTATTTTCTTATGTGGAAAAACCAAGGAAGAAAAATTCTTTACCATTCGCAGACTGGCAAGGCACGAACTCATTGATTATCTAAAGACCTTTGAAATATTACCCTATATGGACTACTATTTCACAGCAAATCACTTTGCCAAGAAAAAGGGCGGTGTTTCCCGTAGGAGCAACAATTTCTTTGCTGCCACCGGCACTGTTATTGATATTGATATTCACGATAAGAGAATACCTCAAGACCATATAGACAAAACTCTTACCGCTTACAAATCAAAGATTGATACTTTGATTGCCTTGGGAGATGCATTCCCATACCATTACTGTGTGAACAGCGGCCGGGGACTCCAATTTGTTTACATCTATGAAAGGGCAATCAATTTTAAACTCCAACTAATGCACAAGAGAATGCAAGAATTGATACTCAGGCAACATTCCCAACTTCTTACTGATAACCCCGAAATACAAATCAAGTTGGATAGTGGAACCACAAAAAAATTAAGCGGTGTTTACCGTATGCCCGGAACTTATAATCCAAAAGTTCATAAGCAAGTGACCTATACCAAAACAGGTTACCGATTTCTTGACACCTCAAAAATTATAGACGAATATGGGTTCTTTGACGAACCACCCGGTCCCCGTCGAATTAGCCCCTATCACATTAACCCTGACTTTAAGGGTTCTCAAAAACGAAAATCCCGTAATAATATCTCCCATTGCCGAAAGATGATAAATGCAGTCTATCAATATCAAGAAGACCATTATGCCTATCATCAAAATCCCGGACACGAAAATCGTAATTGCACCTGCTTTGTATTGATACATCTACTATTAGAAGTAATGGGATATGATGATGTGCTACAAGAAATTTTATCATTCAATCAAAAGTTCTATGTACCATTACCCGAGAAAAGAATACGGACAATGTTAGATTATGCCTACGAGAATTATTTGAATGAAGAAAAATATAAAATGCGATTTTTAAAGACTTCCACAATTCTTGAAATGCTTAATCTACCTGACGGGGAATATGGTATCTGTGACAATTCGGAAACAAGGAAAAAGTTAGAGAAAGAACGGGCAATCAGGCGGGAGCAAAAAAGCAAACGGGATGTAATCATATGCGAATTATTTAACCAAGGATTAGAATACAAGGAAATCGCCAAACAAGCCGGTTGCAGCTTACGGACCGTCAATCGTGTTATCAACAAGCACAGTCCACGAAAACAACACCGAGACACCAAATATAATGAAGTTGCCAACCTATATTTAACCGGTATGCCATATACAGAGATTTCCACCAAAACAAATATACCACTTCGTACCGTCAACCAAATCATTGCCACAGTCTACCCCAAAGCAGACCGCCCACAACCTTGGAGAGATGCCGGTATGAGAAAAGAAGATTTTTATGAGCAATACAAAAATACACATTCATAAAAAATGCAACTTATGACAAAAAGACTTAACCCCTTATGAACACCCGTGATGCTGTCACTATAAATATTAAATAATAATTCTGCTCTTAATAAATTTATATCAAGACCAAGTATAAAACTATTTTTATGCTCAAAATTCAACCATCTAAATTTAAAACTGTTTCGGAAATTTGTCGCAATTTCCAAAACCAAAGGCATAGATTGAAATTACTCAACCTATGCCTTTTATAAGGTCTTATTCAACTTTTATTATCTGACACCACCTATTTTTCACTATAACCTGTGCAAGAACCCCTTTTTTGATGTTTTTTCAAAATTTGGTGTCAATTTGGTGTCAAATCAAATTATTTGTCTTTCAAGAGTTTCTGCAAATGCTTGATTTTAGGGCATTTATAGACTTTTTACTTGTCTAATGACTTCATTGTCGGGAACAACAGTACATCTCTAATCGCCGGGCTATTGGTCAAAAGCATTACCAATCTGTCAATTCCATAACCGATTCCACCTGTAGGAGGCATACCGATTTCTAACGCATTCATGAAATCTTCATCCGTTGTATTTGCTTCTTCATCCCCTGCTGCCAATGCTGCTTCCTGAGCCTTGAAACGTTCTCTCTGGTCAATCGGGTCATTTAATTCAGAATAAGCATTGCACATCTCTCTTGCAGTAATAAATAATTCAAAACGTTCTACCAATTCCGGCTGATCCGGTTTTCTCTTTGTTAAAGGAGAGATTTCTACCGGATGATCCATGATGAAAGTAGGCTGAATCAAATGCTCTTCTACAAATTCTTCAAAGAATAAATTAATGATGTCACCACGAGTATGTCTGTCTTCATAATGTACTTCTTTCTCGTCTGCTAATTTTTTAGCTTCTTCTGTGGTCTTAATCTCATTAAAATCAATACCTGTATATTTCTTGATGGCATCAATCATGGTAAGTCTTTCAAAAGGTTTTCCAAGGTCGATTTCCACATCACCATAAGGAATAACTGTAGTTCCACATACTTCCTGCGCTACATGACGGAACATATTTTCTGTTAAATCCATCATTCCGTAATAATCTGTGTAAGCCTGATATAATTCCATTAAGGTAAACTCAGGATTATGTCTGGTATCCAGACCTTCATTACGGAACACTCTGCCGATTTCATAGACTCTTTCCATACCGCCTACAATCAATCTCTTTAAGTACAATTCCAAAGAAATACGTAATTTAACATCCTCATCCAAAGCATTGTAATGTGTTTCAAATGGTCTTGCAGATGCACCGCCTGCATTTCCAACAAGCATCGGTGTTTCTACTTCCAGGAATCCCTGACCATCCAGATAACGACGAATAGAAGAAATAATCTGAGAACGTTTTACAAAAGTATCTCTTACTTCCTGATTCATAATTAAATCTGTATATCGCTGACGATAACGAATATCTGTATTGGTCAGACCATGATATTTTTCCGGAAGAACTTGTAAACTCTTAGAGAGTAAAGTTACCTCACTGGCATGAACAGAAATTTCTCCTGTTTTGGTTTTAAAAACTTCCCCTTTGATACCAACAATATCCCCTACATCATATTTCTTAAAATCTGCATAGGACTCTTCTCCAATATTATCTCTTGCAACATAAGACTGGATATTCCCCTGTAAATCCTGAACATTACAGAAAGAAGCTTTTCCCATAACACGTTTAAACATAATACGACCGGCAATACTTATGCTTTTGCCTTCTAAGGTGTCAAAGTTATCTTTAATTTCCTGACTATGATGTGTCTGTTCATATTTTGTGATTACAAAAGGATCTTTCCCTGCTGCCTGCAAATTTGCCAGTTTTTCTCTTCTGGCTTTCAAAATCTGATTTAAATCCTGTTCCTGTGTCTTTTGATTATTATTCTGTACTTCTCCCATCTTTTCCTCCATTCGAAAAAATCCTCTGTCTGCCTTTTTCACTGGCACCATTTTTTCAACGAAACCGGACTGTAATATTCTCATCCCTTCTCTTTGAAAACGCCTTTGCATTTTCAAAGACTGACAGCGGCTTTCTTCTTACAAAACTAATTTGACCTTTGAATTTCTAATACCTTGTACTGGAATACCCCAGCCTGTGTCTCCACATTAATGGCATCTCCTACCTTTGCTCCGATCAATGCTTTTCCTACCGGAGATTCATTGGAGATTTTTCCTTTTAAACTGTTTGCTTCTGTAGAACCAACAATTTTATATTCTAACTCTTCATTATATTCAACGTCTAAGATTTTCACTTTACATCCAATGTTGATTTTTTCCAAGTCCACTTCATCTTCATCAACAACTTCTGCATTCTTCAGAATCTTTTCCAACTCTTCAATTCTTGCCTCAATATCCCGCTGCTCATCTTTAGCTGCATCATATTCTGCATTTTCAGATAAGTCTCCCTGTTCTCTGGCCTCTTTAATTTTCTGAGCAACTTCTCTTCTCTTTACAACTTTTAAATCCTGTAATTCTTCTTCATATTTTTTTAACCCTTCATAGGTTAAGATATTCTTCTTTACTTCCATGGTGTAATCCTCTCTTTTTTATACTGATTGTTAACCCCATTATTTCCAAGGTTTACAATACCTTCCACAACTGGGTTATTATAACCACTTTTACTATAAGTGTCAAGGTTAGAGGCTTGTTTTGACATCCTTTTATAACATTTTCAGTTCTTCCAAAGTTTTCCTATACCCTGCTGCCTCCTTAGGCATTCCTAACTTTTCATAACACAAAATAAGTCTTTCCAAAGGTCTGGTGGTGGCAGACTTTAAACTCATCCGGCAAGGAGTCTCATAAGCCGCATTATAATACCAGATAATGGCCTCTTCCCATTCCTTCCTTTCATAAAAATATTCTCCAAGTTCCATGCAAAGTTCACTGCTTCCTTCTCCCGCAATTCCTTTCAAAGAATACTTTAAAACATCACTGTTTTTTTTCAGAAGCCTTGCTTCCCTGCAAAGGATGGCGATGCTCCTTTGAAACAAATCACTGGCTGCATCCTCTTTTTGCACAAGCTGTACCAGATAATCATGTGCTTTTTTCAGATTATGCATTTGCCCGCTAAAATATAATTCCCGAAGATAAATATCCTGAATTCTTTCCGACAAAACCTCTCTTTGTTCTATCATTTTTTCAAAATAAGCCAAATCTCTTTCACTATGCTGCTGGTGGGGCTGATGCGTAATTACAACATCACTGTCAAAAACCACTGGTTCTAAACGGACAGCCTCATGTATCCGCTCCTGCCACTTAAACTGCCGAAGTCTTTTATATAATTTGGGCCGATATTCTTTATCAAAATTATAAATACTATTCTGGGAAAGCTGATTGCCATAATACATCTGTACAATCTCTATCTCGGAATCTGAAGTCAGATTATCTTTTAATAAAAGAAACTGCATTCTGTTTTCTTCGTCTAAAACTTCATCTGCATCTGCGGAGTAAATATAATCACACTTCGCCATAGAAAAAGAATAATTTCGGGCATCCGAAAAATTTTCCTTCCATTCAAAATCATAAACTTTATCTGTATATTTCTTTGCTATTTCTTTGGTAGCATCAGTAGAACCTGTATCCACAATAATCAATTCTTCCCAAAGTCCCTTCAGACTATCCAGACATCTAGCTAATACCTTTTCCTCATTTTTTACAATCATACATACACTAATCGTAACCATAGCTTACCTTCTCTTTGTTTTCAACCTGAATTTTCTCTAATCCCAGTTTTCTAAATCCTCTCCCCAAAGTTTCTTTATAACCTAACTTTCAGAAAATAATTTTTCAACTGTTTCTAACAGTTCCTCCATGGTTTCCATTTCATTTACATTTTTTCGAAATTTTGCAGAGCCGTGAATGCCAGTTGTATACCAGCTGACATGTTTGCGCATTTCCCGAATGGCTGTATACTCTCCCTTATATTCCAACAATAATCCTGCATGACGAATGATGGTATTTTTCATTTCTTCCATAGTGGGACGAGGCAGTACAATCCCCTCATTTATCTTTGCCAGAATTTCTCTGAAAATCCAAGGATTTCCCTGTACCGCCCTGCCTATCATAACACCGTCACACCGGGTTTCCTTCATCATGCGTAAAGCACTATCCGCATCCGTCACATCCCCATTCCCAATCACCGGAATCGAGACTGCTTCCTTTACTCTGGCAATAATCTCCCAATCTGCCTTACCAGAATAGTACTGTTGTCTGGTTCTTCCATGAACTGCAATGGCTGCTGCTCCCGCATCTTCCGCGATTTTAGCAATTTCTACCGCATTGATGTGTTCCTCATCAAATCCTTTCCGAATCTTTACCGTAACAGGCTTGCGGATTGCTTTACTCATTTTGGAAACAATTTCCCGCACCAAGGCCGGATTTTTCATTAATGCGGAACCCTCTCCGTTATTGACAACTTTAGGAACCGGACAGCCCATATTAATATCCAGAATAGAGAAAGGTCTTTCTTCAATCTTCTTTGCCATTTCACTCATAATATCTGCATCCGAACCAAAAAACTGCAGGGATACCGGCATTTCATCAGGATGAATATTCAACAGACTTTCCGTATTCTTATTTTTATAATAAATTGCTTTGGCACTTACCATCTCCATGCATATCAGGGCTGCTCCCTGCTCTTTACAAAGTAAACGAAAAGGCAGGTCTGTAACTCCTGCCATGGGTGCCAAAATCAATGGATTTTCTAATTCTACATTTCCAATTTTTAATTCAGACATTTCTTTTCTCTACCTCTGCTGCCTTTCCTCTTTCCCTATTCTTCCAATAAACCATTCATATCTTCTCCCAAAACAACCACCTTGTAAAACAAGCTTAAAGACTCAAACAGTTCCTGTTTCTTTCTTTGGATTTCCTTTACCAAGAGAGCACTTCCGATTTCATCATAATAATAATCTTCTTCTGCTGCATTGGTTTCTATAATAAGGGTACCATCTTTTTCAAAGGCAAAGGTGATGATTCCTCCTACTTCTTCCGTAAACAATACACAGATAATATGTAATTCATCTTTGATACTGTCCGGAATTTTATCAAACTTCTGATTAAAATAATATTTCTTATCATAAGCATTTGCTCCGCAAAGCACCTGTTTTTCTTCCATGATTTTCCTATGATACCTTTTTAGTACCATAATCTCCTTCCCTTAAACCATTACATAATTCAGACTGCATCCTAAAATGTCTTCGAATCACACAGTCCTTTATACATATCCATAAACACCGCGAACGGAAACTTCCCCGGCATATACTCTCACCACTTCGCCATCATCCTTTTTCACCAACAATTCTCCCCAGAGATTGATTCCTAAGGCCTGTCCCTCAAATTCTCCCTTGGGTTCCAAAACTCTGACTCTTTTTTCGCGGCTGACTAATCGTTCATTATATTCTTCCAAAAAACAGGAAACATCACCGGTTTTAAGAAATCCCTCATAATATTGCTCAAACAATTCGCATATCCTTTTTATCAGCTTGATACGGGACTGACTTTCCTTTTTCTCTCTTTTTAAAGATGTGGCAATCTGAGAAATCTCTGCCGGAAATTCTTCCTGGTTTACATTAATTCCGGTTCCAATGATAATAGAAGAAATTTCTGTACTATTCAGATACATTTCCGTTAAAATACCGCAAACCTTTTTGTTATTCACTAAAATATCATTGGGCCATTTAATCTTTGTCTCAAGACCACACACTTCTTCAATGGATTTTGCAACCGCCATGGCCTGTACCAAAGTCAGCATAGAGGCATCCTTTGTTTCCATCTTCGGTTTTAAAATCAGACTCATAGCGATGCAGGTACCTTTTTTAGTGTACCATGTTCTCCCTCTTCTGCCCTTTCCCTGTGTCTGGCTGTCTGCCACAATCAAAGTACCATGCTCTGCACCGGTTTGGGCTTCCTTAACTGCTTCCTCATTCGTGGAAGCAGTTTCCGACAAAAAAATAACCTTTTTACCTGCCCACTTTGTCTCCATATGGTTCAGAATTTCTTCTTTATTAAAACTCTCGGTTTCCCATTTAGTTTTCATCAAATTTTGCTCCCAGAGTTGCCGCCATAACCGCTTTAATGGTATGCATTCTGTTCTCCGCTTCCTCAAACACTACAGATGCCTTAGATTCAAATACCTCATCCGTAACTTCCATTTCCGTGATGCCAAACTGCTTTGATATCTTTAAGCCGGTTTCCGTATTTAAATCATGAAACGCCGGAAGGCAATGCATAAAGATTGCTTCCTTACCTGCATTTTCCATAACCGCTTTATTTACCTGATAAGGAGACAATTCACGAATTCTGGTTTCCCATACTCCCGTTGGTTCTCCCATGGATACCCACACATCGGTATACACCACATCTTGATTTTTTGTTCCTTTCTTAACATCTTCTTCCAAAGTAATACTTCCGCCATTTTCTTTGGCAATGGCTTCACACTGAGCAACCAACGCAGGATCCGGGAAATACTCCTTGGGAGCACAGGCGGTAAAATGCATTCCCATCTTTGCACAGGTCACCATCCAGGAATTTCCCATGTTAAAACGGGCATCTCCCATGTATACCAGCCGAACTCCTTTTAATCTTCCCAACTGTTCCCGAATGGTAAGCAAATCTGCCAGCATCTGTGTGGGATGAAATTCATCCGTAAGACCATTCCATACCGGAACCCCTGCATGCCGCGCCAATTCTTCTACCAATTCCTGACCATATCCGCGATACTCGATTCCTTCAAACATTCTCCCTAATACTCTGGCCGTATCCGCAATGCTTTCCTTTGTTCCAATCTGAGACGCACTGGGATCCAGGTAAGTGGTTCCCATACCCAAATCGTGAGCTGCCACTTCAAAAGAACACCGGGTACGGGTGCTGGTCTTTGCAAAAATAAGGGCCACATTTTTCCCCCGAAGCACATCTACCCGCTCCCCTTTTTTCTTTTTTTCTTTTAATCCGGCTGCCAAATCCAATAAATACAGGATTTCTTCCGGAGTATAATCTAATAATTTTAAAAAATGTCTGCCTTGTAAATTCATACCTTTTCCTGCCTTTTTACAGCTTATTTTTTCTTATTGTATTCCGCGAAAGAGTCTTTTACTTACTCAATACTTCCTTAATACCGGTGGCCAATCCTGCCATTCCCTGAATATCGGAAGGAATGATAATCTTGGTTGCCTGACCATCTGCTGCTTTCTCAAAAGCTTCCAAACTCTTTAATTTCAGTACAGCCTCATCCATTTGGGCTTCCTTAATCATACGCAGACCATCGGCAGTTGCCTGCTGTACCTTTAATATCGCCATGGCTTCCCCTTCTGCTTTTCGAATCAGACTTTCTTTTTCCGCTTCCGCACGTAAAATCGCCGCTTCTTTGGCAGCTTCTGCTTCCAGAATCGCCGCTTCTTTCTTTCCTTCTGCCACAGTAACACTGGCTTTCTTCTCTCCTTCTGCCCGAGTAACGGCTTCTCGTCTTTCACGCTCTGCCTTCATCTGTCTTTCCATGGCATTCTGAATTTCTGCCGGCGGGATAATATTCTTTAATTCCACACGATTCACTTTAATTCCCCAAGGATCCGTTGCCACATCAAGGGAAGCTCTCATTTTTGTATTAATGGTTTCTCTGGAAGTTAAAGTCTGGTCTAATTCCAATTCCCCAATAATATTACGAAGTGTGGTTGCCGTTAAGTTTTCAATTGCCATAATCGGATTTTCCACACCATAAGCATATAATTTAGGGTCTGTAATCTGGAAAAACACTACGGTATCAATTCTCATGGTAACATTATCTTTGGTAATTACCGGCTGAGGGGCAAAATCCACTACCTGTTCTTTTAACAAAACTCTTCTTGCTACTTTATCAATAAAAGGAACTTTAAAGTGCATTCCTACTCCCCAGGTTCCCTGATAGGCTCCTAAACGCTCTACTACATATGCATGCGCCTGAGGCACGATTTTTACACAGGATGCAAATACCACAACTACAATGATCAATAAAAAAATAAATACAACAACTCCCATACTTTCTTACTCCCTTCCTTTTTCCGTCACGATTACTTTCACGCCCCGGACTTCTTTGATTTCTACCACTGCACCTTCCTCAATCACCTGTTCTTCTTCCAAAGCTCTGGCGGTCCATTCCATACCGTTTACCATAACTTTTCCTTCCTCCTTCAGGTTATTGATAGGGGATAATACAATGGCCTGTTTTCCTATCATACTGTCCACATTTGTTTTTTCCCGTTTCTGATTAAAAAATTTCATAGCCACCGGTCTGGTTCCCATAAGAAGTATTATGGAAACAATCAAAAATGTGCCCAGCTGTAGGTAAAAAGACACTCCCAACAAAGCCAGTATCAATGCAATTAATGCTCCTCCTGCAAACCAGATGGTTGTAAGTCCCATAGTTGAAATTTCTATTACCAGAAATGCAACTAAAGCCATCAGCCACATATAAATAGGATTCATACACACCCTCCTTACTTTATAGGATTCTTAAGTAGATTTACTGATATTCTATAATATACTATATTTAAACAGGTCAGGCAATGAATTTCTAAGGTCAGATTTCTTAAAATTTTCCTCTTAAATCCCTAAGAATCTTTTTTTGTGAGCCTTCTGCATAAATAAAAAAACAGCATTATGTTTTCCAAAAGCACCATCTTTTGTACCAAATGAAGCTTTTTCACATAATGCTGTTTTGCATCTGCATTTTTATTTATATTCTACCAGAATACATGGTCACCAATTACGATTCCTTCATGTCTTCCGGCTCTTCTGAAGTGAGTCGCACCTCCTACCGGTGATTCTCCTGCCATAGCCGCTTTTGCCGCCTGCAGACAGGAATCTTTTACTCCACTTACCGCCAAGGTTTCTATTTTTCCTGTTTTTGCAGGAGTAAACTGACCGGAAGCATATATGACTCCCGCAATACTGCCCGGATACCCCCCGGAATTTACACGGTTCATTACAACCGCACCTACAGCCACCTGGCCTTCATAAGGCTGATTTCCCGCTTCACACTGAATCAGGGCCGCTAAAAGCATCTCATCTGTAGTTCCGATAAAAGAAGCTCCTTCTGACACAATCTGCCTTTGCCGCTCTTCTCTTTCTTTTTGTTCCCGTATTTTAATTTCTTCCAAGGTTTCTCCATGGTCAATGGTAAACTCTATGGACACATATTCCGCAGAAATATATCCTATGGCACCTGCATAATCCACTGCAATCCAATCCTCTGTGGTGTATTCCTCAATTGCCTGAAAGACTTCTCCATCTTCTACCAGTTTCCAGACCCCACTGTCGGTATTTGCTTCTTTTCTCATACGCAACCCGGATGCCTGAACAGTGGCTTCATATACCCCCACTTCCTGTGCCAGATTGTAAGCTTCCTCTCCAAATACCAGATAATCATTGTTTGCCCAGCCAACCAGATTTCCGGATTGGATTTTCGTCCATCCATTGGTCTTTTCCAAAATGGTGCCTCCGCAATCTGCGTACAACAGACCAATCTTCTTAGAATTTGCATCCGGCAATTCACGAATATTCATGGACTTATTTACCTTAGCCATAACAATGTTGTATTTTTCTTCTTCTTCGTCATCTAAAGCCGCAAGCTCATTTACTTCCTCCTTAGACAAATTGTCAATGGAATCAATTACTGTAGCTGCACCTGCATTTAAGCTCATAAAAGCTGACAAGTTAGCTGCTTTTCCCTCTATGGGAACCAGAGAACAAAATACCATGGCTCCCAAGAGAATACCGACTAACTTCTGCAGGCTCTTTGTGCTTTCTGCTTTCATTCAAACCTCCAAATGTTACAAATTTATTAATTTTATTACGTGCTATATCCTAACAAACTATACTGTTTTTGTCAAGAAAGCCCCATTTTTCCAGAAGTTTGAGTAAAAAAGCCAGCAATTTGAACTTAATTTTTGTTACAATCTACAGTTATATTTTTTTAGACTTTTGAATACAACTGTCTAATGCGCCCATAACAGCTCCCCGCATTCCCTTCTCTTCCAGCACTTTTACACCGCAAATCGTGGTTCCTGCTGGGGAACATACCATGTCCTTTAGTTTTCCCGGGTGTTCCCCTGTTTCTAACATAAGTTTTCCGCTGCCTACTACCGTCTGTGCTGCCATTTTATATGCCATATCGCGAGGCATTCCTCCTAAAACTGCGGCATCTGCCATTGCTTCCATAAACAGAAACAGAAATGCCGGAGCACTGCCGGCTACAGCACCTACCACATCCATCAATGGTTCTGCTACTTCATAAGAAGTTCCGCAGCTGTCAAAAATATGCTTTACCAGTTCCACCTCTTCCCGGTCTACATTTTCATTGGCACAAAAACCAATGCATCCTTCTCCCACCTTAGCCGGTGTATTCGGCATGGAACGAATCAGCTTTATCCGTCTTTCAAACTGCCCTTCTATCCATTCCATGGTCTTTCCTGCCGCAATACTTACCAAAAGCTGTTCCTTTTTTACAAAGGGTGCAATTTCCCCAATCACTTCCTGAAGCATCTGGGGCTTTACGGCTAAAAAAATAATATCTGCTTTTTCTACCACTTCCGTATTTTTTGTGGTCACCCGGATGCCATACTCTTCTTCCAATAAATCAAGAGAAGCCTTCTTCCTGCGGGAAGCAATGATATTTTTGGGGTCCCATACTTTTTTCTCTATGATTCCGCCAAGAATTGCCTTTGCCATATTTCCGGCACCGATAAAACCTATTGTTCTTTTCTTCTCCATATCTAATCTCCTTTTTTCCCGCCCCTATAGGAGCCTTTTCGTTTACTCCATCCGCTGTCTTGCCGCTTCATACATTAAAATCACGGAAGCTACGGCAGCATTCAAAGATTCTACTTTTCCTGCCATGGGAATCTTCATGTAAACATCTGCAGCAGCGGCGGTCTCTTCTTTTAATCCATTGCCTTCATTTCCAATCAGAAATGCACTGGCTCCTTTAAAATCCAACTGATGATAAAATTGCTTTCCTTTTAAATGTGCCGCATAAAGCTTCACACCCTTTTTTCGCAGCTGTTCCATCACCTCAGGCAAATCCTGAGTATACAGAAATGGCATCCGGTAAATAGAGCCCATGGTAGAACGGATTGTTTTCGGGTTATAGATATCTACGGTTCCTTTTGTCATAATAATGCCATCTATGCCCGCTCCTTCCGCCGTACGTACCATGGTTCCCAGATTACCCGGATCCTGAATATCTTCCAAAATCAGAAATAGCGGATTATCTTTTCGAAAAAAATCTTCCAATTCATAATGATATTGCTCCATAACACACAAGATTCCCTGTGGTGTCTGTGTATCGGATACTTTTTTAAATAATTCATCCGATAAAACCTCATAATTACACTGCTTAATTTTTTCTTTTTCCATCCCTTTTTCAAAAAAAGATTCTGATACATATACTTCTTTGATTTTCTCCGGTTCTGCCTCCTGGAACATTTTAATGCCTTCTGTGATAAACACATTCTGCTCCCGTCTGGCTTTTGCTTTCTGAATCAGATTTTCCAAATTCTTCACTCGTTTATTTCCTGCTGCTGTAATCAACTTTCCACCTCAGTTTCCTTCTCATTTTTTTGCACTTATCGGTAAGCTTTAAATTTCCTTTTTATTTCATTCGTTTTAAAAGAGGCATCAGCTGGCTGTTGTTTGCCAATACCATTAAATGTTCCCCGGAAGAAATGACATAATCCGGGGACGGCATAATATGGGTACTTCCGTCCTCTTTCTTGATTCCAAGAATTGAAATCCTGTGCTTGGCCGCTATATTGGATTCCCGAATGCTTTTATGACACCATTCCTCCAAAGGACGAATCTCATAAATGCCATAACCATCTGCCATTTCCATATAGTCAAAAATATGATCCATACTATACCTAACGGCACATTCTTCCGCCAAATCCTTTTCCGGATAAATAACCTCATCTGCACCGTTTCGAAGCAGAAATTTTGCCTGAATATCTCTGGTAGCCTTGCTGACCACCAATTTAGCCCCCATTTCTTTTACCAGACTGGTAATTTCCAGACTGCTTTGAAAATTTGTTCCTATGCAGACAAAAACAATATCAAAATTAGCAACGCCTAATCCCCGCAAAACTTCAGGATTGGTACAGTCACCTATCTTGGCACTGGTTACCAGAGGCACCAGATTTTCTATATTTTTTTCTTCCTTATCCACAATCATAACATGATTTTCTAATTCCACCATATTAGATGCCAGATGCTGTCCAAACCTTCCCAGACCGATGATTAATATCGATTTCATTTTTTCTTCTCCTTAAATCTATGATTCTAAAAACAGATTTCATATGCTTTTACCTGTATTTTCATTTGCCTTATTTACTCTTTACCCTACCAAAATCTTTTCCTGTGGATTTAACAGCGGCGGTACTTTTGTTTTTTGGGCAAATATCAGTACAAAAGACAGACTTCCCAACCGTCCGCAGTACATTAATACTATCATAATCAATTTTGAAATGGGAGCTAACTGTCTGGTGACACCGGTAGACATTCCCACGGTACCGATTGCGGAAACCACTTCCAGACAAACGTCCATAAACTCCAAGGGTTGAATTGCCAATATGGCCATAATTGCAGCCATTGCCAACGTCAGATTCACAAAAAACACGGTACTTGCTTTTCGGATAGCACTTTCTTCCAACCTTCTTCCATATATATTCGTTCCATGACTGTTACCAATGACTGCTGCCGCTGACAAAAACATCACTGCTGCGGTGGTGGTTTTAATCCCTCCCGCCGTAGAACCGGGACTTCCGCCGATAAACATCAGTATACTGGTCAAAAGCTTGCTGCCATCCGTCATGGCCGCAATATCCACCGTATTAAATCCTGCGGTCCGTGGAGTTACTGCTGCAAACAAAGAACAAAGAAGGGTCTCCTTTTGTGACAATCCTGCAAACACATTCTGTCTTTCAAACAGATAAAAAAGGAAAGCTCCTGCAAATAACAAAATCCCGGAAATTGTCAACACCATTTTGGTATGAAGCAAATACTTTTTCCAATGCCATTTATTTTGAAGCAAGTCATCCCACACAAGAAATCCTAAGCCACCCAAAGTAATCAGCAGCATAATCACTGTATTTACTAAAACGTCGCCTTTAAACAGGGTGAGGGAGGAATAAGGCTCCCATCTGCCCATTAAATCAAATCCTGCATTACAAAATCCCGATATGGCATGAAAGATTCCATAGTAAATTCCTTCCTTCCATCCAAGCAAAGGTACAAACCTGCAGGAAAGCAAGGCTGCCCCAATTCCCTCTATCAAAAGAGTTCCCTGTATGATTTTTTTGGTTAATTTTACACTTCCGGCACTGGTAAGTGTACTGACACTTTCATGAATGGCTTCTCTTTCCCAAAGTCCGATTTTTTTCTTTAATAAAACCGCAATATAAACTCCTATGGTAATAAATCCCAACCCGCCAATCTGAATCAGACCAAGAATTACAAGCTGCCCAAACAAAGTCCAGTTGGTATAAGTATCTGTCACAATCAGACCCGTAACACAGGTCGCAGATGTGGCCGTAAACAAGGCATCCATATAGGACATTTTCTCCCCTGTTCTTGTGGCTGCCGGCAGGGACAAAAGGAAGCTTCCTGTAAGAATCAGGAAACCAAAACCTGCGGCAATAAGTCTGATATAAGAGTTTTTTAATTTCTCCAGTATTCCTTTCATCATTCCATTCTTCTCTTTCTTTATATTAAAAAAGCTGACGCATTAAGATTACGTTCGAAAACAAACAGCGCAATCACAAATAAAGTCTCCTCTCCATACCAAAATACTTTATTTATACCCGATGTTCATTTTCCCAGTCAATTTTCTTAATGCGACAGCCTTCTGCACTCTATACGTTACCGGAAAGCAATCTGCTTACCTGATATTCATATTCTGATATTTCTTTTGTCATAGCCAGTGCTTCTTCAATGTCATAATCTACAAATTCACCTTTTTGATAACATACCACACGATTACTCTTACCCTGACAAAGCAAATCTGCTGCATAAGCTCCCATAATGGATGCAAAGTATCTGTCTTTACAGGTAGGGCTACCTCCACGCTGCATGTATCCTAAAATAGTAGCTCTGGTTTCAATGCCGGTAGCCGCTTCAATTCTTCTTGCCATAGAAGTTGAATGTCCGATTCCTTCCGCATTGATAATCAGATGATGGGTTTTTCCCTTCTTTCTGTTACGAATGATATTATTTACAATTGTCTGTTCATCATAATCATACTTCTCCGGAAGAAGAATATCCTCTGCTCCGTTGGCAATACCGCACCAAAGCGCAAGATACCCTGCATTTCTTCCCATAACTTCGATGATACTGCATCTTTCATGGGAAGAAGAAGTATCCCGAATCTTATCAATTGCTTCCATTGCTGTATTTACCGCCGTATCAAAACCAATGGTATACTCAGTACAGGAAATATCCAAATCTATCGTTCCCGGCACTCCGATGGTATTAATGCCTTCTCTTGCCAATGCCGCTGCTCCTTTATAAGAACCATCTCCACCAATTACAACAATTCCGTCAATCCCATGCTTTCTGCAAATCTCTGCACCCAGCTTCTGACCTTCTTCTGTGGTAAACTCCTTGCATCTGGCTGTACCTAGAACTGTTCCACCTCTTTGAATGATATCAGAAACGCTGGAGGCCTTCATATCTATAATCTCTTCGTTTATTAATCCCTGATATCCTTTTTTTATTCCTTTTACACTTACTCCGTTCATAAGTGCTTTTCTGACTACCGCACGGACAACCGCATTCATTCCCGGCGCATCACCACCACTTGTCAGTACGCCGATTGTTTTTATTTCGTGTGCCATACTAACCTCCATGTATCTTTCAAATTTTTCCCGATTAACAGCTATATTCTACCTCTTTTCAGAATCCATTTCAACTATTTTTCCCTATACAACCACACGGATATTTTCTTCTCCAAATTCTTTCGAAAGAACGGCCAGAAATTCTCGTTCAGCACATACATTTCTGTCTGGGGAAAGTTCCTTTTTTGCCCGAATATCTTCTATATAAATCACAACACTGTCATTTCCTTTGGAATGACCTAAGAGAGCAAAAAGCAGTTCCTCTTTTTCCTGATATTTTTCCTTGGTTGCAAATTTAATCCATAACTTTTTAGGTATATTTTCAAATTTTTGAATAGATTCACAAATTAATTTGCCATCCTTTTCATCATCTGCCTGTACCCTGCCTGTTATAAATACTTTTTCATCTTCGATTAAATATTCACTGCACTTATCATAGGTTTTGGGAAATACCACTACTTCTACAGTTCCTACCAAATCCTCTAAATTAAAGAAGGCCATGACCTGATTATTCTTAGTGTATTTGATTTTTTTATCCGTGATCATGCCGCCTATGGTAACTTTGGCTCCATCTTTCACATGTATCGCATGAATTTCTTCATCCCACAAAAAATCGGAAGTCTTATTCGTAATGTGTTTTTTCCACAATTTTTCATATTCTTCCAAAGGATGTCCGCTAACATAAATCCCTAATACTTCCTTTTCAAAAGACAACATCATCTCTTTCGAATATTCCCCCACCTCCGGAAGTTTCAGTTCAAACTCCTCTTTTTGCTCTTCTGAAACCAGGTCAAATAAGCTCATTTGCCCAGCCATGTTATTTTTCTTATCTTGATGAATCCGGTCTAAAATCTGAATATATACACTCATAAACTGCTTTCTGGTACCACCCAGACTGTCAAATGCTCCGGCTTTAATAAAGTTTTCAATCACCCGTTTGTTCATTTCTCCTGTTTCATTCCGGGTAATAAAATCTTCCAGATTCATATAAGGTCCTCTGGCTCTTCTCTCCCTTACCAGTGCTTCGATAACCGGTCTTCCTACTCCTTTCACGGCCGTCAGAGCATAACGGATAGCGCCTTCTGCTACCGAAAACCCGGCTTCTCCTTTATTTATATCCGGAGGAAGAATTTCGATTCCCATCTGGCGACAGGTCAGAATATATTCCGAAACCTTACCCGGATTGTCAATGACGGAGGTGAGAAGAGCTGCCATGAATTCTACCGGATAATAATACTTTAAATATGCCGTCTGGTATGCTACTACTGCATAACAGGCTGCATGAGATTTGTTAAAAGCATATTTTGCAAAATCCATCATATCCTCATAAATCTGTTCTGCCACAGACTCCGAAATTCCGGCAGCTATACATCCCGGAACTCCTTCCTCTTCATTTCCATAAATAAAATTAGCTCGTTCCTTTTCCATCACCGACTGCTTTTTCTTACTCATGGCTCTTCGGACCAAATCGCTTCGTCCCAAAGTATAGCCTCCCAGATCACGCACTATCTGCATTACCTGCTCCTGATATACAATACATCCATAAGTAGCAGAAAGAATCGGTTCCAGCTGAGGACAGGAATAGGTAATGGAATCATGATTATCCTTTCCCTTGATATATTTAGGGATAAAATCCATAGGTCCCGGACGATACAAAGAGATTCCCGCGATAATATCTTCCAGATTCTGAGGCTTTAATTCTTTCATAAAGTTTTTCATTCCGCCACTTTCCAACTGGAACACCCCATCTGTTTTTCCCGTTCCAATGGAATCCAACACCGCTTTATCCTCATAATCAATGGCATCCACATCTATAAAAATTCCATGTTCTCTTTGAATATTGTTTACTGCATTTTTAATAACTGTCAAAGTTCTAAGTCCCAGAAAATCCATCTTTAACAGGCCCAGTTCTTCCAAGGTAGTCATCGTAAACTGAGTAGTAATGGAACCATCATTTCCTCTGGACAAAGGAACAAATTCATCCGCAGCTTCCGGACAGATAACCACTCCTGCGGCATGCATGGAGGTATGTCTTGGAAGTCCTTCCAGACGTTTTGACATATCAATCAGATACTGCACCTGTTCTTCAGTTTCATATAACTGACGCAACTGAGGATTCATCTCCAAAGCCTTTTCGATGGTAATATTCAATTCATTGGGAATCATTTTAGAAATTCCATCTACGTATGCATAGGGTAAATCCATTACTCGCCCTACATCTCGGATTACCCCCTTGGCAGCCATGGTACCAAAGGTTACAATCTGAACCACTTTATCAGCACCATATTTTTCTCCAACATAATCAATTACTTCCTGCCTTCTTTCAAAGCAGAAGTCAATATCAATATCCGGCATGGAAACACGTTCCGGATTTAGAAAACGCTCAAA
This sequence comes from uncultured Lachnospiraceae bacterium, assembly GCA_964610665.1. Taxonomy (GTDB): domain Bacteria; phylum Bacillota; class Clostridia; order Lachnospirales; family Lachnospiraceae; genus SFDP01. Next base: position 18,904 of record CAZSWC010000038.1, read on the forward strand.
AAGCAAAGAATATTTTATAGGATCAATATTCGTAATATGCAGACAGTATGCCACAATACTTCCTGCCGCCGAACCACGCCCCGGGCCAACGGGAATCCCCTGTTTTCTGGCATAATTGATAAAATCCCAGACAATCAGAAAATAGTCCACATAGCCCATACGTTTGATAACCCCCAGTTCATATTCCAGACGTTCTTCGAGTGTTTGTCCGCTGTCTCCTGGGGGGCGGTTTTCAAACTCATCCTCTGTAATCTCTCCGCCAGTTTCCTTCTCTTTCTCCGTTTTTGTGCCATAACGTTCTTTTAAACCATCGTAGCACAATTTATACAGATAGGTTTCAGAGGTAAAGCCTTCCGGTACTTCAAAATGCGGTAACTTGGTTACTCCAAATTCTATTTCCACATGACATCTGTCTGCAATCCTCTGGGTATTTTCCACGGCTTCCCAGGCATAAGGAAACAGTGCTTTCATTTCTTCTTCACTTTTTACAAAATACTGTCCCCCTTCATAACGCATTCTGTTTTCATCAGACAACTTTTTTCCTGTCTGAATACAAAGAAGAATATCATGAGATTTCTCATCTTCCGCATAAGTATAGTGGACATCATTAGTAGCCACCAACGGAATATCCAGTTCCCGGCTCATTCGAAGAAGTGCCTGATTTACCATAGCCTGCTCTGCAAGCCCATGATCTTGTAATTCAAAAAAATAATTTTCTTTTCCAAAACAAGCCTGATATTTTAAAGCCGCCTTTTTTGCTTCCTCATAAAGCCCCTTTTGCAGATATCTTGCAACTTCTCCCGCAAGACATGCTGACAGGGCAATAATCCCCTCATGATACTTCTGTAAAACTTCCATATCTACCCTAGGCTTATAATAATAGCCTTCCGTAAATCCCTTACTGACAATTTTCATCAGATTCGCATATCCGGTATTATTTTCTGCCAGTAAAACAAGATGGTAATAACGATCCTCGCCACCGGTCAATTCTTTATCAAAACGAGAATTCGGTGCCACATAAACTTCGCAGCCTATAATGGGATTTATCCCTTCTTCTTTTGCTGCACGGTAAAAATCAATTACACCATACATGACTCCATGATCCGTAATGGCAGCACTGTCCATGCCCAGTTCTTTTACTCTTTTTACATATTCTTTTATTTTATTGGAACCATCCAACAGACTATATTCTGTGTGGACATGTAAGTGTGCAAATGCCATTTAAATTTCTCCTGTCTGTATTCTCTTTTTCACTGCAAACTGGTGGTTTTATATTATATTTTCTTTCCATTTTTATAAGTTTTCGTTCTTTTTATTATACCTATCTGGGCTTCTTTTTACAAGCATTCCCTCAGATGCCATTTATTTTTTGCCTTCCCTACGTTCCACTATCCCAAAAATCTTTTTAAACTTTTCACGAAAGAATGTAGTAAAACTATTGCAAAACCATTTCCCGGAGTGTATTATATAGAAAACGAAATGTATCTTACACAGGTCTTAGTGATACCGGAACTTTCCCCCGAGGACTCCCTGTATCTTTACTGTCTGAACCAACAGCTGG
>CAZSWC010000039.1:0-20211 GCA_964610665.1 uncultured Lachnospiraceae bacterium
TATCCATACTGTTATAGTCCTCCTCATTCTATGATATCATCTTAAAATGTCGCAATGCTTCTTCAATCAAAACTTCCTTTTCCGGCGGACATTTCGGTTGTCTTGCATTTTCATCAGCAGGCTTGTTATAATTTTCTCGTTCAATGATTCCGTATTTCTGTTTTACCTGTGCAATGTATAAAGACGATACTTTCACATTATGCTTTTCAAAAATGTAATCTTTGATTTGCTGATAGGTTGCTTTCGCTTCAGAAGCTGTTAAATCCAGCTCATCCATATCAACTGTAATGTCGATATATGCGTCAGGCTTTTTTCTAACCAACTTAACAACCGTCTCAACGTGTACACTTTGCGAAAAATTATCGAAAATACGCGCCTTTACGACCTTATAGCCATTTTCTCCAAGGTATTTCACATCTCTTGCCAAAGTAGCCGAATCACAGCTTACATACACAATTCTCTCCGGCTGCATCTGTACCATGGTGGACAGGCAGGCTTCGTCACAGCCTTTTCTGGGAGGGTCAACCACAATTACATCTGCAAAGATTCCCTCTTTTTCATATTTTTCCGGCAGAACCTCTTCTGCTTTTCCCACAAAGAAATCTACATTTTTTATGCCATTTCGTTCTGCATTCTCCTTCGCATCACAAATTGCCTGAGGAATAATTTCCACCCCATATACCTGTCTGGCTTTTTTTGCCAGAAACAAAGAAATAGTTCCAATTCCGCAATACAAATCCCATACCGTCTCCCTGCCTGTAAGTGCAGCATACTCCAATGCCTGTGCATAAATCTTTTCTGTCTGCACCGGATTTACCTGATAAAAAGAAAGAGGAGATATCTTAAAAGTTATGCCGCCGATTTCATCCTCTATCTGCCCCTTTCCATACAGAAGACAGATGTCTTTTCCCATAATTACATTGGTCTTTTCCTTATTTATGCTAATGCTGATACTGGTCATCCCTTCCACTTCCAATAAGGATTGCACCAGTTTTTCTTTTGCCGGAAGAGTATTCCCGTTCAGTACAAGACAAACCATAATCTGACCTGTAGCAAACCCCTTCCGTATCAATACATGACGAAGCAGTCCCTTATGAGCATCCTCTTCATAAGCGGATACTTTTTCTTCTTCCATATATTTTAGAATTTTTTCTAAAATTATCCTATTTTCCGGTACCCCCAGTGCACAATCCGTATTTTCTACAATACTGTGTGTTCTTCCGGCGTAAAATCCGGTAATAATTTTTCCTTCTTTATTTTTTCCAAAAGGGAACTGCGCCTTATTTCTATAGTAAAACGGTATTTCCATTCCTACCGGAGATTCCATAATGCTGTCCACATATTCCGGTGCCAGTAAACCAATACGAATCAGATGATTCCGAACCTTATTATGCTTAAACTCCAACTGTTTTTCATAACTCATAGCCTGAATCTGACATCCGCCGCACTGCTTATAAAACCTACACTTTGGCTCCACGCGAAAAGGAGAAGGTACCACCACCTTCTCTAATTTTGCATAAGCATAATTTTTCTTAACTTTCATAATTTTGGCTTCTACTTCGTCTCCAAGAACCGCATCCTTAATAAATAACGTGAAGCCATCCACTTTTCCGATGCCCTCTCCATCCATTCCGATATCTTCTATGGTTACACGGCATATCTCATTTTTCTTAAATTCCATCCTCTTAAAATCCTCGTTTTGTCCCCTCATTTTCCCTTTTTATTACATAAGGAAAACTTTTTCCTCAACTCTTCGGATTTTCCAATCCTAAAAAACTAATCTAACTTTGTTACCTTCAGATTCGATTCAAACAACCGATTAAAACCAAGCCATCCTGTTTCCTTTGTTCCCTGCAAAAGTTCCGTAAAGGTCTGAATCTTGGCATCCGTATTATCTGCAAAATTTAAAGCTACCGCTTCAATAATTGCAGGTTTTTTAGGAGAACCATATTCATATTCTCCATGATGTGCCAGAATGCAGTGCTTTAACTGAGAAGCCAAATTTGCCGGAAAATCCGGAATTTGTCGGATTTTTTCTCCTACCATCTCGGTTCCGATAATAATATGACCTAAAAACTGACCTTCATCTGTATAATCATTGGCCGGAAAAAGAGACAATTCTTTTGTTTTCCCAATATCATGACATATGGCAGCCGTAAGCAGCAAATCCCGGTTCAAAACAGGGTATGCCGTACAATAATAATCGCAGAGTTTCACCACACTTAGGGTATGCTCCAACAATCCTCCCACGAATCCATGATGTACACTTTTTGCAGCAGAAGACTTTTTAAAAGCAGTGGCCATTTTTTCATCTTTTACCAATAATTCTTCCAACAAAGTATTCAGATATTTGTTTTTGATGCTGGAAATATATTCCATAAGTTCTGTATACATAAGTTCTATATTTTTAGAACTGACCGGAAGATAGTCTGCCGGATTATATTCTTCTTCCTGACACTTTCTTACCCGCTTTACATTTACCTGCAATGCCCCCTGAAAAGAATTTACTTCCCCATATACTTCTATATAATCCAAAGCATCAAATTCACAAATTCCTGCATTATTCGGGTCCCAGATTTTTGCATCTATGGTTCCTGTTTTATCCTGCAATATTACATTCTCATAGGGTTTCCCATTTTTCGTAACTGCGGATTGTTTAAACTTACACAAATAAATATCAAATACTCTGTCACCATCTTTATAATCTTTAATATACTTCATTTTTCCTACTCTCTATTCTTTCCTTTATATTTTATATTTATTATCTTTATTCTCTGCTGCCAACTACAACCGCCACCTTGGCAGTTTTGTATTCTCCCTGACTTTGACGCATCAGGCTTATGGTCTGGCTTTCTCCGGGATTCCATGTATTCAGAACTTTCACATAATCAGCAAAAGAAGTAATTTCATTCTTACCCATACTTACAATAATGTCTCCGCTTTGAATGCCTGCCTGCATTGCTGCAGAATCTAAATCGATTCCCGTAACATACACCCCTGCGGGAATTTTCTTCACTCGGGAAACTTCTGCCGGTACATCAGTTCCTTTAATGCCAAGGTAACTATTTTTTCCCCCATTGGACATTCTTTGAAGAGCCACTCTGACATCCGAAATTCCTAAAGCTGAAATTAAATTGGGAGCCTCTTCATTATTATGATTCTGGTTAATGATTCCTAACAGTTTTCCCTCCAAATCTATTAGGATTCCCCAGGCATCCGTACTGCCATAAATATCTGTCGTCAGTAATTTATAATGTCCATCCGACACACTGACAGTAGTATCTATGGAAGTTATCATACCATATACCACAGATTCATTTCCAAGCGGATTTCCCATGGCAATCACGGGACTTGCAATTAAAGAGGATAAGGTAGAACTTCCCATATTCAAAAATCCTATGGAATTTAAGGTGTTCTCCTCCATCTCCGATTTTTTCACAGCCAGAACCGCCAAACCTGTATTTGCATCCGTTCCCCGGATTATGGCATCTGCTTTCCTATTGTCTGCAAAGGTGACTTTCAGGCTTTCATTCTCTAAAACAAAATCCTTTCTCACCATTATCATAATTTCCGCACTGTTTTGTGCAAAAATATATCCAATACTGTTCCCTTTCGTTTCATAAGAAGTCTGAAACAAATCCACTTCCTGCGTAACTCCTGTCACTGTTACCTGTACATTTTGCAGGCTTTGCACCAAATTATGAATACTTTGATATAATTGCAGATAATCTTTTGTTCCTAACTGAATTTCGTTTTTTAAAGTATCAATCACTTCCTGAGATGGCTCTAATACCACTTCCTCATGCACCATCATATCTTCCGGAAGGATTTCTTCTGACACAATGGGGATTTCTATTTTTTCAATTTCTTCCTCCGGATGCAGCCAGTTGCTGAGTACCGGTTCCAAAAAAGAAAAAGTCAGGCATGCGATCAGACCAAAAATCAATGCCATAGAAATAGTAATCAACATTTGTCTTATCAACTTTTTCTTATTTAAAGGACGTTCCTTTACTTTTTCTGTCATAAATTCAAACTGTTGTTGATTTTCCAATTTTATCACCTGCTGTCAGATTCCCATATTTTTCATATGTTACAGTATATCCTATGAAAAGCTTGATGTACATAGTAATTTCTCAAAAATTATGCTATACTGCAACTGTAAAACCCCAGGTTATTTCTTTAAAAATTAACATATATATTCACATTTTGTGCACACAAAGGGATTTTAAATAAGGAGAAAAACTTATATGAACCAGAAAGCTTTACAAATTTTAGAATATCATAAAATCACAGCAAAGCTGACAGACAAAGCTTCTTCTCTTCCGGGAAAAGAACTTTGCCATAATTTGCAGCCGGATACGGACATAGAGGTAATTATCCAAAACCAGACTCATACCAAAGATGCTTTAAGCCGCTTATTTAAAAAGGGAAGCATTTCTTTTGGCGGAAATAAACCTGTAGGACGTGCCTTAAGCTCTTTGGAAATCGGAAGCTGCCTTTCTGCTGCTGAACTTATGACCATTGCCGGTCTTTTAGAAAATGCAAACCGGATTAAAACATATGGAAGAAAAGAAAGAGAGGGGATTGCGGAAGACTCTCTGGATGTTTTTTTTAACGCCATTGAACCTTTAACCTTTCTTTCCGAGGAAATTCGAAGGTGCATTCTTTCAGAAGAGGAATTTGCGGATGATGCCAGCCCGGCCTTAAAACACATCCGCCGTTCCAAACTTTTAATTAATGAAAGGATTCATAACCAGTTAAATCAAATGGTAAACGGCTCCTTAAGAAGCTACTTACAGGATGCAGTCATTACCATGCGTAACAATCGCTATTGTATTCCTGTAAAAGCGGAATATAAAGGTCAGGTTACCGGTATGATTCATGACCAGTCTTCTACCGGTTCCACTCTTTTTATCGAACCTGCATCCATCGTAGAAATGAATAACCAATTAAAAGAACTGGATTTAAAAGAAAAGGAAGAAATTGAGAAAATTCTGATTTCTTTAAGCGCTTCTGCCGCAGAACACATTCCGGCAATTGCAGAAAACCAAAAAATCCTGACACAGCTGGATTTCATCTTTGCCAAAGGTCTGCTTGCCCTGGAACAGAATGCAACAGAGCCGATTTTTAATCGTGAACACTATTTAAACATCCGAAAAGGAAGGCACCCTCTTTTAGATAAGAAAAAAGTAGTTCCTATTGATATTTCCTTAGGAAAAGATTTTGACCTTCTTATTGTAACCGGTCCTAATACCGGCGGAAAAACCGTTTCCTTAAAAACTGTAGGATTATTTACATTGATGGGACAGGCCGGTCTTCATATTCCGGCTGCCGACCGCAGTCAGCTTTCTATTTTTACAAATGTATTTGCGGACATCGGTGATGAGCAGAGTATTGAACAAAATTTAAGTACCTTCTCTTCTCATATGAAAAATATCGTCACTATTTTAAAAGAAGCCGACGAAAATTCTCTTTGTCTTTTTGACGAATTGAATGCCGGTACTGACCCTACGGAAGGAGCTGCATTGGCGATTTCCATTTTATCCACTTTACACCATAAGGGAATCCGAACTATGGCAACCACGCACTACAGCGAATTAAAAGTCTTTGCCTTATCAACTCCTTTTGTGGAAAATGCCTGCTGCGAATTTGATGTAGAAACCTTAAGTCCTACCTATCGTCTGTTAGTCGGCATTCCGGGAAAAAGTAATGCTTTTGCCATTTCTTCCAAATTAGGTCTTGGACAGGATATTATTGAAAATGCCAAACAGCATATCAGTGATGATAAAGAAAATTTTGAAGATTTATTAGCTTCCTTAGAGCAAAGCCGGATAACCATTGAAAAGGAACAATCAGAAATTGCCGCTTATAAAGCAGAAATTGCTGCTTTAAAAGAAAAGCTTGAAAAAAAGGCAGAAAAAATCGATGAAACAAAAGAACGTATCCTCAGAGAAGCCAACGAACAGGCAAGAACTATCCTGCTGGAAGCCAAAGCAACTGCGGACGAAACCATACGTATTTTCCAAAAAGCCGGTCCAAATGCTTCCATGAAAGATTTGGAAAAAGCCCGCTGTGGTCTTCGCGACAAAATCAATCAGAAAAATGAAAAATTAACTTTAAAAACTGAAAAACCCAAAGGAAAAGAATTAAAACCGGGACAGCTCAAATTAGGGGATACCGTAAAAATTCTTTCCATGGGATTAAAAGGCACCGTAAATTCTCTGCCTGATGCTAAAGGTAATCTTTATGTTCAATGTGGAATTTTACGTTCTCAGGCAAATATCAAAGATTTGGTTCTGGTTGACGAAGCCACCATAACAACTCCCGCTTTGCATCGAACTAACACCGGAAAGATTAAAATGTCCAAATCTTTTTCTGTCTCTACAGAGATTAATCTGTTAGGAAAAACTGTAGACGAGGCTCTGGCCGCTCTGGATAAATATCTGGACGATGCCTATCTTGCCCACTTACCAAGTGTGCGCATTGTACATGGGAAAGGTACTGGAGCTTTAAGAAGCGCCGTACAGAATTATTTACGGAAAGTAAAATATGTAAAATCCTTCCGTCTGGGAGAATTTGGAGAAGGAGATGCCGGTGTTACCATTGCCGAATTCAAAAAATAAATTATGGTTTTTATATAATAAAAAAGAAATGGAGTAACAATGATAAACAGACAAAAAATCTTAATCGTAGATGATGATAATAATATTGCAGAATTGCTTTCCCTTTATTTGGCAAAAGAATGCTTTGAAACCTTAATTGTAAATGATGGAGAAGCCGCTTTAAAAGCCGTAGAAACCTTTGAACCAAACTTGATTTTACTGGATTTAATGCTTCCCGGTATGGATGGTTATCAGGTCTGCCGGGAAGTTCGTTCCAAACATACCACCCCCATCATTATGCTTTCTGCTAAAGGTGAAGTTTTTGACAAAGTATTGGGGCTGGAACTTGGAGCTGATGACTATATAGAAAAACCTTTTGATACCAAAGAACTGATTGCAAGGGTAAAAGCGGTTTTGCGCCGCTATAAGACTGCTCCGGTGGCTGCCCCCAAACCATCCGTCAAATGTGTAGAATACCCGGATTTAATCGTAAACCGGACCAATTACTCTGTTATGTATATGGGAAATATTATCGATATGCCACCAAAAGAATTGGAATTATTGTACTTTTTAGCCTCTTCTCCTAACCATGTATACACCCGGGAACAGCTTTTAGACCAGATTTGGGGCTATGAATACATTGGCGATACCCGTACCGTGGATGTTCATATTAAACGTCTGCGGGAAAAAATCAAAGACCACGAAGAATGGCGCATTGCCACTATTTGGGGAATCGGCTACAAATTTGAAGTAAAATCTTCCATACATTCATAACATATAAAGGAGTTCCCATGAAGAAGACTTTATACTTAAAATTTTGTCTGGCTTATCTGATTTTTGGTATTTTTAGTTTTATTATCATTGCGATTTTTATATCAGGACTTACTTTGGAGCATTTACGCCGCGAAAAAGCAGATGCCTTATACCGGGAAGCAACTTTGATTGCAAACACCTATGCTTCTGACCTTTACGACAATGCCACTTCACTGGACACGGTAAAAAAACAATTAGATGCTTTGGATACTTACCTTTCTGCCCGAATCTGGATTATGAATCCCAGCGGACGTATGATTTTAGATTCCGGAAAACCTGTAAATATCGAAAATGAGATTATAATAGAAAATTTTGACCCTACGATTACCGTCGGCTCCTATTATACAATCGGAAATTTTTTTGACTCCTTTGATGAAGATATGCTGAGTGTATTTGCACCTATTACATCCGATTATGAAGTAAAAGGATATGTTGTAATTCACAGCAGTATGCAAACATTAAAAGAATCACGGGAAAATCTCTTAAAAATATCCTACATTACATTTTTGGTTTTATTTTTGTTATCCGGCATTATTTTAATCTTTTTTACAGAGGTCGTGTACAAGCCATTGCGTAAGATTACCACCGCTACAGAACAATATGCCAGTGGAAATATGCATTATGAACTCCAAATTGAAAGCAATGATGAAATAGGATATCTGGCCGCCATTCTTTCCTATATGGCAGGAGAAATCGCTAAAAATGAAGATAACCAAAAAAAATTAGTGGCCAACGTATCCCATGACTTTCGCTCTCCCCTTACCTCTATCAAAGGATTTTTGGAAGCCATGCTGGACGGAACCATTCCTTCAGAAATGTATCCTAAATACATAGGTATTGTTTTAAATGAGACCGAAAGACTTATTAAATTAACCAATTCTCTTTTAACTTTAAATAATTTAAATACCAAAGGAATGATTTTAGAAAAAAAAGATTTTGACATCAATCAGACGATTCGTGATAGTGCTGCTGCCTTTGAACCTGTTTGTATTGAGAAAAAAATTGCTATCGAACTGGTTTTAACAGGAGATGTCATGATAGTAAATGCAGATATGGGAAAAATCCAACAGGTACTTTATAACCTATTGGATAATGCCATTAAATTTTCACCTGCAGATTCTATTATTAAAATTGAAACCTATGAAAGGCACAATAAAATTTTTATTTCTGTAAAGGACCACGGAATTGGAATTCCCAAAGATAATTTAAAACAGATTTGGAATCGGTTTTATAAAACCGACCTCTCCAGAGGAAAAGATAAGAAAGGAACCGGTTTAGGTCTTTCCATTACCAAAGAAATTATTCGTTCTCATAACGAACATATTAATGTTGTCAGTACCGAAGGAGTCGGAACAGAATTTGTATTTTCTCTCCCAATTGTAGACAATGAAGAAAAACTCTGATTTTATAAAAATAGCAGAAGTAAGTTTAAAGGGCTGTAATTTGCCGCCTTTAACTTTCTCCTGCTATTTGTAAATTATGACATGGTTATGTTTCATTTTTCCACTGTAAATGATGAAGATTTCCTTCCGTCTGCATTCCTGCAAAATTGTTTTGTCTCAATGCTTCATACAAAACAACAGACACAGAATTAGATAAATTTAAAGATCTTATTTTATCCAGCATGGGAATCCGAATACAGGTTTCTTCATAATCCACCAGAATTTCCTCCGGAATACCTGCACTTTCTTTTCCAAACATAATATAATCATCCGGTCCAAACTCTACATCAGAATATACGTGTTTTGCTTTTGTGGTTGCCATCCAAATTTTCGCACCGGGATTCTTTTGTAAAAAATCTTCAAAATTAATATAACGTCTTACATCCAGATGCTCCCAATAGTCCATTCCCGCGCGCTTGATTGCTTTTTCACTTAAACTGAATCCCAAAGGTTCTATCAGATGAAGAACCGTACCTGTTGCTACACAGGTTCTTCCGATATTCCCTGTGTTAGCCGGTATTTCCGGCTGATGTAAAATAATGTTCATTTTTCTTCGTTCCTCTCACTTTATCTGGTTTCTTCCTTTAACCAGGGCTCTATGGCATCATTCTTAGGTCTGTCCAAATATCGAACTTCTTCCCCATTTAAAATTACTTTTTTGTTTCCCTCCGTAATCTTTCCAATAATGGCTGCAGGAATCTGTTCCTTTTCCAATTCATATAACAGCTGATTCCCTTTATCTGAAACAATCAATAAAGCACCTGCCCCATATAGTTCATAGGGATTTACTCCCAACACCTCACAAATCTCTATAGTTTCCTGACGTATGGAAATCTTCTTTAAATCTACCTCAATTCCCACATTCCCTCTTTCTGCCAGTTCCCAAAGTGCTGCAAAAATTCCCCCTCTGGAAACATCATGCATTCCCGATACTCCTATATTCATGGCAATACGGCTTTCAGAAAGCACCGATATCTGCTCTCTTAATGAAGCGGCATTTTCTACAATATAAGAAGGAAGTCTTTCTTTCAGTTTTCCTTCCTCTTTTCCCGCAAGAATTGCCGTTCCTGCCAGTCCCGTCCATTTTGTCAAAAGAATATCCTGACCTGCTTTATAAGTATGAAACTTTTCATGCTTTTCTATTTCCTTTTTTCCAAATACAGTTACATTCAACACTGGTGTTTTTACTGCCTTTGTAATCTGTGTATTTCCACCGGCCACCTGCAAATTCAATTTCTGACATATCCTTTCTACTTCACCGGATATTCTTTGAACTGTCGATTCTAATATCTTATCCGGCAAAACAAAAGACATCATAATACCTACAGGCTCTCCTCCTGCGGCTGCAATATTATTTACAATGGCTGTCACGCCTGCTGCAATATCCTGAACTTCTTCTGCGATAATGGGAGCAGTGCTTATTAGCACTCCTTCTTCTTTCTCAAACGAAAAAAAGGCACAGTCTTCTCCTACTTCTGCCCCTCTGATAATTTCCTCTCTTTTCGTTTTTAGCTGCTTTAACACAGAACGTTTCAATACACTTTCACTAAATTTACCCGGCCGCATTCTATCCCCCTCATAAGCTTTCTTCTTGCTAAGCTGCCCAAAATATGCTAAAGTTACAATGACTTTAGGCTTTTTCTTACATAATCAAAGATGCTAATGTAGGAACTACCATTGCAAGAACTAAAATAAGAATGATAATAGAGGATATCATTTTCTTGGTTTTGGAATTATGAAAATTAAACATAGTTACCACACCTTTCCCAACTTATATTTCTGAAAGGATATTATATATGAAATTCCCCTTTTTTGCAAGTTTTCTAATCTTTGTTCTCATATTACAGTACAATATACGAAAAGGAAAAAAATCAGAAGCTCAGTCTGAGGATATGTTCTGGCAAAACGAAATCTCAGCAAACAATGTCCGAAAACAAAATCTGGATAATTTGAATTATATTCAGTTTCAGGCATCTTCTTTTTATCCATTAAATCTCTTAGGAGACCGGAACTGCTCTGATTTTCTTTCAAAACACGAAGAACTAAAGGAGATTCTTTCCCGGCTCATTGCTTTAGAAAACGAAAAAATAGTAAACTTAAATGAATATACCAATACCGATTTGAAGTTTAAATATGGTGTTGCCAACTTACCCTTATTAACCCAGTGGGACACCAATTACAGTGAACTTATTACATTATTGCATAACTATGGAAATCTTTTGTATCAGGATGGCTATGAACCTTCCGCACTTTTGGTTTTTGAATATGCCGTTTCCATCGGTACGGATATCAGTGCTACCTACATGCTTCTTGCAAAAATTTATGCTCATATGGGACAAACAGAAAAAATAGAAGCATTAAAAAAAGAGGCTGAACACATTTCAACCTCCCGTAAAGATTCTATCGTCCGTAAGTTGCAAGAATTTGATCCATATACCGACTAGCTTCATTTCTGGTCAGGGATGCAATCTCATATTTACATTCAAGATTATGCTTTGCCAAAAGCAACGTCAAACGTTCTTTTTGAGCCTTAGTAATAGGGCTCTCTTTTTTTATCTTAAACTGCAACGGTTTTGGTGCAAATTCTTCTTCTTTATAATATTCTTCTGTCAGCTTTTGATACAATTCCACCGTTGCCCTGGCATCCTCCAAGGCCCGATGGGCACGATACCGGATACCATAATATTGGCAGAGGGCTTCCAGTCGTTTGCTTTCTGATTCCGTTACAAATTTTCTTGCCAATTTTAAGGTATCAATTCCCTTTCTTTCAAAAGAAATCTTTTCATTAATAAAGGCCCTCTTTAAAAAAGAATAATCAAACAAAATCCGATGTCCCACCAGCACATCTTCGCCCAAAAAACTCTGAAGGGCAGGCAATACTTCCTTTATCACAGGCTTATCCTCCAATTCCTTTGAAGCAATCCCTGTAAGAACCTCGATTCTTTCTTCCAATACTTGTTTTGGATTCACTAACTGTTCAAAGGTATCTATGATTTTTCCATCTCTTACCTTCACTGCACCGATTTCAATGATTCTGTCTTTTTTAGGATTTAAACCTGTGGTTTCCAAATCGATACATACAAAATCCTGTACTCCCTGCATAACGACTCCCTATATTTTTTCTTACTGCAATTCTTTTTATATGCAATATTTCTATTTCTTATTTTTCTTTTTATATTCTGGGCAAAGTTCCTTTAAAAAACATTCCTCACATTTGGGAGTAGGTGCCTTACATATGGTCCTTCCCAGCCGGATAATATGGATATTCCAAAGAATCCATTTATCTTTCGGTAATTCTTTCATCAGGTCAAATTCCACCTTCACCGGATCATCATTCTTGGTAAGTCCAAGCTTTTTTGAAATCCGCTTTACATGGGTATCTACCACTACACTTGGCTCATGAAAGATATTGCCGCGCACCACATTGGCTGTTTTCCGTCCTACACCTGCAAGTTTCGTCAATGACTCCAAATCTTTCGGAACTTCTCCTTCATATTTTTCTACCAGCTCTTTGCAACAGGCAATAATATTTTTCGCTTTATTATGATAAAATCCGGTGGAATGAATCTCCTGTTCCAACTCTTTCAAATCTGCATTGGCAAAATCTTCTGCCGTCACATATTTTTGAAACAGACTTTCTGTTACTATATTAACTCTGGCATCCGTACATTGTGCACTAAGCATGGTAGCGATTAAAAGCTGTAATGCATTCTCATGGTGCAGATAACACACATACTCCGTTCCATATTCTCTTTCCAGTGCTTCTAGTATTGCTTTGGTATTTTTCTTCATTTCTGCTCCCTGCTTACTCCATGATTACTGAGGAACTAGCTCTTGCAGCCGCCTTTTACGAACTTATTTCATAACTTTATGATAACAGCTTCTGCTGTTAACGGATTACGTTCATTATAATCAAAAATCACCAGTCTGGTTTCGTCCAATTTCTTACAATCCCCCTGCTGCCATACTGCATAAGAAAATTCCTCCAAATGAGTCATTTTCGCCATCTGCTTACTATTATATTCTCTATAACCGGGCAACAGATGTCTTTCTTCCTCTTCCCTTTGATAGATTTCTCTGGAAACCTCCTTCAGTTCCTCCTGAGATTTTGCAAAGGAAGGTCTGGTTTTCATTTTTTCTCTTAAATACAGGTCAAAGGTTAAAAGTTCCCGATACATATCCTGTTTTTTCGAAACTTCTCCTGTTTCTTCTAAATCCATACCGGCTTGCTTCTTTTGTAAAATCTCACGGCAAAAATCCAGAAGTATCTGATAACGATAACTTCTGGCAGGATTTTGCAGAAGATAACCTTTTTCTTCATAAAACTCAGCCAAAGCTTCATACATTTGAAAAGGAGATTCAAATTCCTGTACCAACATTGCCATAGTATATGTGAACTGCTGACTGTTATAGTACATTTCCACCATTTCTTCTATCTGTTTCAATTTTCGGATTTCTTCGTAACTAATCCAATTCGTAAAAAGTACCTCGTATGGTGGTTTTTCAGTATAGACAATTCCATATTCTTTGGCCTTTTCCCACATCTTTGCCCCCTTTAGAACCTTTAAAAATCCTAATTGAAGCTGCTGCGGCTTCATAGAATACACCTCATTAAAGGAGTTCTGAAAAGATATATAATCTTCAAAAGGAAGTCCGGCTATCAAATCTAGGTGCTGATGTATATTTTGGAAACTGTGAATACGTGCCACTACCTGCCGTAATTTTTCCACATCCATCACTCGATTGATTTCTTTAATCGTTTTCTGATTCGTCGATTGTACTCCTATCTCTAACTGTACAAGTCCGGGACGCATTTTTTTTAAAATGGCAAGCTCTCTGTCTGTTATGATATCCGCAGAAATCTCAAAATGAAAATTGGTAATGCCATTATCATGGTCACAAATATACTGCCATATTTCGCAGGCATGCTCTCTGTTGCAGTTAAAGGTTCTGTCGATGAATTTTACCTGCGGTATATTTAAATCCAGAAAAAATTGCAATTCTTTCTTTACCAGTCCTAAATCACGCAGCCGAACCGTTTTGTCTATGGAAGATAAACAATAACTGCATCGATAAGGACATCCTCTGCTGCTTTCATAATACACAATTCTGTTTTTAAACATTTCCATATTGTCATAGAAAAATGGAATATCATTGATATTTATAAGTCCTCTGGGTTCAGCACACGTTTCTCTCATTTCCTTAGGACCTGCCATATTCTTATTGGTTACCATGCCGGAAACAGAATGAATCTCCCCTTTTTTCAAGCATACCCTGCACAATTCCAAAAAAGTTTCTTCCCCTTCTCCGATTAAAATCCCTGCAAGGAAAGGGTATTGCTTTAAAATCTCTTTTGGTGTAAAAGAGACTTCCGGTCCTCCTAAAAAAATAAGGGTATCCGGTAATAACTTATTCAACTCTATAATCATTTCCTGTACATATTCCCAGTTCCAGATATAACAGGAAAATGCCAGCACATCCGGTTTCTTCTTATAAAGCTCCGCCAGAATCACTTCAACACGATGGTTAATGGTGTATTCTGCAATTTCAAGTTGGCATTTTTCCTTTTCTTCTGTCCTTAACTTCTGTCCTGCATATGCAGCCAGAGAATAAACCGCAGGATTGGAATGGATATATTTCGCATTAATTGCTGTAAGTACTATTTTCATATTTCCTTTTACCCTGTCTGTCAACAACACAAATTTTTTACTTGCTGTCTATATTTGTAATTCTTAGCCTATCCTTCGTAAATTTTAATACCTTTTCTTCCTGATTGCAAAAAAGCACAACCTCTATGGGTTCTTTGGCGCAAATTTCATATTCCGTTACTTTACTGTCTTTCCATGCAAAAGAAGCCGTAAACCCGCCTCTGGCTTTGATGCCTTTTACGAAACCATCCTTCCATTCTTTTGGAAGCGCCGGAAGGAAAACAATTCTTCCCTCATGGCTTTGCAAAATGGATTCCGCAACCGCTGCTGTATATCCGAAATTTCCATCGATTTGAAAAGGCGGATGAGCACAAAACAGATTTGCGTAAGTTCCTCCGCCTTTTATGCTTATTTGCTCACACTCCGTATATCTAAGCTGATTTTTTAACATAGAAAATACCTGTTGTGCTTCTCCAAGCCTTGCCCACAAAGCAGCTTTCCACGCAATACACCAACCGGTTCCCTCTCCTCCTCTTCTTTCCAGAGCAACCCGACAGGCATCTTTCAGTTTTTGCGTTTGTATGGTATAAGACGGATATAAACCATATAAATGTGAGACATGTCTGTGATTTACATCGGCTTCCTCATAATCTTTATACCATTCCTGAAGCTGTCCGTATTTTCCTATTTTGTATGGAGGAAGTTTTTCCAATGCGTTTCTGCACTCCTCTACTTTTTCTGTCTTTCCAAGAATTTCACACATGGATATATAATTTTCAAACAACTCCTTAAGAATCGCTATATCCATAGTAGCTCCCATTGTTACTGCATGAGCCTCTTTCTTTTCGTCCAGAAACATATTCTCCGGAGAAGTAGAGGGAATGGTTAACAACATCCCTTCATATTCCTGCAACGATTCCAAATAGAACGATACCGCTCCTTCCATTAGTGGATATGCTGTGGTTTTTAGAAATTCCACATCCCCGGTATAGCTGTAATGTTCCCATAAATGCCGGCACAGCCATCCGGAACTCATATTCCACATGGAATATACACAGGGATTTTCATCCCCTGCACCATAACCTACCGGTGTGGAATGTCCCCAGATATCTATATTATGATGGCTGACCCAACCTGACCTGCCATATAACTCTTTTGCTGTTTTTTTTCCTCTTACAGCGGTTCTTTTCATCAATGTAAACAATGGATTATGCAGTTCACTTAAATTACAGACCTCTGCCGGCCAGTAATTCATTTCTGTATTAATATTTACCGTATAATTAGAACTCCATGGAGCTCTCAATTTCTCATTCCACAAGCCCTGCAGATTGGCACATTCCCCTTCCGGTGAAGAAGAAGAAATCAGTAAATACCTTCCATAATGAAACATCAATGCCATAAGATTTGTATCTGTGATTCCGTCAGCTGCTTCCCGCAAACGAATATCCGTAGGTTTTAAATCTTCTTTTTCTTCTCCTAATTCCAGTTCCATTCTTTCAAAAAAACTGTGATAGTATTCCATATGTTTTTCTTTTTGCTTCTCATATCCTTGCCGCAAAGCTTTCCGGATGGCTTCCCCGGCTTTTTTTTCAAAGGAGTTTCCTTCCAGAATTTCCGGTTTTTCCCCTCCCGAAAAATTCGTTTCCCCGGATAAAAGAAGAATTACTTCACTGGTATTTTCAACGAAAAGTCCACCCTTTTCTTTTCTTACAGAACCATCCTTGTGATTAACATATGTCTCTATACAATACTCTATGGATTTTTGATCATATTTTATAGGTTCTTCACATTCATAATAATTAGGTGCTGCATAAGATGGTGCTTTTCCCTTTAATCTCAACACACAGCTTTCGGATGTTTCTATCATTTCATAGGGCAGTTTACTTTTCAGTTTTATAAAAAGAGAAAGGGGATTTTCTTTCACTGCTTTTATCTTTATTGTCAATGTATTCTGACAAAAATCCACAAAAGCCTCTTTCTCATACCTTGCTGTCTTTTCTTTATAAACAGCATGGGAAATATTTAATTCCCGGTAAAAAGAATCTTTTTCCTCCTCACAGGATAATTTTTCTTCTTTGATTTCTGCAATTTGCAGGAGCAGCTCTGCTGCCGGCATATAAGCTTCCGTCCAGTCTCCTAATACCGTTTCCCGAATCTTTCCTTCTGCCTCTCCATATTCCTGCTTCCAAATCTTTTCCCGAATACGATTCCAATCCGGCTTCTGCTTTGAGGGATTTTCTTTTTCACTTCCATTTCCTGACCATAAAGCAGCCAGATTTAAGGAAACTCTGTCTTTGCTTCCTCCATAAATCATGGCACCCAATCTTCCATTTCCTAAAGGCATAGCTTGGGTCCACATAGCTGCCGGTGTATCATAGATTAATTTCCATTCTTTCACTCTTTTCCCCTCCGTCTGCCTGCATTCTTTATGGAATTTTTCTGACTTATATGCTCTCCACAAATCTCATAAAAGCCCGTTTTCCTTCTTTATTACGTTTATAGACTCCGGCATCCTCCAAAACCTTACTAAATACCTTACCAATTTCTTCATGTAGGATATCCATTACATTTTCCTCACAAATCCCAGAGTACTTAGGAAGAAATTCTTCTACCCAGTCAGCATGCTTTTCCAATATCTCTATACTTCTGATTTCTTTTCCGGTAAGCAGGGCATCTGCCAATATCTCCATTTCCTGTTTTAACCTGGCAGGTAAAATCGCAAGACCCATAACTTCAATCAGACCTATATTTTCTTTCTTGATATGATGAAGTTTTGCATGAGGATGGTACACTCCCAAAGGATGCTCCTTCGTAGTAATATTATTACGGAGAACCAAATCCATCTCATAATTTTCTCCCCGTTTTCTGGCAATGGGGGTTATGGTATTGTGAGGTTCCTCCTCTGTATATGCATAGATAAAGGCTTCTTCATCCGTATATTCTCTCCAGGTATCCAGTATCTTATCAGACAAAGCAATGATTCTGTCCGTGTCTTTTCCTGAAAGGCGGATTACTGACATGGGCCATTTTACAATCCCTGCTTTCACATCTTCAAATCCGTCTATCTGAAACTCAGTTTCCACAGGAGCCTTTGCCATGGCAAATTCATAACTGCCTCCCTGAAAATGGTCATGACTTAAAATAGAACCGCCTACAATGGGGAGGTCTGCATTAGAACCTACAATATAGTGTGGGAACTGTTTTACAAAATCAAACAATTTGACAAACGTATCATGCTCAATCTTCATGGGAATATGTTTACTGTTAAATACAATACAATGCTCGTTATAATATACATACGGAGAATATTGGAAGCCCCATGTACTGTGATTAATCTCAATAGGGATAATCCTGTGATTCTGTCTTGCAGGATGGTTCACTCTTCCGGCATAGCCTTCATTCTCCACGCACAACAGACATTTGGGATATCCACTTTGTTTTGCTGTTTTTGCAGCGGCAATTGCTTTGGGGTCTTTTTCCGGCTTTGACAGATTAATAGTAATATCCATCTCACCATATTCCGTAGCCGTTGTCCATTTCTGGTCCTTACATACACGGTATCTTCTGATATAATCCGTGTCCTGACTGAACTTATAATAATAATCCGTTGCTGCTTTTGGTGATACTTCTTTGTACAATCTCCAGAATTCGCTAATTACTTCACTGGGTCTTGGAAGAAGCTTACTCATAATCTTAGTATCAAATAAATCTTTGTGGGTGATATCATCTTCAACAAGTCCTTTTTCCACCCCATACTCTAACATTTCTTTCAGAATAGTTTCCAAATCTGTTTCTAATGCATCTGCTTCCTGCAGGTTGGACATTTCATCCAGTTCAAACAATTCCAATAACTGATTCACTGTAAAAATTTCATCTTCCTTTTTTAAAAGTCCGTTTGCCAAGCCGTAATTAACTAATTCTTTGATGTTTTTGCAAATCATATTTCCTTCCCCTTATCTTTTTATATTTCATAACTAAACCCTTTCACGTTTTACTTAGGTTCTGTATTTTTCTTATTTCTATCTCTTTCTTTTGAGGTTTTCTTCCTATTTCAGCCATAGGTCATTTCTTCCATTTTCAGTATTGTAATCAGGGATAAATTTCACCAAAAGACTACAAAACACGAAAGGCCTTGGTCCAATCCATTTTCAATAAAATAATCAAAAATACCAGGGAACTTAATGACCATGTCAATGGATATGCCCAGGATATCATCTGAAACTGTGGTATTATCTTTAAAATACTGGATACATAAACCACCCGGACACCACACCAGAATGCCAGCATAATTGCCATTGGAATAAATGCTTTTCCACACCCACGGAGTACACCGGCCGCACAATGACTAAAAGCTAATAAACAGAAAAACAAAGCCGTTACTCTTGCATGTATTGTTCCAAATTCCACAGACTCCGCTGTGTCCACAAAAATTTTAATAAATTCAGGTGCTCCCAGATAAATAAGGATTCCTAACAATTCTGCCGTAATCATACCAAGTATGGTTCCGAATACAGACCCTTTTTTTGCCCGGTCAATTTTATTTGCACCTAAATTTTGACTGACAAAGGTCGGCAATGACATTGACATACTTGTAATCGGTAAAAATACAAATCCTTCAATCTTGGAATACGCACCCACTCCCGCCATAGCATAAGAACCAAAAGAATTGATATTTGTTTGTACGGTAATATTTCCTATACTTATAACGGCATTCTGGATTCCTGTAGGAAGCCCCTGTTTCACGACCTCTATCATAATATCTTTATAAAAATGAATTTTCTTAAAATCCAGACGGGTATAATCTTCCACACGGCACATTCTTCTCAGGCATAATATCACACTTAATCCTTGAGCAATTACCGTTGCAATGGCTGCTCCCGCCACACCCCAGTGAAAAACTGCTACAAATAACAAATCCAAAATTACATTTACTATGGAAGATAAAATCAGATAATACAAAGGGTGAACACTATCCCCCAGTGCCCGCATAATTGACATGCAGATATTATACATTATGACTGTGGAAACCCCTGCGAAATAAATGGTAAAATAACTTAAGGAATTCTGCATAACACTTTCCGGTGTTTTCATCCACACAAGGATATATGGCATCATAATTAATCCTACAATCGTGGATAATACAGAAGCTATGATTCCAAAAAGAAAATTCGTATGTATGGTTTTCACTACATTTACTTCATCTTTTGCCCCATAATATTTAGATATAATAACACCGCCGCCAATGGCAATTCCATTAAAAAAACCGACAATCAAAAAGGTCATACTACCTGCAGAGCTGACTGCCGCAAAAGCATCATTGTCTGCAAAATTTCCAATTACCCAGGCATCAACCATATTATAAAACTGCTGTAAAAGCTGACCCATAAATAAAGGAATTGCAAATAACAGAATGTTTTTTACAATAGGTCCCTCTATTAAATCGACACTTGACTTCTTTTTGAAAACTGATACCCTTGATTTTGTGCTTGTGGACATAATTCATTTCTCCTTTGCATTCTATCTTTTTAGTATAACACAAATAATAGAAAACGCAAAAAAGAACTGTCATATTAAGATACTATTTTAAAACAGTATCCTAAATCTAACAGTTCTTTTTTATGCATAACAAAAGCGCGAGACGGGAATCGAACCCGCGACCCTCTCCTTGGCAAGGAGATGCTCCACCGCTGAGCCACTCGCGCATAA